>PAPR01000069.1 GCA_002709085.1 Pseudooceanicola sp. | reverse complement strand
GACCGATGTCGCCCTCGGCCAGCGCGCCATAGATCGCATCGGTGATCGCGTGCATGCCGACATCCGCATCCGAATGGCCGAGCAGGCCCTTGTCATGCGGCACGGAGACACCGCAAATCGTCACCTGATCGCCCTCGCAAAAGGCGTGGACATCGTAGCCATTGCCCATCCGGATATCCATGCAGTCTCGTCTCCTGTTCAGGATCGCCTCGGCCCGCGCGAAATCGCCGGGATGCGTGATCTTGATGTTATCGGCGTCACCCGACGTGATGTGCACGTCGAGGCCTGCGGCGCGCGCCACTTCGACGTCATCCGCCGCATCCCCTGCGAAGCCGTCATGCGCGGCGGCGATTGGCCCGAGGACAAAGCCCTGCGGCGTCTGCGCGCGCACCAAACCGGCGCGATCCTGTGTGCCGGTGACGCGCGCGCCCTCCGCCCGCCACAGGGCATCCGTCACCAGCAGACCCGGCGCGGCGGCCTCGGCCCCGGCGAATAGCGCGTCACGGACCCCTGCGATCACAGTCGGAGAGATGCAGGGCCGCGCGATATCGTGAATCAGCACGTAGGTCGCGCCAAGCGCCCAGGCCCGTGTCAGCCCTGCCTTGACCGAGTGTTCACGCGTCTCGCCACCGGGAACGCGGTGCACCCCGGCGGGCAGATCAATGTCCATGTCGTCGCGGTGCAGCACGACCACCACCTCGCCAAACGGCTGAAAGGCGGCGATGGCCCAGTCGGCCACCCGCTGACCGGCGAGGAGCTGCCATTGCTTGGGCACACCGCCACCTGCCCGCGTGCCGCGTCCGGCGGCCACAAGGATGGTAACGAGGGAGGGGGTATCGCTGCTCATCCCGACTGGATAGGAGGAAATTTCCATATCGGCAATGCCGCCTTGGTTCGCGGTGATTGCCTAATATTTAAGCATAAGCACATGATCGCGTCGGTATTCCTATTTGCTTGCGTTGAGCTTGGGCGACTATCGCGCTACGCAAGGCTCATTGCACAAGGTTTAGGCATGTCAGCACCCTTCGCCCACCCATCCGACCGCCCGATTGTCGCCCTGGCCCCCATGGCCGGGATCACCGATCTGCCGATGCGCGACCTCGTCACCGGCTTTGGCGCCGACCTCGTGGTCAGCGAGATGGTCGCCTCGGGCGAATTGCTGACCGCGCGCGCCGGCACGTTGGAGCGGGCGGAGCTGGGGCTTGAACGTAGCGCAACCTCTGTCCAGCTTGCCGGGCGCGATCCCGCGATCATGGGCGAGGCCGCGCGTCAGGTCGAAGGGATGGGCGCGCGCATCATCGACATCAACATGGGCTGCCCGGCGAAAAAGGTCACGGGCGGGCTGTCCGGTTCTGCCCTGATGCGCGATCCCGATCTGGCACTGCGCCTGATCGAGGCGGTCGCGGAGGCGGTCTCGCTGCCTGTCACGCTCAAAATGCGCCTTGGCTGGGACGACGATTGCCTAAACGCTCCCGATCTCGCGCGCCGTGCCGAGGCCGCAGGGGTGCGCATGGTCGTCGTGCACGGGCGCACGCGCTGCCAGTTCTACAAGGGGCATGCCGATTGGGCTGCCATCCGGTCAGTGGTCGAGGCGGTCGATGTGCCGGTTCTCGCCAATGGAGATATCGTCGACACAGAGAGCGCGCGTGCGGCGCTGAAGGCTTCGGGCGCGCGCGGAGTCATGGTGGGGCGGGGAATCCAGGGTCGGCCCTGGGCGCTGGCCACGATCATGGCAGAGCTTTCGGGCACAACCGGGCCGACCACGGTCGACATGGGCGCATTGGCCGCGCGGCACTACGAGGCGATGCTGTCGTTCTACGGCGTTGATCTCGGCAATCGCGTCGCACGCAAGCATCTGGGTTGGTACATGGACCACGCGCGAACGCCAGCCGCGCTGCGTGGCCGTGTCCTGCGCAGCCGTGATTGCGCAGAGGTCATGTCCCT
Source organism: Pseudooceanicola sp. (assembly GCA_002709085.1). Classification (GTDB taxonomy): domain Bacteria; phylum Pseudomonadota; class Alphaproteobacteria; order Rhodobacterales; family Rhodobacteraceae; genus Pseudooceanicola. The sequence goes on along the minus strand of PAPR01000069.1, from coordinate 34,813 downwards.
TCTGCCCGAAGCGCTCGCGCCACACGCGCGCGAGCCACACGCGCGCGAAAGGACCGCCGCATGATAGAGGATGACGCGGTCTGGAACTCTCTGCCCGTCCCGGCGATCGTGCTGGACCCGCAGGATTGCATCGCCACGATCAACGCCGCCGCCGAAGGCTTCCTCAATGCCTCGGCCAAGACGCTTCGGGGCACGAAAGTCTGGGAAAAGGTGATGATCGACAGCCCGCTGGAGACGGCGTTCGAGCGCGCCCGCGCCACGTCCTCGCCGCTGTTCGTCAACGACGTTGACGTCGGCACCGGCGAGCGGGCGCCGCTGCATTGCAACCTCCAGATCGCACCCTTGTCGGGCCAGACGGGTTACATGCTGTTCCTGATCTCGCCGCGCGAACTGGCCGGGCGGTTGTCACAGGACCATACAGTCAAATCAGCTGCGAAATCCGCCATTGGCATGGCCGAAATGCTGGCCCACGAGATCAAGAACCCGCTCGCCGGGATCACGGGTGCCGCGCAGTTACTCTCCATGGGGTTGAGCGCGGAGGACCGTGAGTTGACCGATCTCATCGTCGAAGAGAGCCGCCGCATCGTCAAGTTGCTGGAGCAGGTGGAGCAATTCGGCAACCTGACCATGCCAATGATGCATGCCGTGAATGTGCACGACGTTTTGGACCGGGCGCGCCGTTCGGCTCTGCTGGGGTTCGGGGCGCATATGAAGATCATTGAGGATTACGACCCCTCGCTGCCCATGGCCCTTGGGGACGCCGACCAATTGCTCCAGGTCGTGCTGAATTTGTTGAAGAACGCCTCGGAAGCTGCTGGAAAAACGGGCGGAACGATCCGTCTGCGAACCTATTTCGAACATTCGTTCCGTTTAAGGCGCTCGGACGGTCAAGGCAAGCCGCTGCCCCTTCAGGTCGAGATCATCGACGATGGCCCCGGCTTGCCGCCGGACATCGCGGGCGACATCTTTGATCCTTTCGTGTCCGGCAGGGAGAATGGCACCGGGCTGGGTCTCGCACTGGTGAGCAAAATCGTCTCGGATCACGAGGGCTGGATCACAGTCACGTCCGTCCCTGGAAAAACCGTGTTCCGCCTGTCGCTGCCGATGGATACGACCCGTACTAAACGCAATTTAAAGGAGAGCTGATATGGATGGCACCATTCTTGTCGCCGACGACGACCGCACCATTCGCACCGTTCTGACGCAAGCTCTGACCCGTGCGGGATGCAAGGTGCACGCGACGTCCTCTCTGACGACCTTGATGAGATGGGTGGGCGAGGGCAAAGGCGACGTGGTGATCAGCGACGTGATGATGCCCGATGGCAACGGGTTGGAGATGCTGCCGAAGATCGCGCAGGATCGCCCCGGCCTGCCAGTGATCGTGATTTCCGCCCAGAACACCATCATGACGGCGATTCAGGCGGCTGAGGCCGAGGCCTATGACTATCTGCCCAAGCCCTTTGATCTGCCCGACTTGATGAAGCGCACGGCCCGCGCGCTGGATGCCCGCCGACGCAGCGCCTCCGCGCCCACCTCCAGCGATGATACCGAACGTCCCGACGAATTGCCGCTGGTCGGGCGCACCCCCTCGATGCAGGCGCTCTATCGGTTGATCGCGCGCGTGCTGAATACGGATCTCGCGGTGTTGATCACGGGGGAGTCGGGGACGGGCAAGTCGTTGATCGGGCGCGCCATTCATGACTTTTCGGACCGACGCAGCTTGCCCTTCATCACCGCCTCGGCCGCCGACCTTCAGGATATCGAAGGTCCGGCGCAGATCCTCGCGCGGGCCAAGGGCGGCACGATCATTTTCGACGAGATCACCGACATCCCGCTGGACGTGCAGGCGCGGATCGTTCGCATGATGGACGGTCCGGCCGACAATCTGCCGCGTTTCATGGCGACCTCGCAGGCCGATCTGACCCATGCGATGGAGGAGGGTGAGCTGCGGCAGGACCTATACTATCGCTTGTCCGGCGCGGCAATCGCGGTGCCCGCCTTGCGTGACCGGGTCGATGACATCCCGCTGCTGGTCGAGCATTTCTTTGCCCGCTCAGAACGCGAAGGCGCGCCCCTGCGTCAGTTGACGCCCGACGCGATGGAAATGGTGCGCTCCCACCCTTGGCCGGGCAACGTGCGCCAGCTTGAGAACGCGATTCGACGTCTCGTGCTGACGGCGCGCACCGATGAGATTTCCAAGCTGGATGTCGCCGGGGTTCTGGGTGGACAGCCTGAGAATGAGCCGGCGTCGGGCGTGGAGGACGGTGAGAAGCTCTCGGCCTCGATCGGGCGACATCTGCGCCGCTACTTTGATCTGCACGGCAACATATTGCCCCCTCCGGGGCTTTATCCCCGTATTCTCAAGGAGATGGAGACGCCGTTGATCGAAATCGCCCTAGAGGCGACGGGCGGCAATCAGGCTAAATGTGCTGACCTCCTGGGAATCAACCGCAATACTTTGCGCAAGAAGATCACCGATCTGGATATTCGCGTGACACGCCGCCGGAAATTGATGTAAAACCGCAACAGAGCAGTGGCTATGGGGTATCATCCCCTGATATGGCCACAACATATGGCGGTGGTTGCAGAATGCGACCCAAATCAAGAGGCTGCCGAGTGGCAACCCGGGCACAGAGACCACGATGGGCCGCTTTGGCGCGCCTACGCCGTCAACGGCGACTGCAAAACGCGGCGACCCTGGGGCTTGTGATCCTCGGGCCGGTGCTTGTCATTGCGACATTCCTCGTGCTTGGGCCGATGCAGCAGGGCGCGTCCTCCATGGCGCTGCGCCTCGTCTTGCTGGTCGATCTGGTTTACGTGCTGGTGGTGGCCGCGTTGGTGTCACAACGGGTCGCGCGAATGGTCGCGGCGCGTCGTGCCAAATCTGCCGGCAGCCGGTTGCACCTGCGTCTCACCGGGGTCTTCGCGATCATGGCGCTGATCCCCACTGTGTCCGTTGCGATCTTTGCCGTGCTGACGATCAACATAGGGTTGGAGGGCTGGTTCTCCGACCGGGTGCGCCAGGTGGTGGGCACGTCACTTGCCGCCGCGCGCGCCTATGAGCAGGAGCACCGCGAGGATCTGGAGGAGGACGCCCGGGCGCTGGCGCGTTTCCTCAATACGGCGCGCGAACGGGATTTCCTGATTACCGATGCGGTTCTCCGCCAGTTGCTTGCCTCTGGTCAGAACCAGATCCAGCGGGGGCTGCGTGAGGCTTATGTCATTGACGGGGCAGGGGAAATCAAATCACGCGGCGAACGCTCCTACCTGTTCGATTATGAGCAACCGGATCAGGCAGACCTCGAGCAGTCCGCCAGCGAGGGCTATCTACTGATCGAGGACTGGAGCAATAACGAGTTTCGTGCGCTGATCCCGCTGACCGCCTATGTGGACCGCTTCCTCTACGTCAGTCGCGATGTCGACGGCGACATCCTGCGCCTGCTCGACGACACCCAGGAGACCGTCCGGCTCTACCAGCAGCTGGAGAGCGAACGGGGGCGCGTGTTGTTTGAATTCGGTCTGCTTTACATAGGTTTCGCCGTCATCCTGATCCTTGCGGCGATCTGGCTGGGCCTGTGGTTTGCCGAACGTTTGTCGGGCCCCGTCGGACGTCTGACCGGCGCCGCGCAACGCGTCGGCTCGGGCGATTTGAACGTGCGCGTCACCGAAGACGAGGGCGATGATGAAATCGCCATGCTGTCACGCTACTTCAACCAGATGACATCGCAGTTGAAGGGACAGCGCAATGCCCTGCTGGAAAACACGAACCAGGTCGAGCAACGCCGCCGGCTCTTTGATTCCGTGCTGTCCTCTGTCACCTCCGGCGTGGTCGGTCTGGACCGCGAGGGACGCGTGACCTTCGTGAACCGCTCCGCAGAACGACTGTTGGATTGGAGCGGCGATGAGGAGGACGACGCCATCTCCTTTGCCGTGCCGGAATTCGGACCGCTGTTCGACCAGTTGCGCGACAGCGGCGCGCAGACTGTGCAAGCCGAGATCAAGGTCGTGCGCGCAGGGCGTCAGGAAACCCTGCTGGTGCGCATGGCGACCCGGCGCAATACCGAAGGGCGGCGCGAAGGCTACGTGGTCGCCTTTGACGATGTTACCGATCTCGTCACGGCGCAGCGCATGGCGGCCTGGGGCGATGTCGCGCGCCGTATCGCGCATGAGATCAAGAACCCGCTGACCCCGATCCAGCTATCCGCCGAACGGATCCGGCGCAAGTTCGCGCGCCATCTGGACGAGGGCCTCGCCAATGATCTGGAATCACTGACCGAAGTCATCGTACGCCAGACCGGCGATCTGCGTCGGATCGTGGACGAATTCTCCAAGTTCGCGCGCATGCCGGAGCCGGAAAAGCGCACCGAGGATCTGCGCGATCTGTTGAAGGGCGCCGTGCTGTTGCAACAATCGGGCCAGCCCGGCGTGCGGATCTCCAGCGATCTGCCCAATGTCGCCATGTCCGCCGATCTGGACGCTACGATGATCGGGCAGGCGCTGACCAACCTCATCAAAAATGCTGGCGAGGCGACCGAGACGCTGCGCGAAAAAGGCGCGCCCGAGGGCTATGTGCCGGCCGTGCACGTCACCGCCGAGACCCTGTCGCAGGAGACCCAGAACGGCACCGCCCCCTGGGCGGAAATCCGCATTTCAGACAATGGCATCGGTCTGCCCGAGGATCGCGCGCGCCTGTTCGAGCCTTACGTGACGACGCGTGACAAGGGTACCGGGTTGGGCCTGCCCATCGTGAAGAAGATTATCGAGGAACATGGCGGAACGCTCCGCCTTGATGATGCCGAGCCCTTTGACGGGCTTAGCCACACTGGTGCCTGTGCCATCATCCGCCTGCCGCTGAAGGCCGGTGCGATCGACACGCCGGACACCGCGAGAACAGTGAGTGAGGGAACATGAGTGACATCCTGATCGTCGATGACGAACGTGACATCCGGGAATTGATTTCGGACATCCTGGAGGACGAGAACTACGCCACCCGGCTTGCCGGGAACTCCGACGAGTGTCTCGCGCACCTCAACACCGAGCCGCCCGCGTTGATGATCCTCGACATCTGGCTCAAGGATAGCCGGATGGATGGCATCGACATCCTGAAACACGTCAAACGCGACAACCCCGATGTGCCGGTGGTGATCATTTCGGGGCACGGCAATATCGAGATTGCGGTCGCCGCCATCAAACAGGGCGCTTACGATTTCATCGAAAAACCTTTTAACATCGACCAGTTGCTGGTGGTGATCCGGCGCGCCATGGAAACCTCGCGATTGCGGCGTGAAAATCAGCAGTTGCGGCGCAAGGATACCCATTCCGCCGAAATGGTCGGCAATTCAGCCGCCTTCCGCGCCCTGATGCAAAACCTCGAAAAGGTGACGAAATCCAATGGGCGGGTGATGCTGAACGGACCTTCGGGCGCCGGCAAGGAGGTCGCGGCGCGCTACATCCACGCGCAGTCCAACCGGGCCGATGCGCCCTTTGTCTGCGTTTCCTGCGCCTCGATCGAAGCGGACCGCATGGAGGAGGTGCTGTTCGGCCGCGAAACCTCGGAACGCGGCGTCGAACCGGGCCTGCTGGAAGAGGCGCATGGCGGCGTGATCTATTTCGACGAGGTTGCCGACATGCCCATCGGTACCCAGTCCAAGATCCTGCGGGTGCTGGTCGATCAGCAATTCCTGCGCGTCGGCGGGGCGGATAAGGTGCGGGTCGATCTGCGCGTCGTCTCATCGACCTCGCGCGATCTGGACGCGGCGATAGCAGAGGGCACGTTCCGTCAGGAATTGTATCACCGTCTGAACGTCGTGCCGATTGAGGTGCCGAGCCTCGCGGACCGGCGCGAGGACATTCCCGTGCTGGCGAATTACTTCCTCGAAGCGCTGCACAAGGGTCAGGGCTTGCCGATGCGCACCCTTTCCGAAGATGCGGCCGCCCTGATGCAGACGATGATCTGGCCCGGCAACGTGCGTCAGCTGCGCAACGTGATCGAACGCATCCTGATCCTGGGCGATGGCACCGGCGCAATCGAGGCACGCGAGGTCCCGACGGAAGAGGAAAAGCCCTCCGAGGAGGGGCGCGTCGTCCTTTCGGGCACCTTGGCGACGCTGCCGCTGCGCGAGGCGCGCGAAGCGTTCGAGCGGGAGTACCTGCTGACCCAGATCAACCGCTTTGGCGGCAATATCTCGAAAACCGCTCAATTCGTTGGCATGGAACGATCGGCCCTGCATCGCAAGTTGAAATCGCTCGGCGTGGTCACGACGACGAAATCGGGCGGGCGCGTGGCTCGGGTTGAGGAAGAGTAAGCCGGTTTAAGGGCTTACGATCTGGTAGGCCGATCCGCCGCGCCCGATGATGCAGCTTTGCGGCGTCAGCGGCGGCAAGACCCGCGTGACAGCTTGCGGGGTCGCGTTGCGCACGTTCGACTGGCAATAGGGCAGGCTGACCCGGTCAAACCCCTTGTCGGTCAGACAGGTCCGCGCCAGCAAGACCCGCCGCGTGGCGTTGCCGTCATAGCGCACGATCTGTGGCAAACCCATGCGACCGGGGCGGATGGTGCAATTTCCCGCCGCATCGCAGACCTTGCGTTCTGGTATCCAGTCCCCCGGCTCCATCCGCGTGGCGGGGCGATAGGGTGCCTGCGTCTCAGCGGCGAGGGCGCAGGTGTCGCGGGCGCGGTTGACCTCTGCCATCGTGGCGCCTTCGCGATAGTCGATCTCGCGCGCACAGCCCGCGGTCAGCAGGGTGCAGGTCAGGGCGGTCAGCAAGAAGGACGTCTGGTGTTTCATTGCGCTATTCTGCATGCTTGGACCCATGGGGACAATTCGTTTGACCGCTCCGGCGGCATCTGTCATGCGATAGTTTCGGCAAAGGCAAGGATCCCGGGGGACGTGGGATGAAGGTCATCATCTGCGGCGCAGGGCAGGTCGGCTGGCAAATCGCCCGCCATTTGTCAGGGGAAAACAACGACGTGACCGTCGTGGACAATAACCCTGAGCTGGTGCGCCGCGCGACAGAGACGCTGGACGTGCAGGGTATCGCCGGTTTTGCCTCTTATCCCGACATTCTGGAACGGGCGGGCGCGCGCGACGCCGACATGATCATCGCCGCGACCTATTCGGACGAGGTGAACATGGTCACCTGTCAGGTCGCGCATTCTGTCTTTGCCATTCCGCGCAAGATCGCGCGCCTCAGGGCGCAGAGCTATCTGACCGCGATCTATTCCGACCTCTACCGGCGCGATCACATGCCGATCGACGTGGTCATCAGCCCGGAACGTGAGGTCGCCGACGCCGCAATGCAGCGCCTCTCCGCGCCCGCCGCCTTTGACGTGCAGACGTTCCTTGATGGACGTGCCCAGCTGCTGGGCATCATCATCGACGACGATTGCCCGGTGGTGAATACGCCGCTGCGTCAGTTGACGGACCTGTTTTCCACCCTGCGCGCCATCGTTGTCGGCATTCGCCGCGATGGTCGTCTGTTTGCCCCCGATCCCAACGATCAGATCTTCCCCGGAGATTCCTGTTATATCTGCGTTGTGGACGAGGATGTGCCGCGCACGCTGGAAGTCTTTGGCAAGACGACCCGCACGCAGGAGCGCGTGATCATCGTCGGCGGCGGCAATGTCGGGTTGGCTGTGGCCGAGAGCCTGGAAAAACGCCGCTCTATCCGCGCGAAGGTGATTGAAAAGGACCGCGTAACAGCAGAACGCGCTGCCGATGCGCTGGAAAGAACTATCGTTCTGAATGGCGACGGGCTGGACAAGGCGCTGTTGGCCGAGGCGGGGGTCAGGCGCGCGGATGCGATCCTCTGCGTGACGGATGACGACAAGACCAACATGCTGGCGGCGGTGCGGGCCAAGGCGTCGGGCTGCGAAATGGCCATCGCGCTGATCAACGATGCGACGCTGGTGCCGTTGATGGCGACGCTTGGCATCGATGCGCATATCAATCCGCGCCAGACCACCGTGTCTTCGATCCTGCGCCACATCCGCCACGGGCGGGTGCGTGGGGTCTATTCCATTGGCGATGCGGAGGCCGAGGTGATCGAGGCCGAAGTGCTCTCGACCAGTCCGATTGCGGGCCGCCCGATCCGCGATATCGATTTTCCCGAAGGGGTGCTGATCGGCGCGATTCAACAGGGCGGCAAGGTCATCAAACCTGACGGCAAGCTCAAGATCGAGGCCGGGGACGTGATCCTGATCTTTGCGCTGACCAATGATGTGCCCGAGGTCGAGAGGCTGCTTCAGGTCTCCATCGATTACTTCTAGTCCGATGCGCCTGCGCCTGCATGAACAACCCCTGTTTCTGATCATCATCGCGGTCGCGGCGTTGTCCATGCTGGTGCCGGCGAGCGTTGCCTTGGTGCTGGAGGATTTCCTGACCGCGCGCAGCTTTTTCTACGCTGGTATCCTTGGGCTGACCGCCAGTTTGCTGATCGGGCTGGCGCGCGGCAGGCGTTCCGTGACCCATGGCAACACCGATCTCGTGGGGCTGCTTTCGTTGCTCGGCAGCTATGTTTTGGTCCCCGCCTATATGGCGCTGCCGCTGCAGGAAAGCATCGGTTCGACCAGTTTCCTGAACGCCTATGTCGAGATGGTCTCGGCCCTGACCACCACCGGCGCGCCGATGTTCGAACCCGGCCGTTTGACCCCGGCGCTGGAGCTATGGCGCGCCATGGTCGGCTGGATGGGCGGATTGATGATCTGGGTGGCGGCAGCGGCGGTTCTGGCACCGCTGAACCTCGGCGGGTTCGAGGTCACATGGGCGGCTGCCCCCGGCTCCCTCGGGGCCCAGACCGACCGTTTTCAGCGCGCGGACCTCTTGCGCCGGGTGATCCGCAGCACGCGGCAGCTGGTGCCGATTTACGGGCTGCTGACGGCGGTGCTCTGGGTGCTGTTGCTGATCAACGGCGATGAGCCGCTGGTGGCGCTCTGCCATGCGATGTCGACGCTGGCGACCAGCGGAATCTCGCCCGTGGGCGGGCTGGCGAATGCCGATGGCGGGATCGCCGGAGAGATCGTGATCTTCCTCTTCCTGATATTTGCGCTCAGTAGGGTCAGCTTCAGCTCTGACACGTCCGTGTCGCGGTTCGGTCTGCACATGGACCCTGAGCTGCGGCTGGGCGTCCTGATCGTGCTGGGCGTGCCAACCCTCATGTTCCTGCGCCACTGGATCGGCGCCTTCGAAGTGAACGCCGGCGAGGACCTGTTTCAGGGGCTGCGCGCCTTCTGGGGCGCGCTGTTCACGGTGATGAGCTTCCTGACCACAACCGGATTCGAGAGCCGCGAGTGGGATACCGCGCAAATCTGGTCGGGCCTCGGCACGCCCGGTATCGTATTGATGGGCCTTGCCATAATGGGCGGCGGCGTTGCCACGACGGCGGGCGGGGTCAAGCTGATGCGGGTCTTTGCGCTTTACCTCAACGGGCTGCGCGAGATGCAGCGCCTGGTGCACCCCTCGTCGGTGTCGGGCATGGGACCGGTCACGCGGCGGATCGGTCGGCAGGGGGCCTATCACGCCTGGATCTTCTTCATGCTCTTTGCAATGACGCTGGCGGCGCTGATGCTGTTGCTGACGCTCTTTGGACAGGGGTTCGAAGAGGCCACGGTCCTGTCCGTCGCGGCCCTGACGACCACGGGTCCCTTGTTGTCGCTGGCCTCGGAAACGCCAATTGAACTGACAGCCCTTGGACCCGTCGCGAAAATCGTGTTTTCGTGCGGAATGATTCTCGGCCGCCTCGAACTGCTGGCATTTATTGCCCTATTGAACCCAAATTTATGGAGAGACTGACGCAAGCGATCGTCATTGTTGAACAAATCGCAAAAATGGGGCTGGAAAAGGCCAGATAGTAAACGCATAATCACCCGCGCTAGAGGGTATGCCGCAACGCGGTCCAGTGACGACAGAAAAACAAGAAAAAAAGGCTGTATTTATGGCTTCCGACAGACAGAACCTGCAGGACGCATTTCTTAATCATGTGCGCAAGACAAAGGTTCCGGTCACCATTTTCCTGATCAATGGTGTGAAACTACAGGGTGTGATCACCTGGTTCGACAACTTTTGCGTGCTATTGCGCCGCGATGGTCAGTCGCAATTGGTCTACAAACATGCGATTTCCACGATCATGCCGGCTCAGCCGATCAGCCTTTATGAAGGTGAAGACGCCAATTGATTCCCCATGACCGGCCCGTGACGCGGGCCTGGGTACTGCATCCAGACCTCACCGGAGAGGACCGCCGCCATGCGCCGGAATACGCGCTGGAGGAAGCGGTCTCGCTCGCGCTGGCCTTGCCCGACCTTCAGGTCTTGGGGCAGGGCGTGGTGAATCTGCGCAAGGCTGTTCCGGCAACTTTGTTCGGATCTGGCAAGATAGAAGAGATCAAAGCAGAGATTTCCGACCAAAATGTTGAACTTGTGCTGGTCGACGGATCTGTCACGCCGGTGCAGCAGCGCAATCTGGAAAAGAAGTGGGGCGTCAAGCTGCTGGATCGCACCGGGCTGATCCTTGAAATCTTTTCCGACCGCGCCCGGACCCGCGAAGGGGTCTTGCAGGTCGAAATGGCCGCTTTGGCCTATCAACGCACCCGCCTGGTGCGCGCCTGGACGCACCTTGAACGTCAGCGGGGCGGATTGGGTTTTGTCGGCGGGCCCGGCGAGACGCAGATCGAGGCTGACCGCCGCGCCATTGACGAACAGCTCGTCCGCCTGCGGCGCCAGCTTGACCGCGTGGTGCGCACGCGTGAACTGCACCGCGCCGCCCGCGCCAAGGTGCCGTTCCCGATCGTGGCGCTGGTCGGCTATACGAACGCCGGAAAATCGACGCTGTTCAACCGGTTGACCGGGGCCGAAGTCTTTGTGAAGGACATGCTCTTCGCGACGCTCGACCCAACGATGCGGCGCGTGCGCCTTCCCAACAACGGGCCGGAGGTGATCCTGTCGGACACCGTGGGCTTCATTTCCGATCTGCCGACGCAGCTGGTCGCGGCCTTTCGCGCGACGCTGGAAGAGGTGCTGGAGGCGGACCTGATCCTGCATGTCCGCGACATCAGCCATCCCGAATCCCAGGAACAAAAGGCCGATGTCGAGGACATCCTCAACGACCTCGGTCTGCCGGACTCCGTCCCCGTGCTGGAGGTCTGGAACAAGATCGACCGGCTCGATGAGGAGACGCGCAATGCCCTGTTGAACAAGGCTGACCGTGAGGAGGTCTTTGCGATCTCCGCCGTCACGGGGCAGGGGCTGGACCCCCTTTTGCAGGCCATCGAAACCGGGCTGGAAGAAGACCATCTGACAGAGGTTCTCAACCTCGGGTTCGAGGAGGGGCGCCGTCGTGCCTGGCTCTTTGAGCAGGGCGTCGTGACCGAGGACGCGCAGGGCGACGAGGGGTACCGGATGGTCGTGCGCTGGACGGCGAAACAGGCGGCGCGGTTCCGCGGGCTCTAGCTGCCCGCAGCGTCCAGCCTGGCCATATGCTCATCGCTCAATGTCGCATCCGCCGCCCGGATCAGGCTGTTGAGCTGCACCAGTGTCGTGGCCGAGGCGATTGGCGCCGTCACCGCAGGTTTTGCGCGTAACCAGGCCAGCGCGATTTCCGACAGATCAAAACCGCTTTCCTCGCTTACCCGGTCCATCGCATCGAGGATCGCAAAGCCCCGCTTGTCGAGGTAGCGTCCCACGCCGCGCTTTCCGCGCGCACCGGTCAGATCATCTTCGCGGCGATACTTGCCGGTCAGGAACCCCGAGGCGAGGCCGTAGTAGGGGATCACCCCGATATCATGCTCCAGACAGAAATCCGCCAGCGCGCCGTCAAATTTCTCTCGGGAATAAAGGTTGTATTCGGGTTGCTGCGCCCCGTAGCGGGGCAGGGTGTCGCTGGCCTCGGATGCCTCCTCTGCCGCCTGCATCTGGCTCGCGTCAAAGTTGGAGGCGCCGATGGCCCGCACCTTGCCGGCCTCGATGAGCCGGGCATAGGCGGCGAGGGTTTCCTCATGCGGTGTTTCATCGTCGGGGCGGTGCGAGAAGTAGAGGTCGATGCGATCCGTTTGCAGCCTGCGCAGGGAATCCTCCACGGCCGTTTCGATCCAAGCCGCCGAAAGGCCTTCGCCATCCGGCATCGGAAAGCCGACCTTGGTGATCAGGTCGATTTGACCGCGCCGGCCGGGGTTGGCGGCCAACCAATTGCCGATGATCGTCTCGCTTTCGCCACCTGAATGCCCGTCGACCCATCGGGAATAGGCGTCGGCCGTGTCGAGGGTGGTGATCCCGGCATCAACCATACGATCCAGCAGGGAATGTGCCTCGGCCTCGTCCACGGTCCAGCCAAAGACGTTGCACCCGAAGACGATGGGAGAGATTTTCAGGTCCGTGCGGCCCAGTCTGACTTTGTTCATTCGGCATCTCCGGTTGGCGGGGCGCTTCGAAGGCGCGGCCCGGTTTCAGATGTTAGTTCGTAGGTTCAACGGGTTGCAATAGCGTCACGCCCTCATTCGCGGCCCGCGCAAGTTCCTGGTCGAGCGACATCGGAACGTATTCTCCGCGCCGCCACAACTGGGCGAGGTCATCATAGTGTTCCGACAGCGGGTGGCCCGATTGCCCTGTCGAGGTGATGAAAACCGATGAGTTCGGATCGGCAAAGTCATAGACACCGCGATATCCGGCACCATGGACGTTCTGGTAAGGATCCGGTCCGGTCCCCCGCGTCATGCCGCGCAACAGCGTATTGTCACCGCCGCTGGTCGACTGGCGGATGTTCACGAAATGCTTCAGCAACGGTACTTCGCCGAGGATCTGGTGATCATGCGTCGCCTGGTGCGCGTCGCCCCACCTGAGGCTTTCCAAGGCGTCACCGTAGCGCTCGTCGATCCAGATCAGCGCATCATCCAGCGCCAGTCTGGCGACGTCGGAACAGCTTTCCTCCCGGCTGGACTGGCGAATGTCGCACCAGGCGGCAGCGCCGTCGATGTCGCGGAATACCCGTTCGAGGAAGACCGGCTGCACATGGGTAAATTCCTCGGCGAGGGGGCCGAGGTCATCCTGGATCAACCGGGTCTGCAAGGCGCGCAGCCAGGCCGAATAGATCAGCGGTTCGGGCAGATGCTCGTTCATCTCGCCATTCCAGTTGGCCAGCAGTTCCAGCGCGCGTTGGCGCAGACGTTCGGGCGTGCCTTCGGGCGCGGCCTCACCGGTGAACCACAGGTCCGCGCCGATCAGCGGTAACAGCGAGCGCGCGGTGAACGAAACGGTGTCGAGCTGCGCCTCGATAAAACTGTCGCGCGTGTGCACCTCGCGCGATTGCATCAGGCGCCGCCAGCGATGAACGCGCTGCGTGTCACCCCAGAGGTAGCTCACATGTTCGGGAAAGGCGCGATCCACCATTTTGTTGTTGGTATTGCCGAGGATGCCGCCCGCAGGGTCGCGAAATTCGGGGTTGGTCTCGTAGGGCAGGTAGCCGGTCCAGCGGTTTTCCGGCAGCCAGCCCTGCGTCGGCATCCGTCCCTTTGTGGCATGGCCGGGGTCGCGGGCAGGCATCTTGCCGACCGTCTTCATCGCGATCATGTTGCGGTCCGACAGCGTGACGTTCTGGCTGGGCGCGGTGAACCCGGCGAGGATCTCCATCGCCTCATCGACGTTATTGGCCGACATCAGCCGGATACCCGCGGCAAGGGTGTGATCGTCAACCTCCAGCGCGTTCCAGGCGACGCTGGCGACATGGCCGCGCGGCGTGATCGTGGCGAGGTCGTAATCCGATCCGGACAGCACGGGCCCATTGTCCGTCCAGCGCAGGGTGATGGTCACCGGATCCGCGTCCTTAACCCGGATGATGGAGCCGCGCGTCTCGAACTCCTTAAAGCCTTCCGGCGTGCGATATTCCTGCGTGTTTTCGGGGTTCAGCTGTTCGATATAAACGTCCTGATCGTCGAGATAGGAGGACGTCAGCGCCCAGCCCAGCCGATCCGAGCGCCCGCTCATCACCAGCGGCATCCCCGGAATCGTGCCCCCGATCACGCCGCCTGCCGCCAGTTCCAACCTCGCGAGGTACCAGATCGTGGGCGCGCTGAACCCCAGGTGCGGATCATTGGCCAGCAGCGTTCCGCCAGCCGCCGAGCGCGACGGCGCGGCGGCAAAGGCGTTGGAGGCCCCGGCCAGCGCGGTCGGATGCACCGGTGACAGGGGGTGCTCGGGCAGGCCCTGGCCCTTGGCATAGCGCGGCAAATCGTTAAAGAGATCGGCGTATTTCGGCAGCGCGGCGATCCCGGTGCCGGGGGCCTCGGGCATGATGTCGTTCAGTCTTTCCGGCTCTGGCAAGGCGAGAGAGGTACGCGCGCGCATCACCTCATTGCTCATGTGCCCGGTCAGTTGCAGGGCCATCAGCTTGCCCATGGCCAGCGAATCCGCCGGGGTCCATGGGGCGATCGCAGCCTTGAACATGAAAAGCTCGGGCGCGCCGCGACCCAGGGCAGAGGTATTGATCTCTTCGAGTCGCGCATTCACCCCGGCGGCATAGGCGCGCAATTTCGACAGGGTCTCGGGGTCCTGCACCTCCACACCGTCGCGAGCCACCCCGTAAAGATCAAAGCGGCGCAAGAGCTTGTCGATTGACAGGGTGCGCGCGCCAAAGACCTCGGACAATCGCCCCTGTGCGGTCCAGCGCATGGTCAGCATCTGCCACAACCGGTCCTGCGCATGCACATAGCCCAGCCCGAACAACACGTCCTGATCGTTGGCGGCAAAGATATGCGGGACATTGGCACTGTCGCGCACGATTTCGACCTCGGCGGCGATGCCCGGCACCTTCAGCGTCTTGTCGTAATCCGGCAGGGAGCGTGAGGCGAACCAATAGACGAGCGCGATTGCGATGACGCTCAGTATCACCAGCCCGGTGGCGATCCGAAACAGCCACACAAACACCCTGCCCAACATACGACTGCCCTCTTGTTTTTGGTTTCGCGGCTCGACACAAGCTATAGGACAAGCCGCAACAGGGGGAAAGACCATGGCAAGCATCGCGTTTCTGGGCCTTGGGGTGATGGGTTATCCGATGGCCGGGCACCTGCAGGCCGCGGGTCACAGCGTCACCGTCTACAACCGCACAGCCGCCAAGGCCGAGGCCTGGGTCGAACGGCACGGCGGGGCATCGGCGTCGACACCACGCGAGGCTGCGACGGGTGCCGATTTCGTGATGACCTGCGTCGGCAACGACGATGATCTGCGCATGGTCTGCACCGGGACCGACGGCGCCTTTGCCGGCATGGCGGAGAGCACGATCCTGGTGGATCACACGACGGTTTCGGCAAAGGTCACGCGTGAACTGGCCGCCATCGCCGCCGGAGGCGGTATCGGCTATCTGGACGCTCCGATCTCGGGCGGGCAGGCGGGCGCCGAGAACGGCGCGCTTTCGGTGATGTGCGGCGGCGATCAGGCCACCTTTGACAAGGCCGCGCCGGTGATCGATGCCTATGCCAAGATCTGCCGTCGTCTGGGCGAGAGCGGTGCAGGCCAGCTTACCAAGATGTGCAACCAGGTCGCCATCGCGGGCCTGGTGCAGGGCCTGTCCGAAGCCCTGCATTTCGCGCAGAAGGCCGGGCTCGACGGAGCCGAGGTGGTCGAGGTGATCTCCCAAGGGGCGGCTGGGTCATGGCAGATGCAGAATCGCTACCGGACGATGCTCGATGATGAGTTCGATCATGGTTTCGCGGTGGACTGGATGCGCAAGGACCTTGGGATTTGCCTGCGCACGGGCGATGACATCGGGGCCTCCCTGCCTGTCACGGCGCTGGTCGATCAGTTCTACAAGGACGTCCAGAGGATGGGCGGCGGACGTTGGGACACGTCCTCCCTGCTCAAGCGTCTGACGCGCGAAGACTGAGGGGCGCAGGCGGGTCAGATGTCGCCAAGCGCGGCCACTGCCGGCGCGATCCCGGCCAGATGTGCCCCGGCCACGGTGGCAGCCACGCCTTCACCCGACGCTTCGCCGGCGAAGTGGAGCGTTCCGCCCAAGGCCCGGCGCCCCTTGCAAAGTGCTAAAATGCAGCCATGGCAGGTGAGCAGACGTCAACGGCATCCTTGCACGGCGGAAGGTACAGCGACCGCACCAAGCATTGCGCGGATCGGCTGGACCCCGACAGGGCAAGGCATCGCCAACGCGCGACAGCGGAACCTCTCCTTCACCGGGAAAGCCCACTGTGCCCCGGCAATCCTCCCTTTGGGGGAGGGCGGTGAATACCAATCGATCAGACGGGCTGGCTCTCGCGCCGCTTGCGTGTTTTATGGGCGTCGAAATTCAACAGGAAATCCTCATGTTTATCGCGACGTTGACTGCTTACGAATTGGACCATGCCGCGGTTGAGGCCTTGCGCGATGCCTGGGGCGGCGGGATGATCATGACGTTGTCGCAAAACGAAGCGGCAGAGTTTCCGCTGCCCTTTGTCCCCGACAACTTTCGCGACGTCTGGGGCGACATGCAGGCGATGCAGACGGATCTGAACATCCAGCCCGCCGGGCACCGCAAGAAGAAGATGCTGTTGGCGGACATGGACAGTACGATGATCCAGCAGGAATGCATCGACGAGTTGGCCGAAGTCGCCGGCGTCGGTGACCGCGTCCGGGAGATCACCGCCCGCGCAATGAATGCGGAGCTGGATTTCGACGGCGCGCTGAGCGAAAGGGTCGCCTTGCTCAAGGGCCTGCCCGAGAGCGTCATCCAGGAGGTTATCGACACGCGCATCACGCTCATGCCGGGCGGCGCAGAGCTGATCGCGACGATGAAGGAACAGGGGGCGTATTGCGCGCTGGTCTCCGGCGGGTTCACCGCCTTTACGGCCAAGATCGCAGCGACCCTCGGTTTTGACGAGAACCGGGCCAACACTCTGTCGGTCGCCGATGGCAACCTGACGGGGGATGTCGCCCGTCCGATTTTGGGACGGGAAGCCAAGGTTCAGGCCCTGGAGGAGATTTCGCAGAAACTGGGTATCTCGGAGGAGGATATCATTGCTGTCGGGGATGGGGCGAATGATCTCGGCATGCTGGCACGTGCCGGTATGGGCGTGGCGCTGCACGCGAAACCTGCGGTCGCAGAGCAATGCGAGACCCGAATCAACCACGGGGATCTGACCGCGCTTCTTTACCTTCAGGGGTATTCGAAGTTCGAATTCGCCCGCGTCTGATATCTGTTCTTGGCGGGGGATATCGAGCCGCGGTTGGGTCCGCCTGCGATATCTCCGTCTCTGTTCACGGTGCGCGCGGCCTGGGCGGAGGGCAGGGGTGCCATGCCCAGTCCTTTCCGTGGCCCCAAAAGCTAGGCGCGGCTACTGCCGCCCAGCTGTCAGAGAACCGGGCGCGCCCAACAGGGTGACATTTCAGCCCCTCTTTTCGCTCAAGGCGTCCTTTGTCGCGACGTCCGGCCCGGTCGGCAGCCAGCGGCTTGCCATCTTGCCAAAGCTGTCGACATAGGTCAGCACCACCGGCACCACCACCAGTGTGAGGATCGTCGAAGAGATCAATCCCCCGATCACGGCATGCGCCATCGGAGCATTCTGGCCCGAGCCCTCGTGGATATTGAGCGCCAGCGGCAGCATGCCAAAGATCATCGCCAGCGTCGTCATGATGATGGGGCGAAAGCGGGTCGAACCGGCCTCCAAGAGCGCGTCATAAAGATGCATACCCTCCTCGCGGACATGCTGGTTGGCGTTGTCCACCAGCAGGATGGCGTTCTTTACCACGAGCCCCATCAGCATGATGAACCCGATCATCGAGAACATATTCAGCGTCGAGCCGCCCACCATCAGGCCCAGCATCACGCCCACCAGCGCCAGGGGCAGGGCGGCCATGATGGCGATGGGTTGGAGGAAGCTGCCGAACTGGGAGGCCAGCACGAGGTAGATGAAGATCACCGCGAGCAACAGCGCGGATCCCGCCGCCGAGGCCGTCTCGGCCAGTTGCTCGGCGTCGCCGCCCGCGCTGACCCGGTAGCCCGTGGGAAGGTCGAGCGCGTCCATCGCGGCCTGCACCTCGGGCATCACGTCCCCAAGGGTCAGACCCGACAGATTGGCACTGACCAATACCTGTCGCGACAGGTCGCGCCGCAGGATCTCGGAAGGGCCGTAGGACTGCACGATATCAGCCACCTGATCCAGTCGGACCATACCGGTGCCGCCGCTTTGGGCGACAGGAAGCGCACGCAACACATCGGTGTCGTGGCGCATCTCTTCGGGAAGACGCACGGTGACGGTAAAGCTGCGCCCGTCAGGCGAAGTCCAGTCGCTCACGTCGTCGCCGCCCAGCATCGGACGTAGGGTCGCGCCGATCTGTTGCAGTGAAACGCCGAGATCGCTGGCCGCTTCGCGGTTGATGCGAACGCCCAGGACCGGCTGTGCGGCGTCGAGGCTGGAGGCGACGTCTTCCAATCCATCGATGGTCTGCAGGGCGCGCACCAGACGATCCGACAGTGGCCCGAGCACGTCGAGGTTATCGCCGTAGATGTTGATCTGCACGGGTGCCGAAACGCCGCCCAACCCACCAGCCGCGCCGATAGTGACGTCGATGCCGGGGATTGCCATCAGCGCTTCGCGCACCGGCAACGTCATCTCCTGGGGGCTGCGCGAACGTTCCGACGCGCTGACCATCGACACGGCGAGTGTGGCGCTGTTCTGCCCGTCAGAGCCCGCGCCCGCGATGGTGGCATAAGTGCCCGTCACCTCGGGAAATTCGCGCAGCACCCGGTCGACCTGACGCAGCTTGGTCGAGGTATAGTCAAGCGAGGAGCCCACCGGCGTTTCGACCTGAACCTGAAACTCGCTGTTATCGACCGCCGGCGCGAATTCGACCCCGACGAAGGGCACCAGAAAGAAGCTGCCGACAAAGGCCGCGAGGGCCACCCCCAACGTGGTGATCCTGTGACGCAGGCTCCAGCGCAGAAGCCCTCGGTAGCCCTTACTCAGCCAGTCAAAGAACCGCCCGAACTGCGCCACGACCCGCCCCACCGGGCCACGTTTAACATTTGGCTCGCCTGCCGGGTCGTACCAGACGGATGACATCATCGGATCGAGGGTAAAGGCCACGAAGAGCGAGATCAGCACCGCTACCGACACGGTGACGCCGAATTGCAGGAAGAACTTGCCGATGATCCCTTCCATGAAGGCCACCGGCAGGAACACGGCAACGATAGAGAGCGTGGTGGCGAGCACCGCGAGACCGATCTCGTTGGTGCCCTCAAGCGCCGCCTGCCGATGCGACTTGCCCATGTGCAGGTGGCGCATGATGTTCTCGCGCACCACGATGGCGTCGTCGATCAAGAGCCCGATTGCGAGGCTGAGCGCCAGCAAGGTCATGATGTTGAGCGTGAAACCCAGAAAATAAAGGACTGTCATCGTGCCAATCACCGAGATCGGCAACGTGAGACCCGTGATGACAGTAGAGCGCCACGAATTGAGGAACAAAAAGACGATGAGCACCGCGAGGGCTGCCCCTTCGATCATCATGCTCTGCACACCTTCGTAGCTTTCCTCGACGGCCACGGCGTTGTCGCGCACGATCTCGACCGAGACATCTTCGGGAAGCTCGCCAGCCATCAGCTCCACCACGGCATGACGGATGGCTTCGGCGACCTCGACAGTGTTGGAGCCCTGGGTCTTGACCACATCCACTGCCAGTGCCGCCTGGCCGTTCAGCAGCGCGATGCTTTCGGGTTCGGCCTCGCCATCGACCACCGTGGCGACGTCGCGCAACCGGACCGGCTGACCGCCGCGCCGCGCGACGATGATATCGAGGAAATCCACCGCGTTCTCGATCCGGCCCTCGACCTGGATCGACTGGACTGCCAGCCCCTGCTCGATGGAGCCCGCCGGCAGATCCTGGTTGTCCTGTCCAAGTGCGGCGGTGACTTCGCCGACACCAACCCCAAAGGCGGACAGGCGGTCGGGGTCGATCAACACGTTCAGCTGGCGCGGAATGCCACCCACGACCGAGGCGCGGCCAACCCCCTGGATGGACGAGAGCCGCGGCTCCACCACATCTTCGGTCAAGGCGGTCAGATCGCGCAGCGACATGGTCTGAGAGCTGACCGCCAGCGAAACGATCGGCTGCTCGGCCGGATCGAACTTGAACAAGAGCGGATCGTTAGCATTCTCGGGAAACCCCGCCTGAATGGTGCCCAAACGGTCGCGAACCTCCTGCATGGCGGTCGCGCTATCGACGTCCATCTCGAAGAACAGGATCACAAGGGCCTCGCCTGCACGGGCGGTCGCCTGGATGTAGTCGATGCCGCTGATCGTGTTCACCGATTCCTCGATGGGTTCGATAATGTCGCTCTCGACCGCCTCGGGGGCGGCGCCGGGATAGCTCACCACGACGGCGACGACGGGGAAATCGACATCCGGCAATTGCTCAATCGGCAGTCGCATGAAGGAATAGCTGCCGATGACCATGAGGGCGGCCATGATCATCGTCGCAAAGACGGGGGCATTGACGCTGATGCGGGTCAGGAACATGGCCTCAATCCTCGACGATTTCGACGGCATCGCCGTCGGTGAGGGACGGCAAGGGGGCGGTCACAACAGTCTGCCCGGCCTCAACACCGCTGATGATGCGCGTCAGCCCGCCGGCCCAGTCGCCGTCCGTCTCGACGGGTCGGCGTACCAGCCGACCCTCCGCGATCTGCAAGAGGTGATGTCCCTCCGCGTCCTCCCGCAGGGCCTCCGCAGGGACGGCGAGCGAACCCGGTGCCTCTTTGACCACGATCTGTCCGACGCCGAACATGCCGCCCAGCAGGACGCCGTCCGCGTTATCGACCTGCACATAGACCGGGATCGTGCGTGTGCCCTCTTCGGCCACGGGATTGATACGGGCGACAATCCCCTCGAAGGTTTGACCGGGGATGCCATCGACGCGGATCGCAACGGTCTGACCGCGCTCCAGCAATGCGCCCGAGCCTACTGCGGCGCTCGCCCGCATCTCGACCTTCGTCAGATCGACGACCGTGACGAGCGGCGCGCCGATCGAGACATATTGCCCGGGTTCCGCCGCCCGCGCCGAGATCACGCCGTCATAGGGCGCGCGGACGGTTGCGTTGCGCAACCGCAGTTCCGCACCCGCGACCTGATCCTCCAGCGCGCTGAGGCTGGCGCGCAACTGCGCGACGGTGCTCTGGGCCTCATCAAGGCTCGACGTGGTGCTGACGCCCCGATCTATCAGTTGCTGCGCCCGTTCCAGTTGCACGCTGGCCAGACTTAGCTGGGCGCGCGCGGAATCTGCGTTGCTGCGGGCTTGCTGTAGCTCCAACGTCAGGGTCTCGACGTCGATCTGTGCCAGCACGTCGCCTTTGGAGACTGAATCGCCGGGCTGCACCCGAACCGTTTCAATTCGCCCGCTCACCTGAGCCGAAAGTTGCGCCTGACGCGCCGGTGCGATGGTGCCGATCACGCGAATGGTCTGTTGCAAGGTTTGCGGCGCCAGAACCGAGAGTTCCTGCCGGTTGACCTGCATCACCGGCTCGGCCTGTTCGGCTGGCGTTTCAGATGAGGCGTCCGCCGTCGGCGCGACCTCGGTGATATAGTAATAATAGCCCGCACCGGCCGCGATCAGCAGGACGAGAACGAACCAAGGCCACTTGCGTCGCTTGCGCGCCAGCCCCTCGCGGTCCATGCGCGCGCGCTTCTCCTCGCGTTTACTCATGGCCCAATCAGGTTTGGGCTGTGTGGTGGTCTCGGTCGTTGGTTTGCGCGCGCTCATGGGCCGCCTCCGAAAATCAGGTCTCGATTGCGCGACGGCCTAGGTCTTGAGGGTCCGGCGCCGGGTCGCATGGATCGGGTCGGCCAACGGGCCACCCGCAGAGTTTCAGGCCCAGCCCACCCACTCGCGGGCGGTTGCCGTTTGCTTCAGCGCACGGGGGCGCACGTCGGAGGGCAAGGGCGGTCCCATGGGCGGGATCATGCCCTCCGCCCGCACGTCGGGCTCCGGATTTTTCCGTTTCTCGGTCCGCAGGATCAGACATAACGGGCCGTCGCCTTTCGGGGCCGGCGTCAGTTCACGCTCTGTCGTCGCGATAAGGCGCTCATGAACAACGTCGCGAACGGTCAGCGCGTTGAGGTTCGGCTTGTGGTGCTTGGCGGTCAGCATTGCGTGGCCTTCATACTCGGTTGATCATTGTTTGGTAGACGTCGGTTCGTTCAATCGTCCCTTGGTCTGGTCATTGCACCCAGCATCCGGCTGTATTCGTCGGGGTCGGTCAGGACGACACTGCCCGGCGGCAGGCCAAGCAGCCGGTCGATCAGCCGCCCCTCGGCAGTCATCCTGTCGCTGAGCATCCCTGTCGCCCGGTCGAGATTGCCGGCATCGGCAGCGGCGATCGCTTCGCGCAGCAGGGCGCGGCGCCCCTGGGACAGCGCCAGGATCGACTCCGCCACAAGACCGGCGTCCGGCACATCAAATTGACCCTCGCGAATTCCCGCATCGATCATCTGGCGCAGGATCGGCAGCGTCGCCTCGGTGGAGGCGGCGAAGATGCGCTGAACCAAGAGATCGTTGCCCGGTCGCAGCATAACATCGAGAAAGAAGCGAAGTTCGGGGCCGCGCTCGGCCTTCCACCGGTTTGTCGCGGCGATAAAGGCATTGAAGCGCGCGAGCGCGTCGCCATCCGGTACGGCGCAGGCCTCTGCCGTGTTCTCCATGGCCTGAGCGGTGAATCGACTGACGATTCCGTCGAGCAGGTCCTCCTTGGCGATGAAATGATGATAAAAGCCACCCTTGGAGATACCGGCCAACGTGATCACATCGGAGAGGGTTACGCCGTCCCAGCCCCGCTCAAAGAATAAACGCTGCGCCGCGTCGAGGATCTGCGCCCGACGCGCTTGGGGAGACATCCGCACACGACGCTGGGTACCACTCGTTTCGCCCGATGGGGCCTTGGTATTTTGCTGCATTGTCGCCTCGCGGGAAAAGGGATCACATTAAAGACCGACCGTCGGTATGTAGTAAGTTCGAGCTGACTGTCAATCCCCGCGTGATGCGAAATGTGCCGCATCGGTCGCTGACGTTAGAGGAGCAAGCCTGGGGACCAGCCAAAAGGCGGGGCAGGGTACGCGAATAAGCGGGTCCCCCAACCTCACGGCCCCGAAGACGGCCCCCATACGCGCAGTCAAAGGGTCATCGCCGCGCCGCCTTCGGCCTTTCTGCGCAATCGCCGCCGCCGGGTGTGATCTGCGACCAGATCCATCGTCTTCGTTAGACTCGGGCTGACTGCAGGCTCATAGGCCGTCCGACCCGGCAGGTCAGCACCCAAGCCACCCGTCCCGGCGACCCACATTCTCCCAGACCAGTGCAGCCCTATTGCGGATGGATGCGGAAGAAGAGCGCGTAGAGCACCGGCACCGCCACAAGCGTCAGCACCGACGCAAAGGCAAGCCCGCCCATGATCGTCACCGCCATCGAGGCAAAGAAGGCATCCGGCAAAAGCGGGATCATCCCAAAGATCGTCGTGCCCGCCGCCAGAACCACCGGGCGCAGACGACTGACCGACCCATCCATCACCGCTTTGTAATCCGGAACGCCCTGCGCCCGTTGCAGGTCGATCTCCTCGACGAGAACAATGGCATTCTTCATCAGCATACCAGACAGCGACAGGAAGCCGAGCAGGGCCGTGAAGGTGAAGGGCAGGCCTGTGAACAGCAGGCCCAGAACCATACCGGTCACAGACATCGGAACAACAAGCCACAGGATGAGCGGCTGGCGAACCTTGTTGAACATCAGGATCGAGATCGTCAGCATCACCAGGAAACCGATGGGAAGCTGCTTGCCGAGGCTTTCCTGAGCCATCTGCGCACTCTCGTATTCGCCGCCCCATTCCATCTTGTAGCCGTTGGGAAGCGGGATAGCCTCAATCTCGGCGCGGATACTGCGAAAGGCTTCGTCCGCGGTCAGGTCGTTGCGGGCCCCGCCATAGACCATAAGCGTTCTTTCCCGGTCGCGCCGATGGATCAGGGCCTCGACGAGGCGCGGCTCGAACCGCTCCACAAGGTTGGCCATGGGCACGTAGGTTTGCGCGCCGTCGGACCAGACCGACAGGTCGCGGAGGTGGGCAATGCCGCCTCGCTCGTTCTCGGGCAGGCGCAGGTAGATCGGGACCACCTCATCGCCTTCGCGCAACTCGCCCACGCGCAGGCCGGAGGTCCCGAATTGCACGGTGTCGCCAATCGCGCCGCGCATCGCACCGGCAACCCGCATTCGCGATTCATCGACGATGGGCTCGACGAGGATTTCGCGCTGCCGCCAGTTCGTGCGGGGATTGGTGATGGTGCCCGCGTCGTCGTAAACCTTGATGGCGTCATCCGCGAGCTGGCGCAGCGTGACCGGGTCCGGACCCGAGAAACGCACGGCCACGTCGGCCCCCGCCGGCGGACCAAAGACGATTTCCTCGACCCGGATCAGGGCGTGGGGAAATTCGGCCGGCAGCATATCGTTCAGCCGTCCCGCAATCGCCGGGATCGCCTCGGCGTCGGAGACCCGAACGATGAGTTGTCCGTAACTCGAATCCGCCTGCTCTGGGTTGTAGGTCAGCATGAACCGGCTGGCACCGCGCCCGACGAGGGAGGTCACATCCGTCACCTTTTCCTCTGTCAGGACGATCTGTTCCAGCCGCGCCATCTCTGCGTCGGTGGTGTTGATGTCGGTGCCCTGCGGCATCTGGAATTCGACATAAAAGATCGGCGTATTGGAGGCGGGAAAGAAGGCCTGTTTGACCTGTCCAAAGGCCATGACGGACGCAACGGTAATCCCCAGAATGATGAGTACGACAAGCACGCGCGCGCGCAATGCCAACCACAGGAACCGGCGGTAAACCCCGTAGAACGCACCCTTGTAGGGATCGTCCGAGGCTTCCTTGGGTGCGCGCAACAGCAGCTTGCCGAGGTAGGGTGTGACGGTCACGGCGAGCGCCCAGCTCATCAACAGCGAAATGCCGATGACGGCAAAGAGCGAGAACAGGAATTCGCCCGTCGCATCAGGCGAAAGCCCGATCCCGGAAAACGCCATGATGCCGATGACAGTTGCGCCGAGCAGGGGGATCGAGGTCGCGCTTTCGGTTTCGGCGGCGGCGTCTTCGGCGCTTTTGCCTCGGGCAACGCCGATCACCATCCCTTCGGTGATGACGATGGCGTTGTCCACCAGCATCCCCATCGCGATGATCAACGCGCCAAGGCTGATCCGCTCCATCGCGATGCCAAAGACCGACATGAAGAACAGGGTCGAAAACACGGTCAGCCCGAGCGTCGCACCGACCACCAGACCGGCGCGCCAGCCCATGGTCAGCATCAGCGCGCCGACGACGATTGCGACCGATTGACCGAGGCTGACGAGAAAGCTTGATACCGCCTCGTCCACGACTTTGTGCTGCTCGTAAATTGGATTGATTTCAACGCCTTGCGGCAGGTCGGCCTTTAGCTTTTCGATCTGCTCCGAAACCGCCGCGCCCACCTCGACCACGTTGCGGTTGGTCAAGGCCGATACGCCGAGAGTAAAGGCGGGGGTCCCGTTTTGGCGGATCACCTGGCTGGGCTGTTCGGCTTCTTCGCGGATCACATGGGCGATGTCGTAGATCGCGACTTGCCCGACCTCACCGGTGGCCCCGATCCGCAACTCACCGATGCCCTCGGGGCTGACGTATCCCGGTGGAACCGAAAGGCTGATACGCGCCGGCCCTTCGCTGATCTCGCCATTGGAGACCACTTGGTTTTCGTCGGCGATAATACCCAAGAGCTGGTTCGGCGGAATGCCCAGCTCTGTCAGGCGCACCGATGGGACCGCAATCGTGATCTGCTCTTCGGTCAGGCCGAGGGTCTCGACCTTGGCGACACCATCGACAGTAACCAAGCCCAGCCGCAGTGTGGTGGCCAGTTTGCGCTGCTCCGATGGGCTGAGCCCCTCGGTCGTCACCGCGTAGAACATGCCGTAGACGTCGCCGAAATCGTCGTTGATGATGGGCGGACGGGCACCCGCAGGAAGCTCTCCGGCCAGATCGCTGACCCGTCGGCGCATTTCGTCCCAGACCTGCGGAATCTCGTCCGGACCATAGGTCATCTCGATCTCTACCGTGACCTGCGCCATGCCCGGCATGGACTTGGATTCGACGCGGTCGAGTTGCTTCATCTGCTGCAGGGCGTTTTCGACGACGTCGGTGACTTCTTCTTCGACCTCCATGGCCGTGGCACCGGGGTAGGGCACAAAGATGAGCGCCGTTTTCAGCGTGAAGCTCGGGTCTTCAAGGCGACCGACGGTATTCAGCCCCCAATAGCCCCCCAAAAGGCAAAAGATGATAGTGAGCCAGACCGCGACAGGTCGCTTGATGCTCGCGCGAGAGATGCTGAGTGCCATGAATTATTCTTGTCCTGCCGAAAGAACGGGGGTCAAAGCCCCGAAACCGCCACGGTTTGATTGTCGCTGAGCCGCCACCAGCCGCCCGAAACGACCAGCTCGTCGCCGGTCAGACCTTCCAGAACGATTATTTCATTTTCTATCGGAAGTCCCAGACGCACCGTTCTGCGCGTTACCTGGCTGGAGGCCTCCTCGTAGATCCAGACAGAGGGAACGGTTCGGCTCGTCGTGTCGATCGCCGAAACGGGAACGATCACGGACTGCTGACGATCGTTCCCGGCTGTTGTCGAAATGCGCACATCCGCCGTCATGCCGGGCAGGAGGCGGGGATCGACATCCCCCGTGATGGCCATTTCCACATCGTAGGTTTGCGCCGTCGGATCCACATCGGTGGTAAAGGACCGCAGGGTGAGCGGCGCGGAATATTGTGGCACAGCCGGAAAGCTCGCCGCGATGTCAAAGGCATCGGGCGCCGCCCGCGCGACGGCCGCCAGCTCTTCGGGCAAGGAGATCTTGATCCGCATTTCGCTGGCGTCCTGCAGGCGCGCGACGGGCGCGGCTGAAGTTACGTTGACGAATTCCTCGACAAAGGTGCGCGCCACGATCGCATCAAAGGGCGCGACGATCCGGGTCTGCGACAGATGCCGCTCTGCCTCGCGAAGGGCGACGTCGGCTTGCGCGAATTGCGCTTGCGCCGTGTCCAGGCGCGAGTCGGCTGCAATTCCGCGCTCGGCCAAGCTGCTGGCGCGCTTGAGTTCCGAATTCGCAAGGTCGTGGGAGGCCTGCGCCCGATCCGCGGCCAGTTCGAAATCGGCTTGGTCAAGCTCTGCGATCAGGTCGCCCTTGCGGATCCTGTCCCCCGGCGCGACGGCGAGTGTGACAATCTGGCCCGGCACCTGAAACGCGATATCCACCGTCCGGGCAGGTTCGACACGGCCCGCGACTGAACGCGACTGATTAATCACCCGCGTGAGAGCATTGGTCACTTCGACCGTGACCGGCCTGTCTGGTGCGGGCTCGGCGGCAACCGGCGTCGCGACGGCGGCCTCGCTCGCTTGCTGGGCCGAGACGCCGGTCAGCATAGCGGCAGATACGCCCGCGGCCGCGACAGCTAGACCGCAGGCGACAACAGCCAATCGCCGGGTTTTTCTAGTCGAGTTCATCGATTATTTTCCTCAGTCTCTCGATGATGGGCTCCCGAAGAGCCGCACCGCCGTTTGGAAGGTCTAGAAGTTTCTGGAACCGCATGCCCTGGATCGCCAGGACGGCAATCATGGCGCCGGCGGGATCCGAGGTCTCGGTCAGGATATGTTCGAGGTGGGAGGTCATTTCGTCCCGCAGCGGGTCCAGCAGTCGCGGGTCCGACGCGGAAGCTGCGAGAATAGCCATCGACAGGTCTTCGTTCAGGTTTCCCGAGTGGAAGACCGTCATGAGGTGGCCGTGCAGGGTTTGCGAAGGGCTTTGCTCCGACACTTTGCCGACAAGCTCCCTGTGTTCGATGAGCATTTGATCCAGCAACCCGGAAAGCAGCGCCTTTTTGGTCGGATAGTTGTAAAGCACGCCACCCTTGCTGAGGCCGGACTCTTTCGCCACCGCGTCAATCGTCACCTTTCCCGCTCCCTCACGCGCAGCGATGGTCCGCGCAGCGCCAAGGATCTTGGACGATGCGTTTCTCGATTTTTCTGGGGTCTTCTGCTCGCTCAAGGCTGTACCGTCCGGTCGGTTAATTTTCGGCGTTAGGTAGGCCGGGGCTTGAACAGCGTCAAGGGCCAGTCTCCGCTTAATGCAAGATGGTTGGCGTGGTGCCGTTTTAAAGGGCAAAACCGTGGTGGTGTGCCTTGATGCATCGTTCGGGGTCCCCCTACGGCGGGTCATTAAAGCGTGAATTTCGGGATGGTGGCCTATTTTGTGACGCCTGACGTTTGGTGAACCACTTGTCGGAGGGTATCTCGGGTGTCGCTGGATGACGGCCATCGAGACGAACGGTTGCGGTGAGGTCCAAACGCGATGCGGCTTGCCTCGCCCGCTCAGCGTGCTGTCTTTGGCTCACTGTGATCTGTTGTGCGGAAAGCCCGGCGATGCGGCTATGGGAGGCTCCAGGCAAGCTATGGGGCCCAAGTCGGCCTCGTTTATCAAACTCGGCAGTTAGCCGAGGACGGAAGCACCATACCCGATTTTTTGTCACAGCCACGCGGAGTGACCGAAAATCGGGTTGCGCCCGAGGGGCTGCTCTGTGTAAGAGCGCGTCACGGACAGGTGGCCGAGTGGTCGAAGGCGCACGCCTGGAAAGTGTGTAGGCGGGAGACCGTCTCCAGGGTTCGAATCCCTGTCTGTCCGCCATCCCCATCTTTCGCGCCTTAGATTGCTTTCTCAAGCAAACCCTTTCAGTTTAGTTTTGGTGGACTTGGCGCAATAACGCCCTGTCGTTTCGACGCGGTTTACGTCACTCAAGTTGCCGCAAAGCATTCGTGACCGACAATGAGGCTTTGGACGTGGTCAGTTGGGGCCAATCGGGGAATATTCCGGACGCGCTTCTCACGATATACGTCAATTTCGGTGAAATCGGGAATCTGGTCGGCTCATATCTCGAGACCGGTTCACGAGCTATCGTCCTCGGCAAGTAAGGTGTCGATTATCGTGGCGTAACGATCGGCAAGCTGTCGCACGTCCTGATGAGCTAACTCTATAATCTGACCAAGTTTTTCATTTTCTCCGATTGGTACATAATCATATCTGGCCATATGCGCATTTATCGTGGTTATCCGGTCATCCCTTTGCCCAAGGAACGCGCGATAATCTTGGCCGGCTTTTGTCGCATTGCAAGTTCGACAGGCAGGAACGAGATTGCCGAGGCGGTGTTCGCCGAGTGCGGTACGGTTGATCGGGATGACGTGATCCATCACCAAATCGCCCTCCGCGTCGCAATAGGCGCATCGCTGGCCGAATTCAGAGATCACGGATTTCCATTGCTCAGCGCTAAACTGCTCGCCACCGATACGGCTAAGGAGATGCCGGACGAACGCGTTTTGAGCGTTGCCAATGGCGTTGCCGCGGTGTCGACCGCGGATCGATCGTCCCTGAGCTGTTGGTGAGGGCGTCTCGGGTTGCAGACTTTCGCCATAGGAGATCCCTCTGTTTGTTAGGTATTGGCGCATCAAGGGCAGGCTTTTGCTAAACCACTGACTTGTCATCCGAACCTGGAGACCATGAAGGTGATGCGTGGCATTATAATAGCGAGTATGCTCGTCTGGGGTGATTTCCGATACCGGCCGGCAGAAGGGATAATTGATGTCAAAAGTATCTTTTGAGTATTGCGGATCCTGAAGGCGTGAAAGTTCCGTCGTATCAATCGTCCTACAGTAATCGAAAATTAAATGAGCATGTTGCCGAACGAATTGACCTACCTTCATTGGGCTGCCTCCAAATACGTAAAGGACGGTAGATGGGCATGGTCACCAGGTGATTAACCCCATCGAATGGATCGTGCCGTTTATTGGAGATCGTTGTGCGGCTTTTTCCAGCGTCCTGCCATCTGAATAGCGACCCTGACTTCGCCAACCTGTGGCTTCGACTCGGTGGGAACTGGCCAAAGGGAAAGGACAGTCGGCTGGCCTCCGCCGCTAACTCCTGACCGTCTCTGCGTTCTGCAAAAACCAATCGTAAGTCGCCGCAATCCCGTCCTCCAGCCCGATGCTGGCTTGCCAGCCCATGGCCTCCAGGCGGCTAACGTCCATCAGCTTGCGCATCGTGCCATCGGGTTTGTCCGGATCAGTCAGGATGCGCCCGGTAAAGCCTGTGACGCGCGCGACCAGATGCGCGAGGTCGAGGATCGAGATGTCGGTGCCGCTGCCGACGTTAATATGGCTCAGCATCGGGTCGGTGTTGTCGTCATACACCTGTTTCGGCAGGTCCAGCACAAAGAGCGAGGCCTCCGCCATATCATCGACGTGCAGGAATTCACGCCGCGGGGTGCCGGTGCCCCAAATCACGACTTCATCCTTGCCTTGCTGTGCCGCCTCGTGGAAGCGGCGGATCAGGGCAGGCAGGACGTGGCTGTTTTCGGGGTGAAAGTTATCGCGCGGACCATAAAGGTTGGTCGGCATGACACTGCGATAATCGGCTCCATGCTGGCGGTTGTAGCTCTCGCATAGCTTGATCCCGGCGATTTTGGCGATGGCGTAGGGTTCGTTCGTGGCCTCCAGCGGGCCGGTCAGCAGGGCGGTCTCGGCCATCGGCTGCGCGACGGCCCTAGGGTAGATGCAGGACGATCCCAGTTGCAGCAGTGAGCGTACGCCGGCAGCAAAAGCCTGATGGATAACGTTGCATTCGATCATCAGGTTTTCGTAAATAAATCAGCAGGGTAGGTGTTGTTGGCATGGATGCCGCCGACCTTCGCGGCGGCAAGGATCACGGTATCGGGTCGCGTTGCCTGCATGAAGTCGCGCACCTCCGACTGATCCGTCAGGTCCAGCTCGGCATGGGTGCGTGTCACCAGCTCCAGCCGCTCGCCACCTTCGGCGCGGCGTTGCAGGCGCGACAGGATAGCATTGCCGACCATACCACGGTGCCCCGCGATATAGACCTTGCGCGCGCGCGATGTCGGCTCTGCCCCCATTCCCTCAGCTCTCCAGCGAGATCGGCAGGTCGAGCCCGTGATCTTTCAGCAGGGCGTGGCGGCGGGCGGTTCGCAGATCGTCGGCGACCATCTCGGCGCACATCTCCTGCGCCGTGATCTGGGGCACCCAGCCCAGCAGCTCCTTGGCCTTGGTGGGATCGCCCAGCAGGGTCTCGACCTCGGCAGGGCGGAAATAGCGTGGATCGATGCGGACCACGACGTCACCGACTTTCAGTGCCGGGGCGAGGTCGCCCGCGATTGCCGTGATAGTGGCGATCTCATCGACGCCGGAGCCACTGAAATCCAGCGTGATCCCCAATTCCTCCGCGGACCAGGTGATGAACTCGCGCACGGAATATTGCTTGCCGGTGGCGATGACGAAATCCTCGGCGGCGTCCTGTTGCAGCATCATCCACTGCATGCGCACGTAATCCTTGGCGTGGCCCCAGTCCCGCAGTGAATCGATGTTGCCCATGTAGAGGCAGTCTTCCAACCCCTGCGCGATATTCGCCATGCCGCGGGTGATCTTGCGGGTGACAAAGGTTTCGCCGCGCCGCGGGCTTTCGTGATTAAAGAGGATGCCGTTGCAGGCATACATCCCGTAGGCCTCGCGGTAGTTCACCGTGATCCAGTAGGAGTAGAGCTTGGCGACCGCATAGGGCGAGCGTGGATAAAACGGGGTGGTTTCGCGCTGCGGCGTCTCTTGCACCAGACCGTAAAGCTCGGACGTTGAGGCCTGATAGAACCGCGTCGTCTTTTCCATGCCGAGAAAGCGGATCGCCTCCAGCAGGCGCAGGGTGCCCATGCCATCGACATCGGCGGTGTATTCGGGCGCTTCGAAACTGACGGCGACGTGGCTTTGCGCGCCGAGGTTGTAGACCTCGTCGGGCTGCACCTCGGACAGGATGCGCGTCAGGTTGGAAGTGTCGGTCAGATCGCCGTAGTGCAGCTTCAGCTTGGGGTTCCGCTCGTGCGGATCCTGATAGATGTGGTCGATACGCTGCGTATTGAAATTGGACGCGCGGCGCTTGATCCCATGCACGTCGTAGCCTTTTTCCAGCAGAAATTCCGCAAGGTAAGAGCCGTCCTGGCCGGTGACACCTGTAATGAGGGCGGTTTTGGTCATCTGGCGGTCCTTCGGTCTGTCCGCGACGCAAGTGCTGCGCCGGGGCGGATATTGCTCTCAACCGGGCCTGAGCCTCGGGGCGTGATATGGTGATACGTCAGCGATCATCGGTAGGCTAGGGGTGGGAATGCGTTCAGCTGCGCGCCGCGCGGATCCAGAAGGTCGCGAGCACGGTTGCAAAGATCGCGTTGTAGCTGGCCATCGAGAGGCCGAGCATCTGCCAGGCGATCTCGTCACAGCGGATCAGGGGCGCGTTAATGACCTTGTCAAAGAAGTCATTCGCCGACAGATTGCCCGCGCCCGAAGAGGTGCAGGTCGACGGCCCTTCCCACCAGCCCTTTTCCACGCCGGTATGGTAAAGCCCGACACTCGCCGTCACCAGCGCCGCCAATGCACCAAGCCAAGCCAGCACCCGCGACCCGAAAGCCAAGGCCGCCACGCCGATCAGGATTGCCACGACATGCGGCCAGCGTTGCCAGATGCACAGTTTGCACGGCGCCAACCCGACCACATGCTGAAAGAAGAAGGCGCCCAGCAAGAGAACGAGGGAGCCGCCCGCGGCGACAATGATATGTGCGCTGAACTTTGTCATATGAACCGTATCAAGAAGAATGCGCCGATCAGCACAATGAAAAACGCCGTGAAGACCAGACCGAGTCGCTGTTCGATAAACGCGCGGATCGGCGCGCCGAAGTACCACAGCAGGGTCGCGACGAGGTAGAACCGGATGCCGCGCGCGATCACCGCCGTGATGATGAAGGTCGCCAGCGGCATGCCCGTCCAACCGGCCATGATGGTGATGACCTTGAACGGGAAGGGTGTGATGCCTGCGCCCAGGACCGCCCAGAACCCTGCATCCACGAAGGCCTCGTTGAACTGCGCCATCGAATCGGCCTTGCCCATCGCGGTGAGGATCGGCTCCCCGAGGCTGTCAAAAGCCAGAGCCCCGATGGCGTACCCCAGCAACCCGCCCGAGACCGAGGCCACCATTGCAATGCTAGCGATCAGCCATGCGCGGCGAGGGCGGGCGATGATCATCGGGATCATCAGAACGTCGGGCGGTATCGGAAAGACCGAGGCTTCGGCAAAGGCGATCACGGCCAGCACCCAGAGCGCATTGGGATGTTCCGCCATGCGCAGCATCCAGTCGTAGAGTCTTCGCATTCCGCCCGATCCCTTTTCTTTGGCGTCAACAACCATGGCGGGCCGGGTATGGTCAAGGTCGCGTCGGGGGAGTTCTGTCGCGAAGCTTGCGTATTCGCGCTGGACGATCGCCACATGACAGAGTAGGACATCCGCGCCGGTGGCCTCTGCGCTGACCGGCAAGGGGCCCAAGTGGCGGAATGGTAGACGCAGGGGATTCAAAATCCCCCGGCTTAACGGCCTTGTCGGTTCGAGTCCGACCTTGGGTACCAATGACTTAGCCGTCTTTCCGCAATTTTACAGTTACGTTTGTACATGGGCGTTCCGGTCTCGGGCTATCCCGGCCGCTTTGGCGCGGCCTCCGCTAGAGTTGATCGATTCGCGCTGAGGCGGATACAGGCCAAAATTCGGTGCATTTGTGCCTGAGTGCTGGGGAATTGGTCTCGGATCATCCCGCTAGGGTCGGCTCGATAATCGCCAGGCGTGCTGACCGTGAGAGCTGATGGGCCTGGTTTCCGTCCTCAACCTCCACTTGGCAGGTTCCTCGACCTCTCCGATGATGACGTGTAAACTGTGCACCAAGGCTCAGCATCCGTGAAAACCCGGATGCCAATGACAGCCGGACCGGACAAAACGAAAGCAGGGAACGAAATTATGGACTTAATGCTGAGCGGAAAGACGGTCCTGATCACAGGTGCGTCACAAGGGATCGGTGCAGGCTTGGCTGAGGTCTTCGCCGAAGAGGGGTGTAATCTGCACCTTGTCGCCCGCTCTGTGGATAAAATGGACGCCCTTGCCGCGCATCTGCGCGAAACACACGGGGTCGAGATTACCGTACACGAACACGACATTTCGGCTGCGGGCTCGGCCGATGCCATTTGCGCGGCTGCGGGGGATGTCGATGTGTTGGTGAACAATGCCGGCGCCATTTCCGGCGGCGACTTATGGCAAGTCGATGAAAAGGCATGGCGTGCTGGTTGGGAGGTAAAGGTCTTTGGTTACATCGACCTTTGTCGCAGTTTCTACAAACGCATGAGGACCGCCGGGGGCGGCGTCATACTGAACAATATCGGCAATGGCGGCGAAAATCCCGACTTCCGGTATATTGCGGGCTCCACGGGCAACGCGGCCCTGATGGGTTTTACCCGATCCTTGGGCGGCAAGAGCCTTGACGATGGCATCCGTGTCGTCGGTATCAATCCCGGCCCCGTCGCGACCGACCGGATCGTCAAGCTCATGAAGGTCCGCGCCAAAGAGGCTTGGGGCGATGAAAGCAGATACACGGAAATGATGGAGCAATTCCCCCTCGGTCGCGCCGCAAGTGTGCGCGAAGTGGCGGATCTGTTCGCCTTTCTGGCGTCACCACGCGCGACCTACATCTCGGGAACCATAGTGACCGTCGATGGGGGCATCACATCTCGCAAGTCCATCTAGGGTTTTTCCATCTAGGATTTCTCTGCGACGGTGCTCACGAAAAATCGGAGCGTTGGCAAAACCGCTCAGAGGCCCTGCGCAGGATGTCCGAGGGGTGTGTGGCCGGAACACGACCGATCAGATAGTGGCGGCGCG
>PAPR01000068.1 GCA_002709085.1 Pseudooceanicola sp. | reverse complement strand
GGGCGATGATGATGCTCAGGGCGACGCCGTAGTGCAGCCCGTCGCCCTTCCCCGCATCTCGCCAGCTGAGTCTGACGCCGCCGAGACGCAGGAGCCTTCGTCGCAGACCCCACCTGACGAAACCGATGCGGCCCGCGCCGAAACAGAGAGTGCTGAGCCGGTCTCCCCCCTTATCGTAACCGAGGCCGCAGAGGCGACCACCGCCGAGCCCGAAGGACTGAGCGCAGAAGAGCGGGCCCGCTACGCGGCGACCGGCATCTGGCCGCAATCGCCAGGCAGCATCGATCCGGCCACCGAAGACCCCGGTGATCCGCAATCTGCCGTGCCGGTTGACCCCGACGCGCCGCCTGACCGCGCACCGTTGATTACCCTGGCCGCCCTGGCGCCCGATTCTCGACCCCTCGCGCCGCCCCCGCCCCCGGTCTTTGGCGAACGCTTCGACATGGACGAACGCGGGATGGTCATTGCCACCCCCGATCGGTATAACACGCCCTCCGGTGTGATGGCCTTTATCGGACAGCCACCGATCCTCCCCCCGACCCGCCCTGGTGAGCCGGAGCAGCCTGCCGCCATCACCCCACGCACGGACGCGGGGCCCCCGCCGGCCGACGCGAGAAGTCAGACCGGCGCCGACACGGTCGAGCCAGCGCCCGGACAAGGCGCCGGAGTGACATCGGTCGAAGAGCCCGATGCGACACGCACGGCCAGCGTCGAGGCGGAGTCCATCGCGCGCCCCGGAACAGATACCGGCGAACGCTTGGCCTTTGCGACACCGCCGCCGCGCAGCAGCCTGATCACACCCGACAATGTCCTGCCCGCCGCTCTCACGCCCGATGCGGCCGCTCCGCAGGACGACACGTCTGGCGCCGGTAACGCTCCCGATGGCGTGAGTGACGAGGACGTCGCCGCGGCCGCCGCGCTCGCCGCAGAGATTGCGCGCGCACCGAGCGTCACGGACGACGCGCAGCGCGGCTCCATCGCCGCCGGGTTGGCTGCGGTCCCCCCCGGTACACTGAGCCCAGGTACCGAAGGCACATCGAACACCGATCCCGGAGCGGAGCCCGAGGACCCGGCAGAGTTGGATCGCCCTGAGCCCGATTTCGTCGCCCTGCGCCCGCGTCAACGCCCCGGCAACATCAGCGAACTGGCCGCACAGGTGAAGCAGGCACCGCCGCCCTCGGTGAGGCCGATTGCGCCCACGGCCGCCTCGGTTGCGCGTCAGGCCACGGTGCGAAACGCCATCGATCTAAGCCAGTTGAACCTGATCGGCGTCTACGGGCAGCCCTCCGACCGAATGGCCCTCGTCCGGCTGTCAAACGGGCGCTACCAAAAAGTTAAGGTCGGCGACCGGATCGAGGGGGGGCGTATCCTCGCCATCGGCGAAAACAGCCTTCGGTATCAGAAAGACGGTCGCAACCAGACCTTGAGCATGCCAAGCGGCTAACGCCTTGCCTCGGCGAATATGCCGCGAGTGCGCCTCACATACCCGACAGTGCGTGCGGCGAGCCGTTCACCGGATCGCGGCACTCGGGAGGTTAAACTCCAGCATTCGAACGCCCCTCACAGGTCCATAACTGCGGCCTGCCAAGTCTCGAATGGCCGATCCATGCGCCGTCGCGCCCCGTCCCGGCGGCACACCGGACCTGCCGCGCAATGCAGCGCAGCTCTTTGAACATCGTGATCCCGATCAAAGCAGGCCTTCTAAACCACCACGTTCGCCCCTAGTCTGGGTTATATACTCTATTCGCGACACGCCCCCGCGACATTCCAAACAAAGGACACTCGATGGAAGGTTTCCTCTATCAGGCCACCGTATATCTCGCGGCCGCCGTGATCGCCGTACCGATCGCGGCCCGATTGGGATTAGGCTCGGTCCTGGGTTACCTTTGTGCCGGTATCATTATCGGGCCGGTCCTCGGGCTTGTCGGGACGGAAACCGAGGATTTGCAGCACTTTGCCGAATTCGGTGTGGTGATGATGCTTTTTCTGATCGGGCTGGAGCTGGAGCCGCGCGCGCTCTGGGACATGCGCCATCGACTGATAGGCCTCGGCGGGTTGCAGATCCTCGTCACGACCTTGGCGGTGATGCTCGGCGTGCTCGCCCTTGGCTACGTCTGGACCATCGCCTTGGCGGCGGGGATGATTTTGGCGCTGTCCTCCACCGCGATCGTCTTGCAGACCCTTTCGGAAAAGGGGTTGATGCAGACGGCGGGCGGACGGTCAGCGTTTTCGGTGCTGTTGACGCAGGATATCGCGGTGATCCCGATGCTGGCCTTCCTGCCCCTGTTGGCGCTGCCGACCCTGGGGCTTGTCGCGAACCCAGATGGCTCACTCAGCCGGCCGGGGATGGCGGAGGATGCGCACCACAGCTTCTCTCTCGTCGAAGGGCTGCCGGGCTGGGGCGTCACGCTGGTGACACTTGGTGCGGTGGCGGCGGTGATCCTGATGGGGGTCTACCTCACGCGGCCATTGTTCCGCTTTATCCATGCGGCCAAGCTGCGCGAGATGTATACCGCCCTGGCCCTCGTCATCGTAGTCGGCATCGCCTCGCTGATGAACATGGTCGGGCTGTCGCCAGCCCTCGGGACATTCCTGGCCGGGGTGGTCTTGGCCAACAGCGAATTTCGTCACGAGCTGGAAAGCGACATCGAGCCGTTTAAAGGGCTATTGCTGGGCCTCTTTTTCATCACGGTCGGGGCCGGGATCAACTTTGCTGTCCTGTTCAAGGACCCGGTGGTGATCCTGGGGCTGGCGATTGGTCTGATCCTTGTCAAAGGCGGCATCCTGTTTGTCATTGGACGCGCCTTCAAGCTGCGGCGCAGGCGGCTGATCCTGTTCACTTTATCGCTGGCGCAAGCGGGCGAGTTCGGCTTTGTCCTCCTGTCCTTCTCGACCCAGCAGAACGTGATCCCGCCGGTCCTGGCGGAACGCATGTTGCTGGTGATCGCGCTGACCATGCTGATTACGCCGCTGATGTTCCTCTTTTATGACTGGCTGTCGCGCCGGATGGGCGATCCGATCGGCGATGCCCAGGAGGCTGACGAGATCGCAGAGGAAGGCCCCGTGATCATCGCGGGGATCGGGCGGTTTGGCCAGATTGTGAACCGGCTGGCGCAATCCTCGGGCGTCAGAACCGTTGTGCTGGATCATAACATGAAGACCATCGAGCTCATGCGCCGCTTTGGGTTCAAGGGCTATTTCGGCGATCCGACCCGGCCCGACATCCTGCGCGCCGCCGGTCTCGACAAGGCCCGCGTGCTGGTGGCGGCGATGAACAACCCGGCGATGGTGACGCAACTGGTGAGCTATGCGCGTCGGGAACGTCCCGATCTGCACATCGTCGCACGCGCCTTTGATCGCCGCCATGTCTATGAACTTTATCAAGCCGGGGCGGACGACATTGTACGCGAGACCTTTGACGCCAGTCTGCGCGCCGGGCGATACGTGTTGGAGAACGCAGGCTTTTCGGCCTATGAGGCGTCACGGATGGAAGATGCGTTCTATCACCACGATCGCCACACCATGCGCGAGTTGGCCACGCTGTGGGACCCCTCCCTGCCCTCCGAGCTGAACGCCGAGTATGTCGCCCGCTCCAAGGAGCTGGAGAAGGATCTCGAAGCCGCGTTGCAAGCTCTGATACAGAAAGAGGAAGAGGCGGCCTAACCGTCGCTTACCCCCGCTTCGGCGAATGTCGCCATGTCCGAGTGGCATGCGATGGCCCCCTGCAGGACACCGATAGCCAGCGCCGCACCCGACCCTTCGCCAAGGCGCAGACCTAGAGACAGCAGCGCCTCTTTGCCCAGACGTTCCAGCAGCGCGGAATGCGCGGATTCCGCGCTGACGTGACCGGCGACGCAATGATCGAGGGCGGCCGCGTTCACCGCATGCAGGCAGGCCGCGGCAGAACAGCAAATGAACCCATCGAGGATGACGGGGATGCGTTCGACACGTGCGCGCAGCATCGCACCCGCCATGGCGGCAATCTCGCGCCCGCCCAGTCGGGCCAGCGTGTCCAATCCGTCGCCCCCCGCGTGACGCGCGACACCCTCGGCCACGACTTCGACCTTCTGGCGCAGGCCGGTGTCATCCACGCCAGTGCCCCGCCCGACCCAATCCGAGGCCTCGCCGCCGTATAGCGCATGGACCAGCGCGGCCGCGGAGGTCGTATTGGCGATCCCCATTTCTCCCGTCACCAACAGATCGGTCGCCGCGTCCACGGCGTTCCAGCCGGTGGAAAGGGCGGCGCAAAGCTCTGCTTCGCTCATCGCAACGGTTTGGGTAAAGTCCCCCGTCGGCGTGTCGAGGTCGATCGCGTGCACATCCATGCGCGCGCCAAACACCTTGGAAAGCTGGTTGATCGCGGCACCACCGGCCTCGAAATTCGCCACCATCTGCACAGTGACCTCGGGCGGGAAAGCCGAAACGCCCCGTGCCGCAACCCCGTGGTTGCCGGCAAAAATCACGACCTGCGGCGCCTTGATCCGGGGACGCGCATCACCGCGCCAACCTGCGTACCACTCAGCCAGATCCTCCAACCGGCCAAGCGCGGCGGGGGGTTTGGTCAGTTGCGCATTGCGTTCGACTGCCCCTGCGGCAGAGGCTGTGTCCGGGCCGGGAAGATCGCCCAGCAAGGCGCGGTATTCGGCAAGGGTGGCGGGGGCCTGTGTCATCTCGTTTCCTCGTTGTGCAGATCTGTCCGGCGGTGTCTAAAGCATGACGTAACAGGAGCAACCCATGGATCGCGCCCCAACCCGCTACATCGCAGACATCCTGACCGGAGCGGCCCTGCTGACCCGCCTGCCCCTGCCCGAGCATACCTCGCGCGGCGCGGCCTCGGCCTGGGCCTGGCCGGTGGTCGGGCTGATCCTTGGCGCCATCGCAGGCCTCACAGGTTGGCTGGCACTGTGGCTCGGCCTGCCGCCATCGATCGCGGCGCTATTGGTGCTGACCGCGCAAGTCTTTGCGGCCGGCGGGCTGCATGAGGACGGGCTGGCGGATACGGCGGACGGTCTCTGGGGTGGCTGGACACGGGAGCGGCGGCTGGAGATCATGCGCGACAGTCGCATCGGCTCTTACGGGGTGGTCGCGCTGATCCTTGGATTTGCCGCGCGGTGGAGCGCGCTGTCGTTATTGCTGGAGGGCGGCGCCTATGGTGCGGCGCTGATCGCCGCCGCCGCGATGTCACGCGGCGTCTTGCCGGGGGTGATGGCCTTGGTCACACCGGCGCGGGCAGATGGGTTGTCGCGGAGTACGGGGCGGCCCTCTGTCGCGACAGCAGGCGTGGCGGCAGCACTGGCGCTGCTGATCGGGGTAATCACTCTGGGCGGCGGCGTGATCTGGGCCGCGCTGCTCGCCCTTGCGGTCACGATAGGACTGGCGCGGATTGCGGTCGCGCGGATCGGCGGGCAGACCGGGGATATCCTGGGGGCGACCCAGCAGGTGGTGGAAATCGCGGTCTTGACCAGTTTGCTTTGACTGGTGGCTATGGGGTCGCATTTGGCGAACGTGCCCTGCCCCAAGCTGCAAAAAAAGCCGCGCCAAGTATCCGGCGCGGCCCAAATATTCAATGTCTCAGGATCTTACGCAGCGCGAGAGATGAGCACTTCGCCCACTTCACGCGCGGCCTCGACCTCGTCCGCGCCGGAAACGGCGGCGACTTCGCGGGTCAAACGCTCCAGCGCCGCTTCGTAAAGCTGACGCTCGGAATAGGACTGCTCGCGCTGGTCGTCATTACGGTGCAGGTCGCGCACGACTTCGGCGATTGAAATCAGATCGCCCGAGTTGATCTTCTGTTCGTATTCCTGCGCGCGACGGGACCACATCGCACGCTTGACCTTGGCCTTGCCCTTCAGGGTACCCATGGCCTTGGACACGATGTCGGGCGAGGACAGGGAGCGCATTCCGACTTCGGTCGCCTTGTTGGTGGGGACGCGCAGCGTCATCTTGTCCTTTTCGAACGAGATCACGAACAATTCGAGCGAGATACCCGCAATCTCCTGGCTTTCGATCGATACGATCTGGCCCACGCCATGCGCCGGATAGACGACGAACTCGTTCGGGGTGAAATCGGCTTTTTTCGCTTTAGTCATGGTTTAATCCTCACAAGGCCCCCATACGACAGGCGACACGTAATCGGGCGAGGCAAACGTGAACCTCGTCCGATACGGAATCTACTATCAGTTTGTCATGCAGCGGGTGGCAGCATCCGCAGCAAAAGAGCAGGCAGTCTTCTTCATACAAAACAGAGCATACCACGAATCACCCCGAATCGGAAGGGCGATGTTGCGGCGCAGCGTAGACCCCGGTGACGCGACCCCGTTTCAGGGTCCGCTTCGACCGGTCTGGTCAGGCCCTTTGGAGGACCCCTTGCCGCAGTGCCTGACCCTAGGGTCTAGCCGCCCGACCCCGGCGTTTCAGAGAAATACTTCTCCAGCTTGCCAGCTTCGCCGTCCCGCTCTTCTGCATTGGGCAGCGGGTCTTTGCGGGTGATAATCACGGGCCACATTTCGGAGTACTTGCGGTTGAATTCAACCCATTTCTCCATGTCCGGCTCGGTATCGGGACGGATGGCGTCGGCCGGGCATTCGGGCTCGCAGACCCCGCAGTCGATACATTCGTCGGGATGGATCACCAGCATGTTCTCCCCCTCGTAGAAGCAATCCACGGGGCATACCTCGACACAGTCGGTGTATTTGCAGGCGATACAGGCGTCGTTGACGATGTAGGTCATGGGGGGCTCCGCTCGGGCCTTTTTTGCGGCGTTCGTGGCTTGCTAACGCGCGCTGCCGGATCATTCAAGCGCATCCTTGGTGGCCCGGCGGCGATCAAGATCGAGTTTCCTGCGATCCCGCTTGGTCGGGCGAGAATTGCCTTCCATCCGGGCAATCGGTGGAACGTCATTCCTCGGATTTTCCGGCTCCGGCGGGGTGATGTCGTCGTAAAGCGTTTGCGCTTCGCTTGCCGGACCTCGCCGCAGGGCCGGGGCGAGGATGCGGATCACCCGGATCCGGTCGCTCTGCGGAAAGGTCAAAACGTCACCGGGCCGCACGCCCTGCGCCGCCTTGGCCGCACGCTGGCCGTTGACGCGCATTTGTCCACCCGTCACCAGGGCGGCGGCCAGGTTGCGCGATTTCACGAACCGCGCCTGCCACAGCCATTTGTCCAGTCGGAACCGGTCCGTCGCGTCAGCCAATCGCTCGAAGTCTCCGCATGCTCAGTCGGTCTTCAGCCCCTTCAGAGCGGCGGCGAAGGGGTTGTCGGGGTCGATGGCCTTTTCCTTGCGCGGCGGGCGCGCCTCGAAGGACTTCGCGCCCTGATCGCGGCCCGGCTTGCCCTTGCCGCGCGGCTTGCCACCCGGTTTACCATCTGCGCGGGCATCGCGACGCCCCTGCGGTTTGCCACCGTCGTCGCGACGTGACTTGCCGCGATTACGCTGATCACCCTGACGGTTCGGACGGTTGCCGCCCCAAGTGAAGGTATAGAAGGACTCGATCTCCGAGACCTCGGGCACCGCGGTGTCAGGCGTCGGTCGGTCGGACAACTCGCCTTCCCTGCTTGCCGTTTCAGCCATGTCCGCATGGGTCGCGGCGGCGTCCGGGCTCACGAGGTTCGCGGCGTCCTTTCCCGTGGTTTCACTGTCCGCTTTGGCCGCGTCCGCATCGGATGCAGCGTCGGGCGTCGCGGGGGTGCCAGGCTCTGGCAGGGTCGCGTTAGCGATGATCTCGTCGGACGAGAGACCGGCGGTGGTGCCCTCGGCTTCCAAAGGCTCAGGCGTGCCGTCGGGCGTCACGCCTTCGACAGCAGGTTCACTCGGGCGGGCGGTGACGGCGCTGTCGTCGATAACCTGCGGGGCCTCCCCGTCGGGCGCGGAACCTTCGGTTGCGGCGTCTTTGGGAACGCCGGTGGTCTCGCCCGGTGTTTCTGCGGGCGCGTCCGATGCGGGTTGCGCCGGCGGCGCCTGCGGCTTGACCTTCGGGCGCTCACCCTTCTCGGCCTTGTAACCCAGCCCCTTCATCAGTTCGGCGAACTGGTCCAGCGTCATGCCGGTGATCGAGAGCATGTCGGCCTTGGCCTCGAATCCGCCACGGGTGTTTTCCGCGCGCAGCATGTCGGCCAGACGCTCCAGCATGTCGATGCGGATCGATCGTTCTCCGGCGGCACGATAGCCGGCCATGGTGGCGTAGCCCTCGGGCGCATGGGCGTCTGTCGGGACCGTGACCAATCCGGGGGGCGGCGCTTCGGGAAATTCCGACAGGCCCTTGCTCAGCGACCAGAGCACCAACCGCAGACGGGTCGGCGCGGGCTTCAGCAAGAGCGGCATGAAGATGGTGAACTGGCCAAAGCGGATGCCGTGCTTGCGCAGGGCACCACGCGCCTCCTGATCCAGCTGCTTGACCACATCGGCGACCTCCGAACGGGGCAGAACGCCCATCCCTTCGACCATGAGGAAGGCAAAGCCGCGCGCGAGGCCCGAGAGGGTCTCGTCCCGCGACAAGGCCAGGAGCGGTTCGAACAGCGCGGCGATCTTGCGGTCGACGAAATGTTGCAGTCGGCGCTGCACCTTTTGCGCGACCTCGGCCCCGGCCTCATCATCGACAAAGGCCTGCACCTGCGGCTTGAGCGGTTCGGCCCCGGCGACCAGCTTGCCGACCGCCTGATCGCCCCACATCAGACCACCCTGTTCGGTGTAGTCGATTTCGGTATCGGGGGCGTTGTAGAACCGATCGGCCCGCAGATGGAAATGCGGCGTCAGCGCCGACAATGCCGCGCGAACGATCGTCTTCGCCTCCTCGCCGGACGCCTTGGCATCCTGACGGAAACGGAACCCTTCCAAACGGCCGACGAACTCGCCTTCGACCGTCACATCACCGGTATCACTGACTTCGGCCAAAAGGGCCTCCTTCTGCTTGAGCCGCCGCAGCAATACGCTGGTGCGCCGGTCCACAAATCTCTGGGTCAGGCGCGCGTGGAGCGCATCCGACAGGCGGTCTTCTACAGCGCGCGTCTCGTCACGCCAATGACTTTCGTCATCAACCCAGCCGCGTCTTTGCGCGACATAGGTCCATGTGCGGATAAACGCCAGTCGTTTCGACAGGGTGTCGATGTCGCCCTCGGTGCGATCAATCCGCTTGATCTGACGCGCGAGCCAATCGTTCGGCACGCGCCCCGACTGATGCAGATAGGCGAATATCTGGGTCAGCAGGCTGGCGTGTTCGGCGTG
The DNA here is from genome assembly GCA_002709085.1 of Pseudooceanicola sp. Taxonomy (GTDB): domain Bacteria; phylum Pseudomonadota; class Alphaproteobacteria; order Rhodobacterales; family Rhodobacteraceae; genus Pseudooceanicola. Next base: position 35,881 of record PAPR01000068.1, on the reverse strand, counting down.
GCTGATGCCGCGAAAATCGGGAATGCGGCAAACATCCCAAAGCAGCCTGACGGCGTCAGGGCTGCTGGCGCGGGCACGGGACTCCGCATCATTGGCCAGCGTGCGCAGCGCCATCAGGTCATCCGCATCCCGTGCGCGGTGCAGTCCCAGCGTGTCGGGTGGCTGTTCGAGCGAGTTGATCAGCGTCTCGGGCGTGGCAAAGTTGAGCGCGGCGTTGCGCCATTGCAGGTGGCGCACTGGGGCGAAGCGATGCTCCATGATCGCCTCGGCGACCTCATCGTCGAGAGGGGGCGCTTCGCCCGTCACGCCAAAGCTGCCGTCGGACATGCCGCGCCCGGCGCGCCCGGCAATCTGGGCCAGTTCGTTCGGCGCGAGGGGACGCATCCGCCGTCCGTCGAACTTGGTCAGCGACGAAAAGGCGACGTGATTGATATCGAGGTTCAGCCCCATCCCAATGGCATCGGTCGCGACCAGATAATCCACGTCGCCGTTCTGATAGAGGTCGACCTGCGCGTTGCGGGTGCGGGGTGACAGCGCGCCCATGACCACCGCCGCACCGCCCTTCTGACGGCGCAGCAGTTCGGCTATGGCGTATACATTATCAACCGAAAAGCCGACAATCGCGCTGCGGGACGGCATCCTGCTTATCTTTTTGGAACCACCGTAGGAGAGGTGCGAGAGCCGCTCGCGGTGCATGAAATTCACCCCCGGCACCATCGTCGCGATCATCGACCGCATGGTGTCGGAGCCGAGGAACAGCGTCTCGTGCTGTCCGCGCGAGCGCAACAATCGGTCGGTAAAGACATGACCCCGCTCAGGGTCGGCGCATAGCTGGATTTCGTCAATCGCGAGGAAGTCCGTGCCCATGCCCTCGGGCATCGCCTCGACCGTGCAGACCCAATAGGCGGTGCGGGGTGGCACGATGCGTTCCTCGCCCGTCACCAACGCGACGACCGAGGGGCCGCGGATGGCGACGATCTTGTCATAGACCTCGCGCGCCAGCAGGCGCAGCGGCAGCCCGATAATGCCGGAACGGTAGCCGAGCATCCGGTCGATGGCGTAATGCGTCTTGCCCGTGTTGGTCGGCCCGAGAACGGCCGTTATCCTGCCCTGCCCGGCCATGTCTGCGTCTTTCCGTCGGTTCAGATGCGCCTGCCCGTCGCGCTGGCGCGCAGCCGGTCCTCGGCCTCCAGCGCGCGCTCATGCGTGGGGTAAACGTCAAGGACGCGGGTATAGGCGCGGTAGGCCGCCTCGGGCCGGTCGAGGGTTTCGAGGATCACCGCGAGGCCGAACAGCGCGTTGAAGTGGTCGGGGTTGAGCGTCAGTGTCCGACCCAGGTCAGACAGGGCGAGGCCGAATTCCTCTTGCCGATAATAGGCGGTGGCGCGACGGTGCCAGCCTTCGGCGAATTCCGGCGCATGATCGACGAGCGCCGAGAAATGACCGACGGCGGTGTCGATCTCCCCCGCTTCCAGCGCGTCCTGCCCGCGGGTCAGCAACAGATCCATCGCCGGGGATCCCGAGCGCAGCCAGTCGAGCGCGATCTCACGCTCGACCTTGCGGGCCTCTGAGGGGTCCGCCTCATGCAACTGTTGCAACAAATCGCGCGCAGCGTCACTCTGCTCTTGCGCGACGGCCAGCGCCGGATCGGTCAGCAATAGTGCCGCGACGACACATTTGAGAATTCGCATTAGGACGCTCATAACCACGTACAAGTGTTCCTGCACTATCGGCAATTGTCTTCGCCGATGTAACCCCTAAGTATGAATCTCCCAGAAAGGTGACCCATGAGTGAAATGATCAATTCCGCGGTAACAGCACTTCAGGCCAAGATGGACGGCGGCATCGACGGGACGGCGAAATTCGTCATCTCGGGCGAAGGCGCCATCATGATCGAGGGCGATACTGTCCGTGAGGGCGACGAAGACGCCGACGTCACGCTGACCGCCGATGCCGAAACCTTTCAGGAAATCCTGTCGGGCGATCTGAACCCCACCTCGGCCTTCATGACCGGCAAGCTGTCCGTGGACGGCGACATGAGCAAGGCGATGGCGCTCGCCTCTGCCCTCGGCTGAGGTCCGCGCCCGATGACGGATCAGGCGCCGTTCTTTTCCGACGTGGACGAAGGTCCCGCTGGCGGTCAGGCGGTGTGGTGCACCGCCGCCGACGGGGTCCGGATCCGCGTCGGCTGGTGGCCCGTCGCGTCGGATGTCGTCGGCAAGGGGACGGTGCTGATCTTTCCGGGCCGCACGGAATACATCGAGAAATACGGGCGTGACGCGGTCGATTTGACCGCCGCCGGTTACACAGTTCTGGCGATTGACTGGCGCGGTCAGGGGCTCGCCGATCGGACCATGGACAATGTGAACATCGGGCATGTCGGCAGCTTTCCGGACTATCAGCTCGACGTGGGTGCCGCGCTGGGCGTCGCGCGGGCGGCTGACCTGCCCAAGCCCTGGCATCTGCTGGGACATTCCATGGGCGGTTGCATCGGGTTGCGCGCCCTGCACGAGGGGCTTCCGGTCGCCTCTGCCATCTTCTCCGCCCCGATGTGGGGCATCCAGTTGAAGGCAGCCGTGCGTCCCGTGGCATGGGGGATTGCCCGTGTCGGGTCGCACCTCGGGTTGGGCAACATGATGTCACCCGGCATGAAGGAAGCCCCATATCCGCTGGAATTCGCCTTCAAGGCCAACAAATTGACCAGCGACCGCGACTTCTACGACTACATGCGACGTCAACTGACCCGACAGCCGGAGCTGAGCCTGGGCGGTCCCTCCCTGCATTGGTTGAACCTGGCGCTTGCCGAATGCCGCGATCTGATGCAGCGCGCGGCCCCGGATGTGCATGCGCTGACCTTTCTCGGGGAGGATGAAGCCATCGTCGATTCCGCACAGATCAGGGCGCGGATGGAAAGCTGGCCGAGTGGCGCGTTGGTCATGCTGCCCGCCGCCCGCCACGAGGTTCTGATGGAGGCGCCTGCGATCCGACAGGCTGTCTTTGCCCGCATGATCCCGTTTCTGGACGCCCATGGCGCACCGGACCGCTCCCGCACCGCCTGAGCGGCGCGCGCGTCCCGGATCCCTCCCCGCCCAGACCCCGCACCACAGCCGATCCCCGTCTTGGGGTTGTTCGTCCCTGCCCACCCGCATATCTGTTTCGCAAAGCCGAAGGAGAGATCATGTTCGCACCGTCCAGCCCCGTGTTTGATGCCAATGCAACCCAAGGAGGCAAGGACCTCGGCAAGCTACCGGATTGGGATCTGAGCGACCTCTACGCCGCTCCCGATGCGCCCGAGATCGACGCCGACCTCGACTGGCTGAAGGGCGAATGCGCCGCCTTTGCCGCCGACTACGAGGGCAAGCTCGACACGCTGGACGCCGAGGCGATGCTTACCTGCATTCAGCGCGACGAGAAGTTGACGAATATCGCCGGGCGCATCATGTCCTACGCGGGCCTGCGGTATTACCAGCAGACCACCGACGGCAACCGGGCCAAGTTCATGTCCGACATGCAGGACAAGATCACCACCTACACCACGCCGCTGGTCTTCTTTACGCTGGAACTCAATCGCCTGCCCGACGACCACCTCGAAGCGCTGCTCACCGCGAACGCCGACCTCGCCCGCTACCGCCCGATCTTTGAGCGGATCCGCGCGATGAAGCCCTACCAGCTCTCCGACGAGATGGAGAAATTCATGCACGACGTGGGCGTTGTCGGGGACGCTTGGGAAAAGTTGTTCGACGAAACCGTCGCCGGGCTGATGTTCGAGGTCAACGGCGAGGAAATGGGACTGGAAGCCACCACCACCCTTCTCACCGACCCCGACCGCGCCGTGCGCGAGGCCGCCGCCCGCGAGATCGCCCGCGTGCTGGGCGAGAACATCCGCACCTTTGCCCGCGTGCACAACACGCAAGCCAAGGAAAAGGAGGTCATGGACCGTTGGCGCGGTATGCCGACCGCGCAGACCGGTCGCCATCTGTCCAACCAGGTCGAACCCGAGGTGGTCGAGGCCCTGCGCAATGCCGTGGTCGCCGCCTACCCTCGCCTGTCGCACCGCTACTACGAGTTAAAGCGCAAGTGGCTCGAACTTGACCGCATGCAGGTCTGGGACCGCAACGCGCCCCTGCCCATCGAACCCGCCCGCACGGTCGATTGGGACCAGGCGCAGGATATGGTGATGTCGGCCTACGCCGGGTTCGATCCGCGCATGGCCGAGATCGCGGAGCCCTTCTTTTCAAAGGGTTGGATCGATGCGGGCGTCAAACCGGGCAAGGCACCGGGGGCCTTCGCCCATCCCACGGTTACGACCGTGCACCCCTACGTCATGCTCAACTACCTCGGCAAACCGCGCGACGTGATGACGCTGGCGCATGAGCTGGGGCACGGCGTGCATCAGGTGCTCGCCGCCGAACAGGGGGAACTGTTGTCCTCCACCCCGCTGACGCTGGCCGAAACCGCCAGCGTCTTTGGTGAGATGCTGACCTTCCGCAAACTGCTCGACGAGGCCAAGACCAAGTCCGAGCGCAAGACCCTCCTCGCCGGCAAGGTCGAGGACATGATCAACACTGTCGTGCGCCAGATCGCCTTTTACGATTTCGAGTGCAAGCTGCATGCGGCCCGCCGCGAAGGCGAGCTGACCACGGATGACATCAACACGCTGTGGATGTCGGTGCAGGCCGAGAGCCTCGGGCCGTCGTTCGACTTCATGGAGGGCTACGAGACCTTCTGGGCCTATATCCCCCACTTCATCCACTCGCCCTTCTACGTCTACGCCTATGCCTTTGGCGATGGCTTGGTGAACGCGCTTTACGCCGCCTATCAGGAGGCGCCCGAGGGCTTTCAGGACAAGTATTTCGACATGCTGCGCGCCGGCGGGTCGATGCACCACAAGGAACTGCTGGCGCCCTTCGGGCTCGACGCGAGCGACCCGACCTTCTGGAACAAGGGCCTGTCGATGATCGAAGGCTTTATCGACGAGCTGGAGGCGATGGAGGACTGACCCCATGCCGGACCCGTCCGGCCCCGAGACGCCGCCGGCGAAACGCCCCACATGGCGGGCCCGACTGGCCCGCTTCCTCGCCACGATCGAGGCGCGCGTCCCCCCCCGGCCTACGCGCCCTTCTCGGCGTCGCGCTGATCTGCGGCGGGGTCCTCCCCACCTCCAGCAAGTAGATGTCTACTGTTACCGCTGGACCGTACAAACATTGACGATTCCACGCAGCGAAAATCTGTTGCGCCGTGAAAGGGTGCGCCGCACCGAGTTTGCCGGAGGCTGATTTTTCTTTATTACGCGGCCATACCTAATCTTCCCAGAGTTGCGTAGAAGTTTGCCTCTGCTTCGGCTGGCGGGATATTTCCGATGGGTTCCTGCAGTTGACTATTGTTGAACCAATCGACCCATTTTACTGTCGCGCATTCCACAGCCTCGAAGCTGTGCCATGGTCCACGTCGGTGAATGATCTCAGCGTTGAACAGGCCATTGATCGTTTCTGCGAGGGCATTGTCAAAGGAGTACCCGACGCTGCTGACAGACGGGGCGATCTTCGCCTCTGCCAGCCGTTCGGTATACTTGATCGATAGATATTGCGATCCGCGATCCGAGGGGTGGACCATTTGACCCTGTGCAGGTCAGTGATAATCTCCGACATGACCGCTCTCCTTTGTGGATCATTGCAGACCCACCTTAGCACATCGATGCCGTCGGAGGGCGGTTACATCATCAAAGCTATGTGCATGGGTCAATGTCGGGTGAAGTCGTTCTTATGACATTGTTGAGCGGGATGGGGACAATATTTGGGCCGTTGCTCGGCGTTGCCACAATCGTAACGACGCACAACTATTTTGGGGCCTTCTGTCAACCTGATCCCCTCCATAACCGGTGAACCCAGAATACAACTTCGCCCAACAGGCGGCACCCACGTACAAGGCCCGGCGTTTTTTTATGTGCTCCGTTGTGAAATGTCGGTACATATGAAAAACGGTTCATTGGGGAAAACAGGGGGTAGGGATTCATGCAAGCTATGGCAGCGCTCGTGCGCGGCATCAGCGCGTTGAATGCGGTGATCGGTCGTGTGGTATCTTGGCTTGCCCTTGGCATTGTGATTGCCTGCTTTACCGTCGTGGTGCAGCGCTATCTGTTCGGTGTCAGTTACCTGTGGCTGCGCGATCTCTATATCTGGCTGAATGGTGCGATGTTTACCGGGGTTGCAGGCTTTGCCCTGGCACGCGGCGATCATGTTCGTGTGGATATTTTTTACCGTCCCGCAAGCGTGCGCCGAAAGGCCATAGTCGACCTGTTCGGCGTGCTGGTTTTCATTTTACCCTTCATGGTCGTCGTCGTTCTTTATTCCTGGCCATTCGTGACGCGCTCCTGGTCTTATTGGGAGGGGTCTTCGAACGTCGGCGGCATGCCGGGCCTGTATATTCTGAAATCGTTTATCATCGTATTCGCCGCGCTGGTAACCTTGCAGGGGGTTGCCATGGCTTTGCGCGCGATCCTGGTGTTGGCCGATCGTGAATATCTGCTTCCTGAACAGTTGCGCTATCCGCCAAATGTCGCCGCAGCATTGCAGACACCCGGTGAGACCGGTCACGAAGGAGCTCTTTGATGGATCCGGTTCTGCTTGGTGAGTTGCTCGCCAGCCTCATGTTCTTTGGCATTATCGGCTTTTTGATGCTTGGTTTTCCGGTCGCCTTCACGTTGGCCGGCGTGTCACTGCTGTTCGCGCTGGTAGGCTGGTCGTTCGGGGTGTTCGATCCGTCGAACTTTGGCAGTTTGCCCAACCGCTATATCGGGTTCATGTCCAACGAAGTGTTGGTCGCCGTGCCGCTGTTTATTTTCATGGGCGTGATGCTGGAGAAATCCGGCATTGCTGAACAATTGCTGCTGACGATGTCAAAGCTGTTTGGCAATTTGCGTGGCGGGCTGGGGCTATCGGTGGTTATGGTCGGTGCGATGCTCGCGGCGTCGACGGGGGTCGTTGGTGCCACCGTTGTGACCATGGGCCTGATATCTTTGCCTGCGATGTTGCGGGCCGGGTATGACCCGAAACTCGCTACAGGTGTCATTTGCGCTTCGGGGACATTGGGCCAGATCATCCCACCCTCGACCGTGCTGATCTTTATGGGAGACATGCTGTCAGGCATCAACGCCCAGGTTCAGATGGAAAAAGGCAATTTCGCCCCGGTGCCGGTGTCCGTCGGCGATCTTTTCGCCGGTGCGTTGTTGCCCGGGGTTCTTCTTGTCAGCCTTTACGCCAGCTATGTGATTTTCAAGGCGATCACCGACCCGAAAAGCTGCCCCGCTACGCCGGTGCCGCCTGAAGAACGCAGTGGTCTCCTGCGAGAAGTAGCCGTGGCCCTTATCCCGCCGTTCCTGCTGATCTTGGCAGTGCTTGGTTCGATTCTGGGCGGCATCGCCACACCGACAGAGGCCGCTTCGGTAGGTGCCGTCGGCGCGATGGTCCTTGCGACCCTGCGCTGGCGCATGTCTCTAGGCATCCTCACCCAAACGGTCGTTGCGACGGCGACGATCACCTCGATGGTGTTCATCATCCTGTTCGGTGCAAGCGTCTTTTCAATCGTATTCCGCCTGATGGGTGGTGATAACCTGGTACATGCCATGCTGACGGGCCTGCCGGGCGGGGCAATGACAGCAATGGTCGTGGTCATGCTGATCATGTTCGTGCTGGGGTTCATCCTTGATACGTTTGAGATCATTTTTATCGTGATCCCGATCACAGCACCGGTCCTGCTCGCCTTGGATATCGATCCTATCTGGCTTGGGGTGATGGTCGGGGTGAATCTGCAAACCTCGTTCCTCACCCCGCCCTTCGGGTTCGCGCTGTTCTACCTGCGTGGCGTTGCCCCGAACAGCCTGCCGACCAGCGCCATTTATCGCGGCATCATTCCGTTCGTTCTATTGCAGTTCATCGCGATTGCACTGCTGTTCCTCTTCCCGCAGATCGTTCTGTGGCTACCGCGAGGATAAACCATAGCAGCGATTTGCACCGCGCACCGCAAACGCAAAGGGGCGACCCGAAGGCCGCCCCCGAAACCAGTCCACCTCAATATCAGATGGTAAAGTATTTCCGCCGTGCTTCGACAAAGGCACCATCGGTGTCTTCGGTACGGACCCGCATGATGTTGAGCGCCTCGATAAAGCTCTCGGCGGTCCGCTTGGTCAAATCGTCACTCGACTCCCGCAGGCTTGTCAGCACCTCTTTGGCCGCTTCAGCACCCGCCTGAATGATTTCGTCAGGGAACTGCAGGACATTGACGTCATGATCGTTGATCAGCGTCTGCAATGCACGCGGATCGTTGGCTGCAAAGTCGGATGCAACCTGATCGTATTCAGCCTGACAAATGTCGCGGACCAGCGCCTGCAGATCGTCCGGTAGGGCCTGATACTTGGCCTTGTCCACCACAAGCTCGGTCGCCAGACCCGGCTCCACGAACGATGGGAAGTAGTAGTTTTTCGCGACCTGATAGAACCCGAGCGCGAGATCGTTGTATGGCCCGACAAATTCCGCCGCATCGAGTGTTCCCGATTGCAGAGCCTGGAAGATCTCACCAGCCGCCATGTTCGTGACACTTGCACCCAGCTTTTCCCAAACCTGACCGCCAAGACCCGGCGTGCGGAAACGCAGACCCTGCAAATCGGCGACGCCGGTCAGTTCATTCCGGAACCAGCCGCCAGCCTGCGTTCCGGTATCACCCGAAAGGAAGCCCTGCACACCGAACTGATCATAGATTTCGTCCCAAAGCTCCTGCCCGCCCATGTGGCGAACCCAGCCTGTCAGTTCGCGCGACGTCATCCCAAATGGCACGCCCGTAAAGAATGACAAAGCGGTGGACTTGTTCTGCCAATAATAGGCCGCACCATGGCTCATCTCGGCGGAACCGTCGATCACGGCGTCAAGAGATTGAAGAGGCGGCACGAGTTCCCCGGCAGAATAGACCTGCACGGTCAGACGTCCACCCGAGGCGGCAGTAATCCGATCGGCCAGACGCTGTGCGCCGACCCCAAGGCCAGGGAAGTTCTTCGGCCACGTCGTGACCATGCGCCATGTAATATTACCCTGCGCCACAGCTGGCGCTGCAAACGCTGCTACTCCCGTTCCAGCCACTGCCGAGCGGGTTAGAAATTTACGTCTGTCCATCTGTCGCCTCCTCGCGATTTAACTGTCCTAATAAGTAGGACCACTTCAGTTTGCCAAATGGACTTTCGTCCGGAGGAATCTTTTTAGCAAGATGAAACTTACCCGGCCTGCATCACCTTCAGCGGCTCATTAACGTGCAGGGGACTGAACCGCGCCGGGTTTGCCGGAGGCTCCAACTCCTGAGTAGCAACCGTCTTTATGGTGCGATTGGTCTCTCCACGGCTTTCCGCGTTTGAGGACAGCATTGGCGAGAACGGCGAGTTTTCGGGCGACGGCTATGATTGCCTTTTTCCACGGCATGCCATTTTCCCGTAGCCGTTCGAAGAATGCACGCAGGTCCGGGTTCAACCTCGGAGCGACAGTGGCCGCCATTTAAAGAACATCCCGCACAAGTTTCCGGCCGCCCTGGATGAATCGCACACCCTGCCTTTGGCCGCTGTCTCGTGCACGGGGTGCCAGCCCAGTAAGCGCGGCAACCTGCTTAGAAGTAAGTGCACCAAGTTCGGGCATTTCCGCCAGAAGTGTCACCGTAGCAATCGGTCTGATCCCTTTGATGGGTCTCAGCAACTGGGCTCTTTCGCGAAAGTTCTCCGCTTTCAGGGCTTGCGTGATCTGAGCGTCCAGAGCATCGCTCTGATCTCGAAGCTGGCGCATTAGCGCGTTGTCAGCCGCTTTCACTTTGGTGTTTTTTGTGCGCGCTGTTTGTGCTTTCAGTTTGGTCAGCATATCCACGCGTTGCCTTCCGTGACGCGATCGCGCACAACGACAAGGTGCGCAAACCCTATTCCCCCCGCCCCGTCATTACGCGGGCGAAAGGCACCTCGCGGTCACGTCCAATTGCGCCCCCACCCCATCGATCGGCTCTACCCGCCTGCGGTGTCGGGAAACGACACAGGTCGGGCGACTTCTTGAAACGTTCGGATCGTACGCTGGACGTCTTCGGTATCGAGGTTGTGGTGATTGGGCAGATAGATTCCCAGGTCATGCACGGCATCGGCGTTCGGCAGAACGGCCGGGCCATTTGCAGCCAACCAGAAAGGGTGGCGCGCGATATTGCCGCAAATCAGCGGGCGGCACTCGATATCTTGCGCTTTCAGGTGCTCGAAGACCTCGAGGCGGTTTTCAACCAGCGTTCCGTAGGCAAAGGAGGAGAGCGGTTCCGCCTTGCTCGATTGCACAAAGAATTCCCGCAGACCGTCCCGGTAGAGGTCGAAGTTCCTCTGCCTTGCGACGGTGATTGCGTCCAGCTTCTTGAGCTGGGATCGACCCAGGCGCGCCTGCAGATCGGTCGAGCGCAAATTGAACCCGGCGTAGTAGAAGGTGTAGAGGTTACGGAAAGCGTCCACAGAATGTTCGCTGGTCAATGCCTCGCGCCGTTCGGGAGCGAGGTCGCGGCTCCACCCGTGAGAGCGTAGCGAAAGCATGATTTGGTAGAGGTCATAATCGTCCGTGACGACCATGCCACCTTCGATCGTCGAGATATGGTGTCCGTAGTAAAAGCTGAAACTGCCGGCCGTGCCGTGGCTGCCAAGTTTCGCACCCTGATATTCAGAGCCGAGCGCCTCGCAACTGTCCTCCAGAATTATGACGCCGTATTTGTCGCAGATCCTTCTGATCTCTGTCAGGTTGTTTGCGTGACCCAGAACGTGCACCAGGATCAGGAGAGAGGGCCGATGCTCCTTGCAGAGCGCCTCAAGGTGCTCCAGATCAAGGCCGAGCGTATCCTGATCGCAATCGCACAGCTTTGTATCGAACCCGAACTGCATCAAGGGCGAGACGGTCGTGACCCAGCTGACCGCAGGCGCGATGGCTCGCATCGTCTTGAGCCGCCCAAGTTCCTTCAGCGCGTAAATCATCAGCAGGTTCGCCGATGAGCCCGAGTTCACGTAGATCGCGTGACGGCTGCCCATCCAGGCTGCGAACTCCTCTTCGAACCGCAGGGTTTCCTCGGACTTGGTCAGACGGTTGCCGGCCAGCATCCAGTCCGACAGATCGGTCAGTTCCGGTTGGGTAATCGTATCTTCGGCCAAGTAAATCGGGCGGGTCATCGTGAAACTCCGAAAACTTTGCGCATGCGCTTGATGAGCTTGAGTTCCCTGTAAAACCGCGACACATCGCGGTAGGCGCGGTTCAGGGCTTCTGCCTTCTGCTTGTCGGCACCGGCGTCGATGGTGATCGAGCCGGGATGCGCGAGGAACACCGCCAGCGGCTCGCGCACGAAGCCGACCTTGGGATAACGCAGCATCGACAGTAGCGCGATGAAGCGATCAGGACCAACACCGTGATAGTGGAACTCCGGCAGGGGAAGTTGTCCTTGGTATAGCCCGTCTATCAGGGTCTGACGGCGGAACATGCAGCACCCCGGCGACACGACGCCCCGCGTGATCCGCTTCTCGATCTTGGCGACCGGGAAGGTGCCGGTGCGCGGCAACCATTTGCGAAACAACAAGTTATCCGGCACGGTGCCACCCTCCGTGTGCACTCGCGCCATGGTGAAGGCAAATCCCGTTTCATCATCCATGACCGCCAGGCAAGCCTCCACAAAGCGCGGTTCGATCCAATCGTCGTCGTATTGCAGATGCACCAGATCGCCGGTGCTGTGCATCACCCCGTCGAGCCAGCAGTAATGCGGTCCGAAGTCGCGATCCCGTCGCACGTAGGTGATCTTGTCGCCATAGGCCGCAGCGACGTCGGGGGTCTGGTCGGCAGAGCCATGATCGACCACGATGACCTCGCAAGGAACGGTCTGGTCCAGTGCGCTATCGATGGCGCGCGGCAGCTTGTCCGCCCTGTTGAACGTGGGAATGACGATTGAGACGGTGGCGGTCATGGAGGTCCTGCGTTAATGAAATCGTCGGTTATCTGGTCACCCAATATCGCGCGAAGGCGAGAAATGTCAGCGACCAAAGCGTCTGGTGTCCCCATGGGGGCGATATTCAGTGGCGTCGGCGTCAGCGATTGCACGAAATCCTTGATCAGCGTCCCTTTGCCGGAACCTATATTGACCGGGCCGGTGGCCCCTGACAGCGCGATGAGCGCCAATCGGCGCGCGGCCTCCTCAGCGCTCAGCATATCACGTAGAGACAGCGCGCCGTAAAGCTCGAAGGGTTTGGAGAGGTCCTCGCTGGCCAATCGTCGTTCGATGTTGGGCCGCAGGAAGGACCCGGTCTGCGCCGGGTCGTGAAACGAAAAGACGCGCGGGATGCACAAGGCTATCCCGTAGGCTGCGGCCATCTCCCGCGCCGCGATCTCGGCGATCCACTTCGTATGCCCATAGAGCGAGACAGGCCGCGTCGGCGCGGTCTCCGCGATCGGGTCGGCGCTGCTGGTATAGACGTGGCTGGTCGAGCAATAGACAAACCTCGCGCTCTGCCCCGCAAAGGCGTCGAGCAGGCGCAGGGTGCCACCGACATTGACGTCATAGGCCTTGTCGGGATCGCCCTGAACCTCGGCGACAGGCACCAGTGCAGCGAGATGCAGGACGATGTCGACGGGGCCGGCCTGCGATACCTCCTGGCGCAGTGCAGAGGCGTCGGTGATGTCGGCACGACTGCGGATGATCGCGTCAGGCCCTTGGCGCTGCTCAAGGATGCGGCACAGGTGGCGCCCCAATATCCCGGTCGATCCGGTGACGAAAATCCTCACGGGACCCCCGCGTTTGTGGTGCCGCGTCCTGTCATCGCAACGTCGCGAAAACGCGAGAATGAGAACTCTGATGAAAATTCAATAATTTCACTGCTCGCGTCCGTCGTCTGGTCCCGTTGAGCGCCGCCTCACAAGGGCCGCCAGCTTGGCGCGCAAACGCCCTCCAGTCAGCTCAGCAACAACGTGCAGCCTGTTCTCGCACGGGTTAACACGAGGTTACGCAGATCAACAAGGCGCATGAAGCCTGAACAAAGGACCCTGCTAGCCGCGCAGCGGTTTGCGATCCGTCATTTGCTGTAGGATGCCCGCGCCCAGCAGATAAAGGCTGGTGGCGACGAGGCCGATCTGGACAAGGGGACCGGGATCGAACCGCGCGAGCGCCGCCCAACCTGCAAAAACTGTCCAGAGGACCGCGACCGGCAGGGAAATCTTTCTCCAACGGCGGGTCCGTGTCGGATGTATGAACTTCAACGGCGCGAACATCGCGACCGCAAGCACCACAATCACGGCGACGATCACCATCGGTGGCGGGGTCGTCGCAAACAGCACCAGCACAAGCATGTTCCAGCATGCTGGAAACCCCAGAAAGCTGTAGTCGCTGGTCTTCATCCAACTGCCGGCGAAATAAAGACCGCTGGCAAATGTGATACCGATCAGGGCTATCCACGACCAGATGCCCGGCAAAATTCCCGACTGGAACAAAGCGTAGGCCGGAATGAATACGTAGGTCAGGTAGTCGATGATCAGGTCCAGCAACGCGCCGTCAATATGCGGCGCATGGGTGCGCACATCGTATTTACGCGCCAGCGGGCCATCGACCCCATCCACGGCAAAGGCGACCACGAGCCACAGGAACATATGGCCCCACCTATGCTCGACCGCCGCCAGTAGGGCAAGCATGGCGAAAACCGCCCCGGTGGCGGTCAGAAGGTGAACCGAAAAGGCCCGAAGAACCGAGGTTGTCATGACCCTGTATTAGCGCATCGGGTCAAAATTGAAAGATCCGCCGCGCCTTGGACCAGCGAAATCCGCGCCAACGGGTTGAGCCGGTCGGCGAGGTTGATTGGTCGGGCCAGACCAGCGTGCGGGTCCGGTGCCCCGGCAGGAAGGCCGGTACGCAGGGCGAGGGGTGAATTGCCCTTGCGACCCTGCCCCCGGGGCGGACCCGCACCGCGCCCCCGCGAGTGCGTGCTTGCATAAGCGGGTTCGATTGTTATGTAATGAGTCAGTTTCGCGACCGGGAATTCGATGATCCAGTTCAGCTTGAAATGCGCCCATGACCACCGTTTCGACAGTTGGTTCCAATCTGCCGCCGCCTTTGACAAATTGAAGGATCAGGGGCTGATCGCCTGCGCCATCTGCGGCTCGACCGAGGTCGAAAAAGCCATCATGGCGCCGCGCGTCGCAACCCGAAGCCAGAAGGACACGGCGCCTCGCCCAGAGTCCGCTCAAAGCACCCCCGGCCCGCTATCCCAACCCGCCTCCCCGGCAGAGCAGGCACTCATCGCCCTACGTCGCAAAATCGAGAAAGAGTCGGACTACGTCGGCAAGGATTTCGTCAAGGAAGCGCGCCGTATCCACGATGGCGACGCCAAGGCGCGCTCCATCTACGGCGAAGCCCGCGCCGACGAAGCCCGACAGCTGGTCGAAGACGGGGTTTCTGTTCTGCCGCTGCCTTTCATGAACAACCGCAAGGCCAATTGATCGAGGCAACGTGTCACGCTCGCTGATTGCACTGGTGCTGCGTGGACGGGCATTCAGGGCATCGCCTGCCGAAGCCCCACTCGCACGGCCAGCCTTGCATCACAGTCGGATCTGACCTGCTGAACCTGGGTCGGGACCACTTGCGCTTTACCGCAGGGGCCTCTAAACCCCCGCAAAACAAGGTTGGGGACAACTGAATGCCCGTTCTGGTGATGAAATTCGGCGGCACGTCGGTGGCCACGCTGGACCGTATCCGCCGCGCCGCCAAGCGTGTGGGCGTCGAGGTCGCCAAGGGATATGACGTGATCGTCATCGTTTCGGCCATGTCGGGCAAGACGAATGAACTGGTCGGCTGGGTCGGCGAAACCTCCAAGTTCTACGATGCACGCGAATATGACGCCGTGGTCTCCTCGGGTGAGAACGTGACCGCCGGCCTGATGGCGCTGACGCTTCAGGAAATGGACGTGCCCGCCCGCAGTTGGCAGGGCTGGCAGGTCCCGCTGAAGACCAACGCTGTGCATTCCTCCGCCCGGATCGAGGAAATTCCGACCGACAACATCAACGCCAAGTTCGCCGAAGGCATGAAGGTGGCCGTGGTCGCGGGGTTTCAGGGCATCTCCCCCGATGGCCGGATCACCACCTTGGGCCGGGGCGGGTCCGATACCACCGCCGTCGCCTTTGCCGCCGCCTTTGGCGCCGAGCGTTGCGACATCTATACCGACGTCGATGGCGTCTACACCACCGATCCGCGCGTCAGCTCCAAGGCGCGCAAGCTGGACAAGATCGCGTTCGAGGAAATGCTGGAGCTTGCCTCGCTCGGCGCAAAGGTCCTGCAGACCCGATCCGTCGAACTGGCCATGCGCTTTGGCGTGCGCCTGCGGGTCCTGTCATCGTTCGAAGAACAATCAGACGAAGCCGGCACATTGGTCTGTGCCGAGGAGGATATCATGGAAAATCGTCCCGTGTCCGGCATCGCGTTTTCGCGCGAAGAAGCCAAGATGACATTGATCTCGGTCGCCGACCGCCCCGGCATCGCGGCCGCGATCTTTGGCCCGCTGGCCGAGGCCGGAATTAACGTCGACATGATCATTCAGAACATCGCCGAGGAAGGTCGGACGGATATGACCTTCTCCTGCCCCACGGATCAGGTCGGGCGCGCGGAAAAGGCGTTGAACGCGGCCAAGGACAAGGGCGACATCAACTTTCACGATCTTCTCGCGGATACCAACGTGGCCAAGGTCTCGGCCGTCGGCATCGGCATGCGGTCGCAATCCGGCGTCGCGGCGCAGATGTTCAAGACGCTGTCGGACGAGGGCATCAACATCAAGGTCATCGCCACCTCCGAGATCAAGATCTCCGTGCTGATCGACCGGAAGTATCTGGAATTGGCAGTACAGGCGCTGCACGACACTTTTGAGTTGGAAAAGCCCTAATCCGTCGGCCCCGGTCATGGGTCTATCCGGGGGGCTATGGGTCGAAGGGTCTATGACGTTAAACACGATCAACTTTGGGGCCGTCTTTCATTTTCGCCCCCCCGATCACCGGATATTCGTTTCGCTTCAGCGTCAGGTATGGTCTAGTCCCGTCCAGAGGACCAAAGAGCCAGCATTCGCAGCATGACCAACCACTTCCAGACCGACAGCCGGAAATTACTGGCGCGGCTTCGTACCGCCATGGCCGAAGACGCCGCGGGACAGGCCCGACTGGACAAGATCACCCACCTGATCGCTGATTCGATGCAGACCGAGGTCTGCTCGGTCTATCTGTTCCGCGACACCGATACGCTGGAGCTTTGCGCCACCGAGGGCTTGAAGGCCGAAGCGGTGCATCAGACGCGAATGCGCCTTGGCGAAGGTCTGGTCGGCCGTGTGGGCAGGACCGGACGTGTCATCAACACCCCCGACGCGCCGTCCGAGCCAGGATTTCGCTACATGCCCGAGACCGGCGAGGAGATCTATTCGTCCTTCGCCGGTGTTCCGATCCGGCGGCTGGGCGAAAAGTTGGGTGTGCTGGTCGTGCAATCCCGCGTCGCCCGGCGGTTTTCGGAGGATGAAATCACCGCGCTTGAGGTCGTCGCGATGGTCCTCGCGGAGATGACGGAACTGGGCATCTTTGTCGGGGACGGCGCAGCCCTCACCGCGCCGCACACCCAGCCTCGCCTGTTTCGCGGCACCACCGGACAGGAAGGCGCGGCCCAGGGGCACGTCTGGCTGCATGAGCCGCGCGTCGTCATCACCAACCCGATCGCAGAGGACCCGCACCGCGAGCATGAGCGTCTGAACACAGCTGTTGAAGAGCTCCGCGATGCGGTCGACCGTCTGGTGCTGCACGTGGCGGATGGTGACAAGGAACAGCTGGAGGTCCTCGAAGCCTATCGGATGTTTGCCAATTCCAAGGGCTGGCTGCGGCGCATGGAAGAGGACATCGCGCGCGGTCTCTCTGCCGAAGCCGCCGCCGAAAAGGAGCAATCCACTGCCCGCGTCCGGATGGAATCGATCACCGACCCATACCTGCGCGGGCGGCTGTACGACCTTGACGATCTGACCAATCGCCTGCTGCGCATCCTGTCGGGACAGGGGCAGGAAACCGGCGCGGATATGCCGTCCGATCCGATCCTGGTCGCGCGCAACATCGGCCCGGCGGAATTGCTGGAATACGGTCGCTCACTCCGTGGGATCGTGTTGGAGGAAGGGTCCGTCGGGTCGCACGCCGCCATCGTGGCCCGCGCGCTTGCGATTCCATTGGTGATCCACGTCAACCGCATCACGACAGAGGCGCTGAATGGCGACCATATCCTCGTCGACGGCGACCACGGCATCGTGCATCTGCGCGCCGAGGACACGGTGGTCAACGCCTTTGGCGACAAGATCGCCATGCAAGCCAAGGCGCAGGAACGTTACGCGTCGATCCGCGACCTCGACGCGGTTTCGATGTGCGGCGAGCGCGTCCATTTGATGATGAACGCCGGGCTGATGGCGGACTTGCCATCGCTGGCGGGATCAGGGGCCGAAGGCGTCGGCCTGTTCCGGACCGAACTGCAATTTCTGGTGCGCAACCAGATGCCGCGTCGCTCGGAACTTTCGGCGCTCTATGCCCATGTCCTCGATTCCGCTTGTGGCAAGAAGGTCGTGTTTCGCACGCTCGACATCGGGTCGGACAAGGTGCTGTCCTACATGAAGCCGAACGACGAACCCAATCCGGCACTTGGCTGGCGCGCGATCCGGGTCGGACTGGACAAACCCGGTGTGATGCGGATGCAGTTGCAGGCCCTGATCCGGGCGGCAAACGGACGGGCACTGTCGGTCATGTTTCCCTTTGTCGCGCAATACGAGGAATATCGCGCCGCCCGCGCCGAGATGGACAAGGCGATGGAGCGCGAACGCATCCTGGGCCACGTCCTGCCGGAAAGCGTGGAATTGGGCGCGATGCTCGAAACCCCCTCGCTGGCCTTCGCGCCGCGCAAGTTCTTTGAGGAAGTGCAGTTCCTGTCCATCGGCGGCAACGACCTCAAACAGTTCTTTTTTGCCGCCGACCGCGAGAATGAGCGGGTGCGCCGCCGCTATGATACGCTGAACGTGTCCTTCCTCACCTTCCTGCAAAACATCGTCGATAGATGTAACGACACAGCCACCCCCCTCAGCTTTTGCGGCGAGGACGCGGGCCGCCCGGTCGAAGCGCTCTGCCTGGCCGCCATGGGTTTGCGCACGCTCTCCATGCGCCCGGCCTCAATCGGGCCGGTCAAAACACTATTGATGCGCACCGACCTCGGCGCCCTGCGTCAGGTCATCGAAGCCGCGCGTGAACGGGGCGAGCAATCGGTGCGAGCCGACGTAATGGAATTCTTGCGCGGTCAGGACTGAGGACGCAGCGCGAAAACGTAGCGCCATAAATCATCAGCGGCTTAGCGAGCCCGCTGATCCTTTATCCGCGCGCGGCGCCCCTACTCTGCCACCGGCCCCAGCACCCGCCCCGCCACGGTCTTCAGCCGTGCCACCAGGTCGGGATCACGCCGCTCGGGCGCGGTGAGCACGGCAAACTCCAGCGCGCGCTCACAATCCTGCGAACACAAGGCGGTCCTGCGATCCGCCATCAACGCCGGCATCGCGGCGATCATGGCGCGGGCATGGGTGGAATTGGCCCCGAGGGTGCGGATGATCTCGCTCACGTCGACCTCTCCGTGATCGGGGTGCCAGCTGTCGTAATCCGTGACCATAGCGACAGTGGCGTAGTGCAGCTCTGCTTCACGGGCAAGCTTCGCCTCGGGCATGTTGGTCATACCGATCACATCGCAGCCCCAATGGTCGCGGTACATCCGGCTTTCCGCCAGGGTCGAGAACTGCGGCCCCTCCATGGCAAGATACGTCCCCCCCAGGTGCACGCTGACCCCGGCGGAGGTGGCCGCCGCGCCGGCCACCTGACCAAACGCGGTGCAAGTCGGATGCGCCATGGACACATGCGCCACACAACCCGACGAAAAGAACGATTTCTCGCGATTCACCGTCCGGTCGATGAACTGATCAGGAATGACAAAATCACCCGGTGCCATCTCCTCGCGAAACGATCCACAGGCCGACACGGACAGCACGTGGCTCACCCCCAGCTGTTTGAGCGCATCGATATTGGCGCGGTAAGGCACATCCGTCGGGCTATGCACATGCCCACGCCCGTGGCGCGGCAGGAACGCCAGGTCGAGCCCCTCCAGCGTCCCAGTCAGGATCGCATCCGAAGGATCGCCCCATGGGGTGGTGACATCCTGCCAGACGGCATCGGTCAGCCCGTCGATCTCGTACAAACCTGATCCACCGATCACGGCGAGCATGGGGTTGGTCATCATCTTCTCCGCTTTTTCCTGCTCTTAGTGCCGGTACGCGCCTCGGGTGACAACGCACTTTCACTTGAGCACTTCGATCCGAGCAGAGCCAGCCGCCCTGCCCTCACACCACTTTGGTTTTTACAAAATATCCCGGGGACGGCCGCAGGCCGGGGGCAGCGCCCCTCCCCGGCAGGTCACAAAGCCTCCCCTCGCCGCCGCGCGCCTCTCTCGCGTCCTTTCTTGACGCGCTTGCCGCACAGAGGCGTTTACGCTATCGGTCCCCACAACCACCATTCCCGATAAGGCCACAGATGAACCGTTCCACTCTGGCAGCGTTTGCCGACCGACTCGTAATGCCCGACCTGCGCCTGTCGCCGGACGAAAAGCTCACGCTATCCCGGTTGCGCATCGAACTGCTGTCGGGCCTCACCGTCGCGCTGGCGCTGGTGCCCGAAGCGGTGGCCTTCGCCTTTGTCGCCGGAGTCCATCCGCTGGTCGGCCTCTATGCGGCCTTCCTTGTCGGGCTGGTAACGGCGCTGATCGGCGGCCGCCCCGGCATGATCTCGGGCGCGACGGGCGCGCTGGCGGTGGTCATGGTAGCGCTGGTGGCGGATCACGGGGTCGAATACCTCTTTGCCACGGTGGTGTTGATGGGGATCCTGCAAGTCATTGCGGGGGTGATGAAATGGGGCAAGTTCATCCGCCTCGTGCCGCATCCGGTCATGCTGGGCTTTGTTAACGGGCTGGCGATCGTGATCTTCCTCGCGCAGCTGACACAGTTCAAGGTGCCGGGATCCGCCGAGGTCTCGGGCCACGGCACCTCGGGCGGTGAATGGCTGAGCGGCGCGCCGCTTTGGATCATGCTCGCCCTCGTCGGCGCGACCATGGCGATCATCTGGGTCATGCCGCGCATCACCAAGGTCATTCCCGCGCCCCTCGCCGGGATCGGCATCGTTGCGGTGGTCGTCATCGTCTTTGGCCTCGACGTGCCGCGGGTCGGCGACCTCGCCTCGATCAAAGGCGGCTTGCCGGGCTTCCACATCCCGATGGTCCCGCTGAACTGGGAAACCTTCGAGATCATCCTGCCCTATGCGGTGATCCTCGCGGCGATCGGGCTGATCGAATCGCTGCTGACACTGAACCTCGTCGGCGAGATGACCGGCAAGCGGGGCGGTGCCTCGCAGGAATGCGTCGCGCAGGGCGCGGCCAACGTGCTGACCGGGTTCTTTGGCGGCATGGGGGGCTGCGCGATGATCGGCCAGTCGATGATCAACGTCAAATCGGGCGGACGGACCCGCGTGGCGGGGATCGCCTCGGCGCTGTTGCTGTTGTCCTTCATTCTCTTTGCCTCGCCGCTGATTGAACAGATCCCGCTGGCCGCGCTGGTCGGGGTGATGTTCATGGTGGTGATCGGGACCTTTGCCTGGAATTCGCTCAAGATCCTCGCCAAGGTGCCGCTAACGGATGCCTTTGTCATCATTCTGGTGACGGTCGTGACGGTCTATGCCGACCTGGCCGTGGCCGTGGTGGTGGGCGTCATCGTCTCGGCCCTCGCCTACGCCTGGAACAACGCGCGGCGCATCCATGCCAAGACATACCTCACCCCCGAGGGCGCAAAAGTCTACCAAGTGCAGGGGCCGCTGTTCTTCGGCTCTTCGGACGGGTTCGTCGAGATGTTCGACATTAAGGGCGACCCATCTCTGGTGATCGTCGATTTCAACGACAGTCGGGTGGTGGATCAATCGGCCCTGCAAGCCATCGAGAACATCGCCGGCAAGTACGAGGCCATCGGCAAGCGCATCCAGTTGCGCCACCTCAGCCGGGATTGCCACCGTCTGCTGACCAAGGCCGGCCACCTCGTGATCGACAGCGAGGATGATCCCGACTACGCGCTGGCCGTCGACTACGGCGTGCGGACAGGCATTCTGGGCGGACACTGAGAGGGCAACAGCGGAAGACGTTGACGCCGCCTGCGAGCACGTAAAATGACGAAAGGCGGGCCACATGCGGGCCCGCCCTTTTCGTGAGTGGGGGATTTCAGGACTGGGGCAGACAACGCATCCTTCAACGGTACACCCACAACCAATCCCGTTATTAGCCTTCGGAGTCAGCTAGCGTTTGGCACCGCCCTGCGGCTCGTCGATGTCCTCGATGTCGACAAGGTTCCACGGCAGTCCGACATTGCGGAAGATACGCTTGCGTTTGTTGGGATAGTCGCCCACGTCATGCGCCAGTCGCTCGCCGACCACGATGCAGCGCAGCGTCTCTGTCCCCGTGTTCCGGATGGAATGTGCCGCCCCGCCCTTGCGGTAACCGAGGAAATCGCCCGGCGCGATTTCAAAGCTCTCATCGCCGATCAGCGCCGTCGCGTGCCCGTCCAGCACAAAGACGCATTCGTCTTCATAGTGATGGAGATGATGTTCGGTCGTCTCATTCCCAGAAGCGACCTCGATGATGTGAAAGCCGATGCCCGTTAGCCCGGTCATATCGCCAAGGCTCTTGTTCACGCGCTGCGCGTTGTCATTGAGGAAATGAGTCTTCTTCAACCCGCTCTCCGCTGCAATCTCGGCGGCGGTGACCAGATAGCGCAATTCATCTTGAACGTCTGCCATAGCACTTCTTTCGCGCACTGTTGCGCCAGTTAGATAAGGTGTCGATTAAGGGTCAGGATGAAGTTTCGTCAGGCCCCAAGATTGATCGCACAAACCTGGCCGCGCGATCCGCTCGACGGCCCGGCCCTTTTAGATAGCGCCGAAAGACCGCCACGCCTGTCAGGCGCTGACCACCAGTTCCTCTGCCCCGCCCTCGGCGCGGTAGCTGTCGTACCAAGAGCGATCCCTTTCGTATCCGAGGTCGATCACGATGTCATGCAGCTCGGGGAATTCGTCGAACTGGCTGATGATCCGTTCGCGGTGATGTGCCGCGCGCCACTTCTCGATCCGACTGCTGTTCAAAGTGCGAAACCCGATTAGATCGCTGCCGTGCGTGGCAAGTTCATCGCGGTGAAAATTACCGAAGTCGGCGTTGAAGTCCAATTCGAGGCAATCGGCCAGTAGGTTCTGGACGCGGCGCGGTTCGCTTACCAAATGCTCGTATTTCATCATGAAAACGCCTTGCGGCAGGTGACCGGAATTGCTGACCGCCGCGATTTGCGCATGGGTTTGCAGGATACCCGGCAGAATCTGCTGCGGCTTGCCGTGGCTGGTGACAAAATAGCTCTTGTCAGCCGAGCAGGCATAATCGTCCGGCAGGCGTGGATCGTAGCTCGTCAATATGTCGCGCGGATCGCGCAGGGTGACGATCATGTCGAGCCGCTTGCGCCCTTCTGCCGCCTGCACGATCTTTTCGAAGTCAAAGATGTCAAAGGCACGCCGTGAACAGGTCTTGCCCGGCATATGGATCACCGCGCGCGCGGGAAACTCCGGGCCGGGGATGTTGAACCCTGCCAGCGTCCGTCGCAACATACTGTAAAAGAGAGAACTACCGGCGCGATGCTGCCCGGTAATCAGTAAGTGTCTGCTCATGTCTGCCACCCAAGTTTTTTATGTTCTTGGGTATAAGATTGGTTTTCGAGATTTAGGACACGTTAAGCATTCGACATGATTACGGGGATGCGGTCGCGTTTCGACAGCGCGCAGCGCGTCCCACAGGCCATATACGCTCTTGTCGCTCGAGGATCAGTCGTCCGGACGGGCGAGGGAAAAGACGTCTTTGATCACCGAATAATCCCGGTAGCCGAGGCGGGTCAGTGGTTGGAAACGTGTGACGTCGAACATGCCGTCGACCAGACAATCCTCGCGCATATGCACGCCGATCACTTCGCCCAGCACAAGGTAGTTGGTCTCACCCTTGAGGGTGACGATCTCGGTCATCCGGCATTCCAGCGACGCCGGCGCATTTGCGACGCGCGAACAGGGGATCAGATTGCATTCCGCCTTTTCGATCCCGGCCTTCACGAACTCGTCTTCGCCCGCGGGCAATCCGCCTGACGTCACGTTCATCACGTCCTTGGCGGCAAATTCCACGATGTTCACGCAAAAATAACCTGTATCCCGGATATTGGCAGTGCTGTCCTTGCCAAAATCTCGATCGGACTTGGCGGCGGTCGAGGCGAACATGACTTGCGGTGGATGATAGGCCACCGCGTTGAAAAAGCTGTAGGGCGCGAGGTTGTCGCCGCCACCTGCGCCGCGTGACGAAATCCAGCCGATTGGTCGCGGCGTGACGATGGCGTTGAACGGGTTGTGAGGCAACCCGTGGCCGTCCTTGGGTTCATAGAACATCGCGCACTCCTTGGTTTGAACTGCTGATACCGCCATGGTACTGCGCATGAAAGCCCGAATGCGCAGAGGAGACCCCCGGCTTGTTCAACCTGACGCAGGAAACAGCCGCGGACTGGTGGGAGGTCGAGGCGCTTTATGACACCTGCTTTGCGCCGGGTCGCGAGGCGCTGTCGTCATACCGTTTGCGCGATGATGTTCCCCCGGTGGCCGAGCTGTGTCTCGTCGCGCGCGACAATGATGGTGCGGTCGGCGGGGCGATCCGCTATTGGCCGGTCCGGGTGGGCGAACACCGCGCGCTGCTCTTGGGCCCGGTCGCCGTGCACCCCACCCATCAGGGCGAGGGCGTCGGGGCCCTGCTGATCGCGCAGTCTCTGAACAGGGCGCAGAGCATCGGCTGGCAGCGTGTGATGCTGGTCGGCGACCCCCCCTATTATGGCCGGTTCGGCTTTTGGAAGCTGCCTGCGGTGGCCATGCCGCCGCCGACCAATCCCGACCGCGTTCTGGGGCTGGAGCTGACGCCCGACGCCTGGACCGGCATCGCCGGCCTCGTCGCGCGGGATGCTGCGCCAAAAGCCTGAGGCAGCGGCCCTTCCGCCGCGCGGAATCACGCCGCGCCCTTGATCTTGGTCACAGGCGTCCAGATCTATCCCCAAAGGGAGACGCGCCAAATGACCGACGCCAAGCGTAAAACTATCGCTAAACCCCAACTTCTGGAAGACGACGTGGGCGCGCCGATCGACATCGCCGCCGAACTCGACACGTTGGCCAGACGCTACAAGCGCGCCGGCGGATTGGGCTTGCAGGTTCTCAACCTCGTCGGCGACAGCGCCGAGGGGCTGCTGAAACGCTTGCCGCGCGAGGTGCGCGACCGTCTCGACCGCACGACCGAAGCGGCGCTGACCACAGCCATGCGCGCCGCGAACGGGTCGCGCCGCGTGGTCGGGGATCAGCCGGACTGGCTGAACCGGGTGGTCACGACCTCCATGGGGGCGGCGGGCGGCTTTGGCGGGCTGCCGACGGCACTGGCGGAACTGCCGGTCACGACAACGGTGTTGCTGCGCGCGATTCAGGATGTCGCGGTCGAGCACGGCTTTGATCCCGATAGCGAAAGCGTGCAATTCGACTGTATCCGCATTTTCGCCGCCGCCGGTCCGCTAGAGGACGACGACGGCACGGATCTGTCATTCCTGACGTCTCGGGTCGCGATCTCTGGTGCGACAGTGCAGACGCTGATTTCGAAGGTCGCGCCCCGCCTCGCCGCCGTTCTGGGCCAGAAACTGGCGGCACAGACGGTTCCGGTCCTCGGGGCGGTCGCGGGTGCTGCGACGAACTTTGCCTACACCAGCTATTATCAGGAGATGGCCCATGTGCATTTCCGCCTGCGCACCCTGGCCGTCGCGGGCGACGTCCCGCATCGCGACTTGGTCGAGGGGTTGCAGGAGAGGCTCGGCAAACCGCGCGTGAAGAAGGCCTGAGCGGGGCTATCGCGCGTTAATCACGCCAAGCGATCAGGCGTCGCTTTCGCGCAGGACGGCGCCGGGATTCATGATACCGACCGGGTCGAGCGACGTCTTGATAGCGCGCATCATCTCCAGCTTGACCGGATCGCCGTAACGCTCCAGATCACCAGTTTTCAGACGTCCTATCCCATGCTCGGCGCTGACCGACCCGTCCATCTGATGCACCAGATCGTGTACCGCCTGCTTGACTGCCCCGGTCTGCGCGCGCCAGTCTGCGACCGCCGCACCCTTGGGTGGAAAGACGTTATAATGCAGGTTTCCGTCGCCGAGGTGGCCAAAGCAGTTGATTCGAAACGGTCCCATCTCGCGGACCATATCCGCGGCGCGATCGATAAATTCCGGGAGCCGCGAGAGCGGCACGCTGATGTCGTGGCTCGAAATCGACCCGATCAAGCGGTTGGCCCCCGGTATTTGCTCGCGAACCTCCCAGAATTCCGTCGCCTGCGCCTGATTTTGCGCGATCAATGCATCGCTCACCAGCTCACGCTCCCAGGCCTCGGCAAAGATTGACTCGAATGCGGCGGCGGGGTCCAGGCCGGCAGGCAATCCGAGATCGATCAGAACCATCCACTCCGGCGCAGGATCAAAGGGGCGGCGAATTTGTGGCATTTTCTCGGCGAGGAACCCCAACCCCTGGCCCGAGATCAGCTCAAAGGCCGAGACCGCTTCGCCGACGTGATCGCGCACCATCGACAGCAGGTCCAGCGCCGCGCGCGGTGACGGCACGACCGCCAGCGCGGTCCCCTGCCCGGCTGGCGGCGCGAATAGCTTGAGCGAGGCGGCGGTGATCACGGCCAGCGTGCCCTCGGAGCCGATCAATAGGTTGCGCAGATCATACCCGGTGTTGTCCTTGCGCAGGCGTGACAACCCGTTCCAGATACGCCCGTCGGGCAAGACCGCCTCCAGCCCGAGGCACAGATCGCGCGCATTGCCATAGCGCAGCACGTTCACCCCGCCCGCGTTTGTGGCGAGGTTGCCACCGATCCGCGCCGAGCCCTTGGCGGCGAGGGACAGCGGAAAAATCCGTCCCGCCCCGATCGCGGCGTTGTGGATATCCTCCAGAATGGCCCCTGCCTCGACCACCGCGACGTTCTCGACCGGGTCAATCTTGCGGATCGTCGTCATGCGCTCCATCGACAAGAGCAGGGGCGCGGGCCCCTCGGGCATCGTCTGCCCTCCGACCAGCCCGGTGCCACCGCCGTAGGGCACGACGGGCACGCGCGCGGCATTGGCTGCGGCCATCACCGCCGAGACCTGCGCGACGTCGCGGGGCGCCACGACCAGCCCGGCAGTGCCGGTCCAGGTGCCGCGAGGTTCTTCCAGGTAATGCGGGGCGAGATCGCGAAACGCCTTGTCGTCAAGGACGTCGCGCAATCGGTCGGCAAAGGCGGGATCGGCGGGACACAGGCTCATCCTCGCGTGCTACCATTCCGCGACCATGTCGCCCAGATCAATTTGCGTCACTCAGATAGGCTGGCTGCAGGACGATGACGGTCGGGCGCTGAGGGAGATCGCGCAGCGACAGGGTGATCTCGCTCTCCCTTCGGATGTCGATGTCGAACTCCTCCGCGACCCCTTCGAGGAACCAACCGAGGGATGCGCCGGAAAACCAGTGCATCGGCAGTACGATGGAAGATTTCAACCGCTCTACCACCCGCACCATGGAGTCGGTGTCGAGCGTCATCCCCCCATCGACCGGCACCATCACGACGTCGAGCCGCCCGATCGCCGCATATTGCGCATCATTCGGTTCGTGATGCAGATGGCCCAAGTGGCCGATGCAGAGACCCTCGACCTCGAAAACAAAAACCGAATTGCCATTTTCCTCGACCCCGCCCATGGCGCGGATATCGGTGGAGACATTGCGCACAAGCATTTCGCCCAGATCCAGATGATGATCCACTGCCATCCCGAACTCGTCCGACCAACCCCGCAGCACATGCGGAATCGCTGGGTCCGGCGCGCCGGTGAAGTGGCTGGAATGGGCGTGGTTCATCGTCACGACGTCGGGAATGAAGTCCACGTTCCCGAGGTATCCCGCATAGTCGGTAACCGCCGACAGACCGCCGATGGTCTGGATGAGATACGAGCTATGCGAGACGTAGCTGATGCGGGCAGAGTATTGCGGCACCGCATCGCGAAACCCGGCCAGATGCACGAAATCCACGCCGGGCGTCGCGCCAGCGATGGCGATGCAGTGGCTCATCCTCGGCGTTGTGTCCTGCGCGGTGAGCGGCCCCGCCAGAACTCCGATCAGACATGCACACCAGAACTGACGCATCGCACCCTCCGTGTCCAAGGGTAGCACGAGTTGCAAAGATTGTGTGGATCAAACCGCCGAACCTCGCCGAATTGCAGCTCCGCCAGTCCGTGGTGATGAATATTTCCCCGGCGGAGACCTCTGTCACCGCTGCACCTCGCAAGGCCTAGGCCGTTCAAAGCCGCTTTACCCGACGTCCGTCCGCCCCCGCCGATCCAACCGCAGCGCCGCGTAAAGCACATGCGTCCGCCAGCGCCCGTCGATTTGCAAATAGCTCTGCGCGACGCCTTCATATTTGAACCCGCAGGTTTCAAGCAGGGCACGCGAGGGGGTGTTTTCCGGCAGGCAAGCGGCTTCGATGCGGCTCAGGTCCATGCGATGAAAGGCATGATGCACCAGGGCGTTGATCGCCTCGCGCATGAAACCCTGTCGTGCAAAAGCCTCGCCAGTCCAATATCCAATCGTCCCGGCCTGTGCCGGGCCCCGGCGAATATTGTCCAGCGTGATCGCCCCCAACAGACGCTCATCCTCGCGCCGGGTCAGGAACAAAGGCACCGCCGAGCCACTCGCGATGGAGCGTTGCGCCCAATAGACCCGGTTGGTGAAGGATCGCCGCGTCAGGTGATCCGCGGCCCAGGTCGGTTCCCACCTCGTCAGATAGCTCTCGCTGGTGCGGCGCAGATCGGCCCAGGCGCGGTGATCGTTATGGACCGGGGGGCGGAGGGTCATCCGCTCCGTCTCGATCTTGACCTTCCGCCGCGCCAGCAGCATCAGGCAGCGCGGGCCAATTGCAGCGCCTCGCGATCCGGCGCATCCGCAACCGGCCCATAGAGGGCCAGCGCCATCGGGGTGTTGATGGCCATGCGTTCGGCGTAGCGGCGCAGATCATCACGGCTTACCGCTTCGATCTTTTCGACAACGTTGTCCAGCGGCGGCACATAGCCCCAGATCTGGACCATTCGCGCCATGCGTTCGGCCCGCGACGACGGCCCTTCCAGCCCCATCAGCAGGCCCGCTTTCATCTGGGATTTCGCACGGGTGGTTTCGATTTCGCTGAAATCCTCGGCGGCGCGCTTCATCTCGTCGATGGTGATCCGGGCAAGGTCGGCAACCTGATTACCGGCGGTGCCGGCGTAGATCGTGGTCATCCCGGTATCCGTATAGGCCCCCGCCTGCGCAAAGATCGTGTAGCACAGGCCGCGCTTTTCACGCACCTCCTGAAACAGACGCGAGGCCATGCCCCCGCCGAGGGCGGAGGCATAGACCTGCGCGACGTAGGACTCGTCATGCATGTAATTCGGGCTCTCAAAGCCGATGGCGATATGGGCCTGTTCCAGCGTCTTCACCACCCGGCTTTCGCCGCCGATGAATTTTGCGCTGCCCGCCTGAATCTGGCTGACGGGCTGCATGTCGCCAAAGAGCGCCTCGGCTTGCGCAACGATTTCGGCGTGATCGACATCACCGGCGGCCGACAGGATCATCTGACCGGGACCGTAGTTCTCCTGAACAAAGCGCGACAGGTCGGCCCGGCGGAACGCCTGAATCCGTTCGGCGGGGCCGAGGATCGTGCGGCCCAGCGATTGCTCGGGGTAGGCCTGTTCCTGCAACCAGTCAAAGATGACGTCGTCCGGCGTATCCAGCGCCTGCCCGATTTCGGACAGGATCACGCCGCGCTCCACCTCCAGCTCACGCTCATCGAGGGTGGAGTTGCGCAGGATGTCGGCGATCACCTCCAGCGCGAGCGGGACATCGGCGCCCAGCACACGCGCGTAATAGGCCGTCACCTCGCGCGAGGTATAGGCGTTCATATAGCCGCCCACATCCTCGATCGCCTCGGCGATCTGAACCGGAGAGCGGGACGCCGTGCCCTTGAAGGCCATGTGTTCGAGGAAATGCGCGACACCGTTCTGTTCCGGCATCTCGTCGCGCCCACCGGCAGCCACCCAAATCCCGATGGAGGCGGACTGAAGCCCCGGCATCCGTTCGGTGACAATGCGAAATCCGTTGGAGAGCGTGTGCAGTTCAGGTTTCAATTGGTGATGTTTCCACAAATGAAGTGTTCGATTTCTGCCAGGTCGTTTTCCACTTTGGTGACTCTTTCGTCCCTGTCAAAGAGATCGGCCATACGAGGCGGCAACGGCGGGCGTATCCCGGTCGCGGCCTCGACCGCATCGGGGAACTTCGCCGGATGCGCGGTTGCCAATGTAATCATCGGCACGCCTTGATCCAGGTGGTCCTGCGCGACTTTCACGCCGACCGCACTATGCGGGCAGAGCAATTGGCCCGTCCGCGCGCGTATCGCCTTGATCGTGGCGGAGGTTTCCTCCTCCGAAGCGCGCCCCGACACGAAGAGGTCCTGAAGGTGTTGCAACGCGCCTTGGCTGACCTTGAAGCCGCCAGCCTTCAGCTCATCCATCAGTTGCGCGACCGCCATGCCATCGCGCCCATATGCGTCAAACAGCACCCGCTCAAAGTTCGACGAGACCTGGATGTCCATCGACGGGCTGATCGAGGGGATCACGCCATCGGGTGTGTAGTCTCCGGTTGCGAGGCAGCGGTGCAGGATGTCGTTCTGGTTTGTCGCCACCACAAGCGTATCGATTGGCAGTCCCATCTTGCGCGCGATGTAGCCGGCAAAAATGTCGCCGAAATTACCCGTGGGCACGGTAAAGCTGACCTTGCGATGTGGCGCACCCAGCGCGACGGCGGAGGTAAAGTAATAGACCACCTGCGCCAACACCCGAGCCCAGTTGATCGAATTCACGCCCGCCAGCCGCACTTCGTCGCGAAAGGCGAAGTCGTTGAACATATCCTTGACCCGTGCCTGACAGTCATCGAAATGGCCGGTCATCGAGAGGGCGTGCACATTGGCTTCGGACGGGGTGGTCATCTGGCGGCGCTGCACCTCCGACACCCGGCCATGCGGAAAGAGGATAAAGACGTCGACCGCGTCCAGCCCCTTGAACGCCTCGATCGCGGCAGAGCCGGTATCGCCCGAGGTCGCGCCAACAATGGTCACCCGGTCGCCGGAGCGTTTCAGCGAGGCCTCGAACAACTGACCGATCAGTTGCATCGCGAAGTCCTTGAACGCCAATGTCGGACCGTGGAACAGCTCCAGCAGGAAATGCCCTGAATCAAGTTGGACCAGCGGCGCGCGAGCGTCATGGCCAAACCCGGCATAGGCGTTGGCGATGATCTCGCGGAATTCGTCGTCGGTAAAGGTTTCGCCGAGGAAGGGGCGCATGACGCGGAACGCGACCTCTTCGTAGGGCAGACCGGCCAACGCAGCGATTTCGGCCTGCGGCATGACCGGCACTTCGGAGGGAACGTAAAGCCCGCCATCCCGCGCCAATCCGGTCAGCATCGCCTGCTCAAAGGTCAGATCGGGCGCCTGCCCCCGTGTCGAGATGTAATTCACGTCGTCCCGCCCCCTTGCTGTCTTTGCGTGCGATAAATCAGAACGCTGGTCATGGCCAGCCAGATCGCTGCCAGCGCGAACCAGGTGAACGCATAGTTCAGGTGATCGTTCGGGATGCCGACAGTCGAAACCGGCATCGGTTGCACCGCACCGTCGTCCAAATCCATCTCGCGCGCGACCACCAATGTCGGTTCCACACCGAGAGCGGCGGCCATCGCGGCGACATCACGGGCGAACCAGAGCCCCCCGGCGATATCGGGCGCAGGGGTAAACCCATCGGTTTCATCCGGCCACATCAGATTGCCATTGATCGTGACATCACCGGCGGGGGGCGGCGTGGCCGGGTCATCCTCGCGCAGGAAGCCGCGATCGACCAGGATCGACCTGTCGCCCGTTTCGAACCGCTGGATCATCCTGTGGCCGGGGCCGATCTGCTTGCGACTGGCCAACACGCGCAGGCCGGTTTCACCAAAGCGGCCCGTGATGGTGACGGGCAGATATTGATCCGTGTCCGGGTTGATGGTCTGCGGCAGGGCGATGGGCGAGGCGGCGATCCTCGCCTCGATCCCGGCCAGCACGTCCTGTTTCCAGTTCAGACGCTGGATTTGCCAGACCCCGAGGGAGACGAGCACCGCTGCACCGCCGATCCCAAAGATCAAGGGTCCGATCAGGTTCTTCCGCATTCCGGTCCTTTCCGCGATTTCAGCGGGTCATTTCAATGCCAAAGGCGCGAAGCCTTGCCCCGCGCCTTCCGTGATCTCAGGTGGGGGGCAAGCCCCGCCCGGTCAGCCGCCCCAGATGTAGACAGCCGCAAAGAGAAACAGCCACACCACGTCGACAAAGTGCCAGTACCAGGCCGCCGCCTCAAACCCGATGTGGTTGTTCGCAGTGAAGTGCCCAGCGTAGACCCGCATCAGGCAGACGAACAGAAAGATCGTACCAATCAGGACGTGAGCGCCGTGAAAGCCGGTCGCCATGAAGAAGGTCGCGCCATAGATATTGCCCGAGAAGCCAAAGGCCGCGTGACTGTACTCATAGATTTGAAAGACGGTGAACAGCGCGCCGAGCGCAATGGAGAGGATCAAGCCCCACTTCATGTCCTGGCGGTTTTCCTCGTGCACCAGCGCGTGGTGCGCCCAGGTCGCCGCGGCGCCGGAACATAGCAGGATCAGCGTGTTGATCAGAGGCAGGTGCCAGGCGTCAAAAGTTTCGATGCCCGCGGGCGGCCAGACGGCGTCCTGCATGGGTGACATCGGTCCCATGGGGTAGATGGCATGCTTGAAGAAGGTCCAGAACCATGCGGAGAAGAACATCACCTCGGACATGATGAACAGGATCACACCGTAGCGCAGACCGATCTGGACGACCGGCGTATGATCGCCCGCGTTGTTTTCCTTGACCGTCTCTGACCACCAGCCGAACATGGTGTAAAATATAGCGGCCAGCCCGATCAAAAAGACCCATGGTCCGCTGCCGTGCATCCATTGCACGGCGCCAAAGAACATGACGAATGCCGCGACGGCCCCGATCAGGGGATAAAGCGACGGTGCCAGGATGTGGTAGTCGTGGTTTTTCTCATGCGCCATCTTGGTGCCCTCGTTCCCTCGGCTGAAGTCTTAGTTTATATCGTTGGCCTTGCCCGTCGCAAGCTGTGCCTGCTGTTCGGGAAGGTCGGTTTCGTAGAATGTGTAGCCCAGCGTAATGGTCTGCACATGTTTCGCGTCGCGGTCCTCGACCATGCTCGGGTCGACGTAGAACGTGACCGGCATCTGGACCGTTTCACCGGGCTGAAGAACCTGCTCGGTGAAGCAAAAGCAATCGATCTTGGTAAAGAATCCGCCCGCGTCGTAGGGAAAGACATTGTAGCTGGCGGTCCCGGCGACGACCCGGTCGGTCGGGTTATGCGCCTCGTAAAACGCCAGCCCCGTCTCCCCGATCCGAAGCGTCATCTCGCGCTGGACCGGCTTGAATTCCCAGGGCATGCCGGGATCCGTGGTGGCGTCAAAGCGCACCTTGATCATCCGGTCGAGCACCACGTCGGAGGCGGCGTCAGCCTCCTGCGTCACGCCCCCAAACCCGGTGACACGGCAGAAATAATTGTAAAGCGGGGACGCCGCGAACCCGAGCGTCGCCATCACTGCGACCACCCCGAGCGTCGTCGCCACCGTCTTTTGTGGAGCAGACATCGGCATCAGTAACCCTCTCCCGCTTGCGGGGCGAGCTGGATCGGGTTTTGCGTGACCTTGACGATCGTCAGACCGAAAATCAGCGCCACGAAGATCGCGAGCACGACGCCGAGACCGAGGTTTCGGCTCCACCGGCGATTGTGCAGTTCATGTGGTTTGCGAAATGCCATTGTCACCACCCCCCGAGGCCCCAGGGCCGCAGCGCTGCTTCTGCAAGGATCGCGCCAAAATGCAGGAAGAGGTACAGCAGAGAGAGCGCGAAAAAGCGCTTTTCCCGGCGGTATCCGTCGGCCGCCGCCATCTCTTCGTCACGGCGCCAGATCTTCCAGGCGCCAAAGAGGAACATAGCGTTGAGGATCACTGCAACGGTCAGGTAGATCGGCCCGCCGATGCTGGTAAAGGCAGCGCCGATTGCGAGCACAGCGAGCAAGACAGTATAGGCGAGGATATGGCGGCGGGTGACGCGGCGCCCGTGGGTCACCGTCAGCATAGGCACGCCTGCTTTTTCATAATCGGAGTTCATGAAGAGCGCCAACGCCCAGAAATGCGGCGGCGTCCACATGAAGGTCAGCGCGAACATCAAAACGGATTCGATGGACACACCGCCCGTCGCGACAGCCCAGCCGATCATCGGCGGGAAGGCTCCGGCGGCACCGCCGATGACGATGTTCTGCGGCGTCCACCGCTTGAGCCACATGGTGTAGACCACCGCGTAGAAGAAGATCGTGAAGGCCAACAGCCCCGCGGCCACCCAGTTCGAGGCCAGCCCCAACATCACCACGGCGAACCCCGAAAGGGTCAGCCCGACAGCCAAAGCTTCGTCCGCGCCGACCCGTCCCGAAGGGATCGGGCGGTTCGCTGTGCGTTTCATCACCCGGTCGATATCGGCATCATACCACATGTTGAGCGCGCCGGAGGCCCCGCCCCCAATGGCAATGCACAGCACAGCAAAGAACGCGATGAACGGATGCACGGTCCCCGGTGCCGCCAACAGACCGACGGCGGCGGTAAAGACCACCAGCGACATCACGCGCGGCTTCAGCAGCGCGACATAATCGCCGAACGTCGCCTCGCCGGTCTCGGGCTGCGTCTGAATGCTCGCGTCGGTCATGCGGGTCCTGGGGTTGCGGTCCGTCACTGAAACGGGCCGGGAAAGGGCGCGCCCGGCGAACCGGGCGCCGTGATTAGCTGTTCAGGGACTCGGGGTCGACGTATCCGCCGGCCTCTTCAGTGGCGATGAGCCATGCGTCGTAGACCGCCTCGCTGACGACCTTGATGGTGATCGGCATGTAGGCGTGATCTTTGCCGCAAAGTTCGGAACACTGGCCAAAGTAGATGCCTTCGCGCTCTGCCGCGAACCAGATCTGGGACAGTCGGCCCGGTACGGCGTCCTGCTTGACCCCAAAGGCCGGCATCGCCCAGGAGTGGATCACATCCGCGCCTGTCAGGGTCAGCACGACGGTCTTGCCGACCGGGATCACCACGGCGGTGTCCGTGGCCAGCAGGAATTCATCCTCGTTATAGCCTGCGGCGACCAGCTTGGCCTTCATCGCGTCGGAGTTGATGTAGGCCTTGGCACCTGCCGTGTCGTCCTCGCCCGTCATCGTCGCGGGCTGGCCGATCATATAGGCGTCATAGGCCAGTTCGGATTCGGTGTCGGTATATTCATAGCCCCAATACCACTGGTATCCCGTCACCTTGATATTGATGTCCCCGTCCGGGAACGTCTGTTGCTTGAACAGGATCGGCAGCGAAAACACCCCGATGAACAGCAGGATCAGGATCGGCACGATGGTCCAGGCGATCTCCAGTGGCGAATTGTGGGTAAACGTGCCCGGCGTCGGGTTGGACTTGCGCGAATAGCGGAACGCGGCGAACAGCAGCAGGACAACGACCAGCAGAACGATCGGCGTGATCACGATCAGCAGCATGTCGTCCAGCCAGTGCAGATCGCGCGCGACCTCGGTGACTGCGGGCTGAAAGTCGATGCCGGCGGGATGCGGCTTGCCGATGGCCTCCAGCTCCTGCGCGGCGGCGGGGAGAGCGGCGAAGGACGCCAGGAAGGCCGAAAGGCTCGTGATTTTACGCATATGACACCCTGATCGGTTTAAGGCTTTTGATCGGTCCACGAGGTATCGCACGGAATCCGTGCAAGCGCCCGTTGTTTGCGGACGTTTAAAACCATATTCTTGCGCACACCACAATAATCACGCTTGCGGCAAACGGACGCTTTTTTGATTTGGTTCAAGAAAATCATCCCAGACCGCTGCGACAGGAGGCTTTTTCGATGTCAGATACCCCTTTCCGCCCCTTTGAAACCCTGTTGGACGAAGGTCGGTCGCTGTCGATCCTGCGCGAGGCCACCTCCGGAGGCGATGATGGCGAGCTTTTTCTGGAACGCAAACGCTCTGAAATGCTGCATTTTGACGACGGACGGGTGAAGACCGCCAGCTATGACGCCTCCGAAGGGTTCGGCCTGCGGGCTGTTTGCGGCGAAGTGACCGGATATGCGCATGGAACGGAGGTTTCCGAATCTGCGCTGAAGCGGGCAGCGGAAACCGCGCGGCTGGCGGTCGGCGCGGGCGGCGGCACGATGGCGGAGGCACCACGCGCCACCAACCGCCGACTTTACACCGACGCCGATCCGATTGCCGGGGCGGATTTCCCGGTCAAGGTCGAGACGCTGCGCGAGATCGACGCCTATGCCCGCGACATGGACCCCCGTGTCGTGCAGGTCAGCGCGACGATTGCCGCCTCTCTGCAGGAGGTGGAGATCCTGCGCCCCGAAGGCGGCATCCTGCGCGACGCCCGCCCCATGGTGCGGGTCAACGTCTCCGTCATCGTGGAACAGAACGGGCGGCGCGAAAGCGGCACGGCGGGCGGCGGCGGTC
>PAPR01000067.1 GCA_002709085.1 Pseudooceanicola sp. | reverse complement strand
CCGATCGCCATGCACTATCCCGATGGCGTCACCAGCCCGTCATCGTGACAGAGCCGGAAAACTCCAGCTTCTGGCGGTCCAGTGTTGGGGCTCAGAGCACCATCGGTGATGATTTCAATCTCAGACATAAGCACGTGTTTAGTGATAGCCCTAAACCTCCTCGGGCAGGCCGAGGTGCCCGGCCGAAAGGGGGGCCAGTTCACGCCGCTACCGAAAGCGTAACCGGATCGAGATCATGTTTGGTCGACTGAAAGACTGGAGGCGCGTGGCAACGCGCTACGACCGAAGTCCCACGGTCTTCCTCTCAGCCATCGCTCTCGCCGCACCCGTCATCTTTTGGCTATGAGTCCTGAGCCTTAGGCAGCAAGACGCCCTTGCAGGTGACGAAGGACTGGCCCAAGCTCAAGCCAGAGCTGTTCAAAAAGCAGCCATCCTACCTGCCGGGATGTGACAGCTAAGCCTGGATAGCAAGTTAACGGCTTAACGTAATGTTCACCGGTCCCAGAGTAAGCGTACTTAAAGGGCCAGGGGCGGCCTCGCGCAGTCCTTTGATCAGCGCAATCGCAGCGGAAGATGTGCCAGGTAGGAAGTGATTGTTCCCTCCGTTGCCCAAACCCGTCATGTCAATTGTGGAGATGCCAAGAGCTTCGAGCTGATCAAGGTCCTCGACCGAACCCAGTCTCGCCGCCCCGCCCGAGAGACCCGAAGCCAATCCCAGTAGGCGATCGTTTTGCGCTACGGCGACTATAAACGGTTGCGGGAGCCGCCCTAAAGACGCCGCCTGGGATCGGAACAAATCCATGTCGATGTCTGGGGAGACCAGAGTAACCGAGGCTAGCTTGTCGATTGTTCCTTGCCGGTCGGTCAGTCCGATTTGACGCAACGCTTCCATAATTAGAAGGCTTCCCATCGAATGGCCAACCAAGGACAGACGCAGCCCGTTTTTATGCAATAGAGTTCGAAGTAACGTCGCTAGATGATCTCGTGCGATCAGAACACTGTCGCGGTCATATGCGTATTCCAGGGGATGGGCCGCTGATGGCCAGGCAAAATGAATTTGGGGTCCCCGCAACTCATAGTCCCAGGCAATTTGGGCATGTCGGTAAACTGAATCAGAAAAATTGTTGTTGTAGCCATGCACGAACAGCACAGCCTCTTCGCTGGACTGAGCCGCGTCGCGTTGAACAGCTCGGACAAAGGAATCCGCACCAGGCAACGTTTTCGCACCAACCAAAGCGAAATGTTTTGCAGGATCAACAGTGTTTGAAGGGGGCAATTCAATGTTCCCAGCTTGGTGTGCGTGTGGGACCGATATTGAGAGTTGAGCAAAGCTCAATCTATTTGCCCGCTCTTTGCCGTAGGCAATTGGCACTGGATCTGCCGCGCGCGATGTCGCGACAAACAGTGGCTGGACACCCGCAGCGGCTTCAGGTTGCTGTGATACAGAGAAACGGCTTTTGGCAGAACAGCCCGTCAACACGGCCGCGCCCGCAAATGCCATGAAACGGCGACGGCCAAAGGATGAAATGCTCAAAGGACAATCTCGCTTCAGTTTTTTGGCTGGATAATCAAACTATATATGTACCGGCTTTTGGCTGCCAGAGCGCATATCGTTCCGAATTGACTTCATCGAATGGTTTTAGCCGCGAACGCAGCGGCGCGAACCCCTGCCAGCCAAATCGCGCTGAATCCCTCTGGAAAACCCACGCAGAGAGGGCTGGTCGCGTCGGATGCTGCCGGGACAGCCTGGTTGCTCGATTCCAGGTTTCAAATGCCACAACAAACCGTGCGGCGCGATCGAAAGTTATTGCTGCCTTCGAGGTGGGGCAGGCTCTGTGGCTCGCCCACCGCGTCCGACTGCAATCAGATGATGGTTGACGAATCGAACGCGCAGTGGAACGGTTAGTTTGAATATTCGAACATTGTTCGGATTTTTTCAGGTATACAGCGCGGAAAATAGTGGGGAGCTGAGGCTGTTCGACCGCGATGGGAGGGGGAAAATTGGACTATCGGATGACTGACGACCAGCGCGCGATCCGCGACTCGGTCATGGACCTTTGTGGGAAATTTCCGCCGGAATACTGGCGCGAAGGGGATGCCAAAGGCGGCTTTCCTGAGGATTTCTACCGCGCCGTCGCTGACAATGGCTGGCTCGGGATTGCCATGCCCGAGGAATATGGGGGCTCGAACCTAGGTATTACCGAAGCCGCCATCATGATGCAGGCGATTGCCGAATGCGGCGGCGGGCTGAGCGCGACCTCCGCCGTGCACATGAACATCTTCGGCCTGTCGCCGGTGGTGGCCTTTGGCACCGAAGAGCAGAAGAAACGGATGCTGACGCCGCTGATCAAGGGCGAAACCAAAGCCTGCTTTGCCGTGACAGAGCCGACCACCGGGCTGAACACCACCAAGCTCAAGACGCGGGCTGTTCGCAAGGGCGACACCTATTATGTCAGCGGCCAGAAAGTGTGGATATCGACCGCACAGGTGGCCGATTACATGTTGTTGATCGCACGCACCACGCCGATTGAGGAGTGCAAGAGTCCGACGGACGGTCTGACCCTGTTTTACACAAAGCTCGACCGCGACTATGTCGAGATCCGAGAGATCGACAAGATGGGCCGCAAGGCCGTGGATTCCAACGAGCTGTTTTTTGAAGAGCTCCCGGTGCCTGCCGCTGACATGATCGGCGAAGAGGGCAAGGGGTTTCGCCACATCTTGCATGGAATGAACGCCGAACGGGTTCTGGTTTCGGCCGAATGCGTCGGCATCGGCCGCTACGCGCTGGCCCGAGCGGCGAAATATGCCAATGAACGGATCGTCTTTGACCGTCCGATCGGGCAAAATCAGGGTATTCAGCATCCGCTGGCCCGCGCCTGGGCACAGCTTGAAGCGGCCAACCACATGGGTTTCCAAGCGGCGACCCAATACGACCGGGGCGAATCCTGCGGGATTGAAGCCAATGCTGCAAAGGTGCTGGCATCAGAGGCGGCCTTTTTCGCCTGTGAACGGGCAATCCTCACGCATGGCGGTTTTGGCTATGCAAAGGAATATGATGTCGAGCGCCTCATGCGCGAGGTGATGATCCTTCGCATTGCTCCGATTTCGACCGAGCTTGTCCTCAGCAACATTGCCGAAAAGCAGCTTGGCCTGCCGAAATCCTACTGATCCGCAGCGATCTATCGCGGCGCCGAGGGAGGAGGGCGACGGTCCGCCCGGCATCGATGCCGAACGACCGGATATAGTCGCAACAGTTTGCGGAGGAACATCCTGCCGCAGAAAGGGGCAATATGAACTTTTCAATCAAGAGCGCAGCCGCCGGCTTCGCATTCGCCACCGCGGTCACAGCCAGTGCTGCCAGTGCGCAAGATACCATCGACCTCAAGATATCGCATGCCTTTCCCACCACGCATTACCTGATCGAAAATGGGCTGGATGTCTGGGTTGCGTCGCTGAAGGAAGAGCTGGGGGACCGGATCAATTTCACGATCTATCCCGCACAGCAGCTTGGCAAGGCGGCCGAGGCGCTTGACCTCGCGGCGAGCGGTGTCGCCGATGTCGTCCTGACTGCGACCTCGTATCATCCGACCCAGTTGACTGTGACGGGGGTTGCCGAATTGCCCGGTATGTTCTCGGATATCTGCGTCGCGAGCCGGGCCTCGATGGCGCTGTCCAAGGAAGGCGAATTCTTTGACACGGCGGATTTCGAGCCGAACGAAGTGCAGGCGATCTACAACGTCAGTTTGCCGATTTACAAGGTCGTCACGGCGGACCGCAAGGTTGAAACAATGGATGACCTCAAGGGTCTCAAGCTGCGCACCACCGGCGCGGCGATGGAGCTTACGGCCCGAGAGCTGGGCGCGGTCGGTGTCCGCATGCCTTCGCCCGAATTGTTCCAGGCGGCGCAACGCGGCACTGTGGATGGCGCGCTTTATCTCTACGCCGGGATGCCGCCCTACGATCTGCAATCCGTGTTCAAGCACAGCACCGAAGGGGTCAGCATGGGCAGCACGCATCTCGTGCTCTTGATGAACCGCGAGAAGTTTAACGATCTGCCCGAGGACATCCAGGAGACGTTCCTGCGCCTTGGCGCCGCCGCGGCCGAGAACAACTGCGCCTGGATGACCGACAACGAGACCGTGGAGCGTGATCGGATGGTTGAGGAATCCGGTCTGGAAGTCACGACGCTCGCTGACGACGAGGCAGCGCGCTGGAGAGAGCTGACCGCTGCTGTCGCCGGCGATTGGGCCTCCTCTGCCGGTGAAGACGGTGCCAAGGCTGTCGAAACCTATCGCGCCGCAGTGGAGAGCGCCGCCGCGCAGAACTGAGACCGCACAGTCACCGGGGGCGCCTCCGCGTCCCCGGTGACAGACACCCCTCGGGCTTTTCTGCCCAAATCTATTGTTTTCGCCGCCCTTCATGGGCGGGGACGCTGGAGTTGCACCATGACAGACCTTTCCCGATCCTCGATGCGGCCCATCCGGTCCTTCCTCTTTGTTCCCGGCCACCGCGAAAGCTGGATCGACCGGGTGACGGGCTATGGGGCCGACGCGATTATTCTTGACCTCGAAGACAGTGTCCCCCCTGATCACAAGTCGGCAGCGCGAGCACTGGTCGCGGACAAGATTTCCGGCCTCGCCGCCGCAGGCGAGCGGGTCTATGTGCGCGTCAACCGCTCTCCGGCGATGTACGATTTCGAGGATATTCTCGCCGTGACGCGAGAGGGGCTAGAAGGCGTGGTCCTGTCCAAGCCCGGCGGTCCGGAAGATATTCAGATCGCCTCCGCGCTGGTTCATGAGGCCGAGTTGCGAAACGGGTTGGAGCTGGGTCGCGTCGCGCTGGTGCCCACGCTGGAAACCGCCCGCTCGATGCAAACCGCCTACGAGATCGCGCAGAATCCGCGCGTGAACGCAATCTGCGGCGCCAGCGCAAAGAACGGCGATTCCGCGCGGGCGCTTGGCATCACCTGGAGCGATGAGGGCACTGAGACCCTCTATATGTGGCAACGCACGGTGATGGCCGCGCGCGCTGCCGGCAAGATGCCGCTGGGCGGTCTCTGGCAGGATGTTCACGACCTTGAGGGGCTCGACCGCTATGCCCGTCGCAATCGCGCCCATGGCTTCGTCGGGGAGATGATCCTGCATCCCACCAACGTCGAGGTGGTCAATCGCGCCTACACCCCCTCGCCAGAGGAGGTTCGTTATTTCAAGGGCATGATCGAGGCCTATGAAGCCGCCGCCGCGCAGGGCGTCGGGGCGGTGATCTACGACGGCGACCATATTGATCTCGCCCATGTCCAGACCGCCCGGTCTGTCGTCGCGCTGGCCGAGGGGTCCGGCGACACGGATTGAGGCCCTGACCAACGGTTTAGAAAAGAGAGAGAGAGAGGAATCCGCTATGCAAAGCGCCGTATCCGGTAAGTATTTCGAAGAGCTCGAACCTGGCAAAGTCTTTCATCACGCCATCACCCGCACGGTGACGGAAACCGACAACCTGCTTTTCTCCGCGCTCACTTACAATTCGCAGCCGCTGCATCTCGACGATGAGTTCTGCAAGAACACGATTTACGGGAAGCGCCTCGTCAACAGTATTTTCACGCTGGGCCTCGTTGTGGGCGTGGGCGTGGGCGATCTGACGCTGGGGACGACGTTGGGCAACCTCGGGTTTGACCAGATCACATTTCCCAAGCCTGTCTTCATTGGCGATACCCTGCGCGCGGAGACCGAGATCACGGACCGGCGGGAATCAAAGAAGAACCCCGACCGCGGAATCGTCCATTTCGCGACGCGCGGTTTCAACCAGCGGGACGAAATGGTTGTCGAGGTGCATCGCGTCGGCCTGATGATGAAACGCCCGACCGAGTCCTGACCCGAGCGGGCGCGGCGCGGATCCGAAGGAAAACGCAAGGGAGGCATGGATGAAGTGGATATCCTTGGCAGACCGGGAGGTCGCCAGGCTGGAACGGATTGCGATTATCGGCGCCAGCCTGTGCATGCTCTTCATGATGCTTGTCGTCGCGCTTGACGTGGTGATGCGCTACCTTTTCCGGGCGCCACTGGGCTGGGGATATGACCTGGTCGCCAACTTTCTGATGGTCGGCGCGACATTTCTAGCGGTGTCCGAGACGTTCCGGCGCGGCGGGCATGTGGCGGTCAACCTGTTCCAGAACATGATGCGCCCGAATGTCCGGCGATGGGTGGACGCGGCGAGCGCGCTCATGGTGATCCCGGTGCTGCTGGCGATGGTGGTGACCGGCTGGCAGTCCACGGCTAGGGCCGTGGCGCGGGACGAAACGATCCCCGGCATCGTGCCGTGGCCGATGTGGGCCAGTTATATCCTCGTCCCGATCGGCGCCGGGCTTCTTATGCTGCGCATGGGGGCACATCTGGCCGACCTGCTGAGCGGCGGAAAGGGCCATGTGCCCGAGACCGTGGATCACCAGATTGAAACAACCGATCCCGCGGTCGACACCCGGCCCGAGGGAGACGAGCGGTGATCGCAGTTTTAGGAAGTCTACTTCTCGTCCTGCTGCTCGCGATGGGAATGCCCGTGGCGTTCGCCATGGCGGTGTCCGGTGTGGCGGGGCTTTTCGCCGTGGGCGGGCTCGATCTTGTGATGGGGATGGTCAAATCCTCCACCATCTCCTCGGTCAACTCCTACGAGCTTATCACCATTCCCATGTTCATTCTGATGGCAGAATTCATCATCATCTCGCGCATCGCCGACGAGCTGTTTGACGCGACTGCGGTCTGGGTCGGGCGACTGCCGGGCGGGTTGGGCGTGGCCGTCGTTCTGGCGGGGGCCCTGTTCGGTGCGATCTCGGGGTCGAGCACCGCATCGGCGGCGACCCTGTCATCCACCGCGCTCCCGGCCATGATGCGTCAGGGGTATTCGCTGCGAACCGCCGGGGCGCTGGTGGCCATTACCGGCACGCTGGCGATCCTGATACCGCCCTCGATCGCGCTGGTTCTCTATGCGATCATCGCGGACGTGAGCGTCGGCAAGCTGCTGATCGCGGGCGTGGTGCCGGGGCTTTTGTCTGTGATGGCCCTGATCACGCTGATCATCGGCATGTCGCTGTTCCGGCCAAAGGCGGTCCCGCCGGGGATCCGGCACCCCTGGTCCAAGAAATTATCGGTGCTGCGCATAACGTTGCCGATGCTGATCCTCTTCGGGGCGGTGACAGGCGTTCTTTATGCCGGTATCACAACGCCGACCGAAGCCTCGGCGATGGGGGCCTTGGCCGCGTTGGTGTTGGGCGCGGTCCAGGGGCGGTTGACCCTGCGCGACGCAGGGCGGGCGCTGGTCAGCGCCGCCCGCGTGAGCTGCATGATCGCGATCATCATCCTCGGCGCGCATATCTTTGGCTACTTCTTCACCCTCACGCAGACCGCTACCGCGATCGTCAGCTGGGTCAGCGGACTGGAGGTGTCGGTCTATTGGGTCATGCTGGTGATCCTGGTGATTTACCTGATCCTCGGGTGTTTCCTCGACCAGGTGGCGATCCTGATCCTCACCGTTCCGATTATGCTACCGGTCGTGGTGGAACTGGGATTCGATCCGGTCTGGTTCGGGGTGATGGTCGTCATGGTGGCCGAAGTCGGGATGATCACGCCGCCGATGGGCCTCAACGTCTTTGTTGTGGCGCGTTATACGG
Source organism: Pseudooceanicola sp. (assembly GCA_002709085.1). Lineage (GTDB taxonomy): Bacteria > Pseudomonadota > Alphaproteobacteria > Rhodobacterales > Rhodobacteraceae > Pseudooceanicola. The sequence goes on along the minus strand of PAPR01000067.1, from coordinate 20,176 downwards.
GCCAGCCGGTCCACGAGATCTTTGCGGGTATTCTACCGTTTTTCGCCTGTATGCTGGGCATGGTGATCATTCTCGGACTGATGCCCGAGATCATTCTTTGGTTGCCCGGCCAGATGTCGAATTGATCCGCGGGACAAAGCCGCCACCGGCCCTTCGGGGTCATGACTGCAGAGGAAGGAAGACGCTATGACCGAAACAGCCGCCAACACGCCGCAATCCGGCTCCGGCACGGCGTGGCAACCGCTCTCCGGGGTGCGCGTCGTCGATTTCTCGGCGCTTTTGCCTGGTCCGGCGGCGGGGGCGATCCTTGCCGATCTCGGCGCCGAGGTGATCAAGGTCGAGCCGCTTGCCGGCGAAGGCGTGCGTCACCGTGAGGTGCTGTCCCCCATCCTTTATGCCGCCAACCGAAGCAAGGCGAGCCTGACGATCGACCTGAAACATGACGGCGCCGCAGCGGTCGTCGCAGGGCTTGCCCGGTGGGCCGACGTCGCGCTGGAGAGTTTCCGCCCCGGCGTTGCGGCCCGTCTCGGGATCGACCATGCCAGCCTTTCGGCAGTGAACCCCGGGATCATTAGCTGTTCTGTTTCAGGCTATGGGCAAAGTGGCCCGTGGCGCGATGCGCCGGGACACGATCTGAATTTCCTCGCTGCCGGAGGGGCCTTTGCCTTTTCCGGTCACTGGACGGGCCGGCCGCGCCGATCAGGCATGCCGGTTGCGGACCTTCTGGGCGCGAGTAATGCCGCCATAGCTATCCTCGCCGCGCTGAACGAGCGCCGGGACACGGGACGGGGCGTGATGCTCGACGTTGCTTTGATGGATGCGGTTCTGTTCGGTGTTTCGATGCGCCACGATCTTGGCGCCGATGGCGAGGTCGGCGATTCCCCCTATCCGACGAACGACCTTTTCGCCACTGCGGACGGGCGCGATATCGCGTTGGGCGTGGGTACGGAAGAACATCTTTGGCAGAGCTTTCGAACCGTCATGGCACCCGATATGCCAATGATACTGGAGTCCCGCTTTGACACCGATGAGGGCCGGCGCACCCATGGCGACGCGCTGTTCGAAGCGCTGACCGACACCATCGCCCGGCGCGACGCGGCGGATTGGATGGCCCGCTTCGATGCCGCCGATGTGCCCGCGAACCTCTGTCTCTATCCCGCCGAGGCGGTGGTCAGCGACCATGTTCGCGCCCGTGGATTTGTCACTGAGGTCGGTGGGCGTCACCTCTCGGCCTTTCCGGCGGCGGCAGATGGACGACAGCCGCAGATACGCACGCCGGCCCCCGAGGCCGGATCGGGCACGCGTGAAATCCTCGGGACGTTGGGCTTTGCACCCGCAGCGATCGATCAGCTGGTAAATGACGCGGTGGTTGCCGACGGCCCGAAGAGGGGGGCGTAGCCATGACGGGCTTGCTGGACGGGATCCGTGTGCTCGACCTCACGACCATGGGGACGGGGCCTTACGCGACGCAGATGCTGGCCGAATACGGGGCCGAAATCATCAAGCTGGAAGCCCCGGATGGCGACCCGATCCGGAACGTCGGGCCCGCCCGGCACGCCAAGATGAGTTCGATGTTCCTGACAATCGGGGCGGGCAAGCGCAGCCTATCCCTAGATCTGCGCACACCGGAGGCGCGGCCGGTTTTTGAGCGTCTGGTGTCGCGCGCCGACGTCGTGATCCACAACATGCGCGATCCTGCGGCGCGGAAGCTGGGGCTGAGTTTCGAGGCGCTTCAGGCGATCAATCCGCGCGTGGTGCTCTGCGCGATCCTTGGCTTTGATCGCGGCGGGCCTTACTCGGACCTGCCGGCCTATGACGATCTGATCCAGGGGCTTGTGGCGCTGCCGGATCTGATCCATCGCTCCGGCGGTGAAACCCAGTATGTGCCGCTGGCGATGGCTGACCGGATCACCGGCCTTTTTGCGGCCAAGGCCGTGCTGGCGGCGGTGGTGGCACAGCTGCGCAGCGGCAAAGCCCAAAGCGTCGTTGTCCCCATGTTCGAGGCCTTGGCGGGCTTTGTGCTGGGCGATCACCTTTATGGCCGGACCTTTGTGCCACCCGAGGGCGAAATGGGCTATCCCCGTCACCTCAACCCCTATCGAAGGCCATATCGGACCACCGACGGATATATCGGCGTGCTGCCCTACACTGATCGTCAATGGCACACCCTGTTTCAGATCATCGGCGAGCCGGAATTGGGCGAGGATCCGCGCTATGCCAAGCTTTACGAGCGAAATGCGAATATCGCCACGCTCTACGAGATTGTCGGGCGTCACATCACCACCCGCTCCACCGAGGCGTGGTTGGCCGAGTTTGCGGCGGCGGATATTCCGGCCATGCGCACCAACACCTTGGAATCGCTCATTGACGATCCGCATATCAAGGCGGTGGACCTGGTTCGTGAGGAAAACCACCCAACGGAGGGCCGCATTCTGCGTATCCGTGGCGCCGTGCGCTGGGAGGGCGAGGCGGAAACCGCCCCTCCTATGGCACCGCGCCTGGGTGAACATGGCCTTGAGGTGCTGCGCGAGGCCGGTATCGATGAGGCGGACATCAACGATCTCGTCCAGGCAGGCATTCTCCGCTTGCCCACGGAGAGCGGGCCGGGAACAAGTGGGGCCAGTTCGAACGACGTTTAAGAAGGGGCGACGACCATGATCACGGCATCAGACCGGGCCAGCGAAGGCTTTGTATGGGAACCGACGAAGGAGCTTCGGGATAACAGCAATCTGCATGCGTACCTCCAGGAGCACGGGCTTGCCGATTACGACGCGCTGCTAAGGCGCGCCGACGAGGACCCCGATTGGTTTTGGGATACGGTTGCGCAGCGGTTGCATTTTTACCAACCATACGAGCAGGTGCTTGATACCTCACGGGGGGCGCCCTTCGCGCGATGGTGTGTGGGCGGCACCACCAATGTGGTTGCCAGTTGCATCGAAAAGCATCGCGACACCCCCGCATGGGGAAAAGAAGTGCTGGTCTGGGAGGGCGAGGGCGGCGAGGTGCGGCGGCTGACCTACAGCGACCTCTCTGCGCAGATCGACGCGCTGGCCGCCGGGCTCCGCCGCGAGGGCTGCGAGCGAGGCGATGTGGTCGGGCTGTTCATGCCGAACATTCCCGAGGCGATCGTGGCCTTCTTTGCCGTTGCAAAAATCGGCGCCATCGCGCTGCCGATGTTCTCCGGATTTGGCGCCGGCGCCCTGATTGACCGGCTGAGCGATGCCGGGGCTCGTTTCGTCATCACTGCCGATGGCACGTCGCGCCGGGGCACGGCGGTGCCGATGAAAGCCGTTCTGGACAAGGCGCTGCCGGATCTCCCGCAGCTCTCGCGGGTTATCGTGGTGCGCCACGCCAACACGCCGGTCACGATGCAGGCGCCCCGTGATCTTTGGCTCGATGAACTCGCCGTGTCGTCAGGGGATCCGGTCGCGACCGAAGTGATGGATGCCGAAGAGCCATTGATGCTCATGTACACTTCCGGCACCACGGGCAAGCCCAAGGGCACGGTGCACAGTCATTGCGGGTTTGCTGCCAAGATGGCGCTGGATCTGGGTCTGATCATGGACCTCAAGCCGTCTGACCGGCTGCTGTGGCTCAGCGATATGGGGTGGTTGGTGGGGCCGCTCCTGGCGGTGGGCACCACCTTGCACGGCGCAACCATGCTGATCGCCGAGGGCGGGCCCGACTACCCGGATCCCGGTCGCATGTGGCGTTTGGTTGATGAGCATGCGATCAGTTTTCTCGGGCTGGCGCCCACCGTGTCGCGCAGCTTCATCCGCAGCGGCGGTGGCGGGATAGAGAGCTACGATCTAGGTTCGCTGCGTATCTGCGCCTCGACGGGCGAACCCTGGACGTCGGACGCCTGGTGGTGGACCTTTGACAAGGTCTGTCACAAGAAGGTGCCGATCCTGAACTATTCCGGCGGGACCGAAGTCGGCGGCGGTATCTTGTCCGGCAACGTCCTGACACCGATGAAGCCTGGCGCTTTCAGTGGTCCGATTCCGGGGATGGGCGCGGATATCGTGGATGCCGATGGCACCCCCCTGCCGAGCGGTGAGCCGGGCGAGCTGGTCCTGCGCCAACCGTCGATTGGCCTCACCCGGAGCCTTTGGAAAAACGACGAGCGTTACCTCGATGCCTATTGGAGCGAGATACCCGGCGTCTGGCATCAGGGCGACCGCGCCCAAAAGGATGCCGACGGGGCCTGGTATATCACCGGCCGCTCGGACGACACTCTCAAGATCGCGGGCAAGCGGACCGGGCCATCGGAAATCGAAGGCCTGCTGAGCGCGACCGGAAAAGTGGCCGAGGCGGCGGCTATCGGCCTGCCGGATCCGGTCAAGGGCCAGGCTGTCGGCTGCCTTGTCGTACTCGTCGAGGGGCAGGCCTGGGACGCCGATCTGAATGCGGAGCTTGAGGCGGCTGTCGTCGCCGGGCTGGGCGTGCCGTTCCGGCCGCGCTTCATCATTGCCGTGTCGGACCTGCCCAAGACGCGCAACATGAAGATCATGCGCCGCGTAGTCCGCGCCGCTTGCCTGGACGAATCCGCGGGCGACCTGTCGTCGCTGGTGAACCCCGAGGTGGTGGAGGAGATCCGCGCGGCCGTGCAGGAGCTGCAGGACCGCGGAAGGAAGTGAAACGGAGGTAAGCTTAACCGTCGAAGCCGGGGTGGTCGCGGTTGTGACTGACGATTTGAGAGCGGTCTCGGGATATATCGAGACGCTCTGGCGCGGTCCGGGTTTCGGACCCCGCTCTCCGCTCGACAGTGAACGTGCGACGGCCCCGGAGGCGATCGGAAAATTCGACGTCCGCTAACCGGTCGGGGGCCTAAATGCCGGCCCATGGACGGGCGGATCGTAATGGGGCAAAACGAGCGGCCCCTTTGGATATAGCGGCGCGTGTTGTCCTGATATCCCTCGCTGGATCGGCGGGCGGAGCATTTCGGCGACAGGGTCGCCACTTATGCGGTTCGTCGGCATTTGGGCGGGTGCATATCGTTGGGGAAGCGTGTAGCGGAAGGCGCGAGTCGTCGCCCTTTGCATCGCAAGACAAAAAGGTCGCCCGACTTGAAGCTAAGCGAGGAAGACGACGCCATGCCTGAAGACAGCCCGGACCGCCCAAGGCCCCTTCTTCGCACGCTGAAGATTCTGGAACATGTCGCCAAACAACCCGAGGCGGTATCTCTGACGCGGATGAGCCAGGACCTGGACCTGCCCAAAAGCAGCCTTCTCGGCGTGCTGCGAACCCTGACGGAGCATCATTACCTAGAAAAATACGGTGGTCGATATGCGCTTGGCCCATCGGCGCATCGCCTTGCGGCCATCGTCCTGCCAGGCTTTTCGCTGGTTCGGATGGCGCGCCCCATGCTGCGCGAGCTGGCTGACCGCTCGGGCGAGACGTCGCTCCTGGCCGTGCTCGATTGGGAGACGAGCAACCTTGTCTACATCGACAAATGCGAAAGTTACCAAGTGGTGCGCTATACCGTTCCCGTCGGTACCACGCGGCCGCTTTATTGCACGGCGGCGGGACTGGTCCTTTTGGCCTGGCAACCAAAGGCGCTTGTCGAACGGTATCTCGACAGGATCATGGAAGGTCCCGAACCGCTTGATCCGCCTCTGCGCCTAGATGATTTCTGGGCTTTGCTGGAAAAGACTCGGCGCGATATGGTGTCGACGACGCAGGGCAACTACGTGCCCGAAGTGGCCGGTATTGCGGCACCGATCCTCGACCGGGATGGCGGGATCCTCGGCGCGCTGGCGCTGGGTATTCCGATCGAACGCAGCAAGCGGGGGCTCTCCAGGTTGACCAAGATGACCCATGACGTGGCGCAGGAACTGTCGGCCTACTACGGTCGTGGGAGCAGCGGTCCCGATGCCTCGGCTCAGGACCGCTCGCCCTGATATCCGGCCAGCGTCGCATAATTTCTCCATGTGGCGAGGTTTGCCCGATGAAGTGGGTAAGCGATTTTTTAGGGGCGGTACGCGGGGTGCTATGTGTGGGCGGTTCCCACGGTGCAGGCTCCGGCGCCGCGAGCCATAGAGCGCCACGCATCCGGTGATCGGCTGTTCTGCGGTCGCGTCCCGCAATCTCCAGCCTTACTCCGCGCCCAGCAAAACCGCCTCGACCCGGCGGTTCATCTCCCGTCCGGGGGCGGAAAGGTTGCTGGCGAGCGGCGCAAGGTAGCCCGCGCCGTGGGCGGTCACTTGGGCCGGGTCGACTCCGTGGATGTCGATCAAGCGCCTGCGCACCGCCTCGGCGCGGCGTCGGGAGAGGGCGGTGTTCGCCTCCAGCGACCCTACGGCATCCGTATGTCCCACCAGCGCGATGATCCGTCCGGCGTTTTCCTTCAGAAATGCAGCGAGCGCGGCGAGGCTTGCGTAGCGGCGATCCGTCAGCGTCTCTGCGCCCGATGGAAAATCCAGATCGGTCAGGACGAAGTAGCCCGAAGTCTGCAGCGTCGCGATTGGATCCGCACTCGGGGTCGGTTCGGGAAGGCCCGGCGCGGTCGCCCTCGTGTCCTCGACCGCGCGTTGCAAGACCTCGACTGGGTCTTGATCAGCGGCAGGTGTCGCTGAGGGCACAGGGCGTCTCACCGCTTGTGGCGGCCGGTCCGTTATCATTTCGAATATCTGGACAAAACGATTGGTGCGCCCGCGACTGACCAGCGCATAGACGAACTCATCCCGCCCCGCGGCCACCCGTTGCGCGACCAAGACCCGGAAGTCGAACAGGTCGACGTTCATCTCGGGGGCGGGAAGCACCGGCAGACCAAAGCGGAAATCAAAGCTGCCGCAATCGTCGGTGTCGCAATCCAGCAGGACGGTGTAGGCGCCCCGTGCCAAATCCTTGCGGAGCCCGCGCACCAGCTCCAGCGTCGACAGGTTCGGCGCGGGAATTTGCCAGGCGCGACGAGTCAACTGCCCTTCAAGGTCGAGCTGCGGCAGACTCCCGGCGTAGACCCCGACCGGCAAGGTCAGGGATCCGGGGGCCAGAATGTCCTCGTAAGTCGACTTGGACGCCTCCGGCAGGCTGGTCGGATCAAAGGCACGGGCGACGGACGCCGCCGCCAGCACCAGCATACACGCCGCGATTCCGCGCTTTATCATGTCACGGTGCCGCCTTCGTGTGCTGTCATCGCGCCTGCGCGTGATACTCTTCATTCGGGTGCATGTCGGTCGCGCTGGCGACCCGGTTGGTCATGTTGAAGAAGGCGGCGACCGAGGCGATATCCCAGATGTCGCGATCGCTGAACCCGACGTCGCGCAGGGCCTGGCGATCTGCATCATCGATGGTGCGGCTATCTGTCGTGACCTTGGCAGAGAAGTCCAGCATCGCGCGCTGACGGTCATCCAGATCGGCGACGCGGTAATTCATCACCATCATCTCGCCCAGCTTGGGATCGCCGGACAATTCGCGAACAGTGGCGCCATGGGCGGTCAGACAATAAAAACAACCATTTATGGACGAGACGACAACCGCGATCATCTCCCGCTCCAGCTTGCTCAGCCCCGAATCCGCCAACATCATGTCGTTGTAGATCGTGGTAAAGGCATTCAGTTTGTCGATGTCAAAAGCATAGGCTTGAAGCACATTCGGCACCATGCCCAGCTTGTCCTGGCAAATGTCGAAATACTTCTGTGTCGCGGCGGGCAGGGGCGTGACCATCGGCAGATCGAGGGCGGTTGGCGTGTCTTTGCGGGTCATTTCAGCTCTCCTTGATACGATAATGATATTGCCCGGCAAGCTGCATTCCCAGTTTTGCAAAGAGGGCGTTGGCGGCGGTGTTCGACTCGACGCACAAGGCGCAGAACGTGGTGGCGCCCTGCGCCTGCGCCCATTGGGCGGCTTGGATGGTCATGGACGTCCCTACGCCCATGCGCCGCGCCGGTTCGACGATCTCCAGAGCGTGTAGCATCGCGACGTCGTCGTGAATGCCGATATAGGCGGTGCCACCGGGGGAGTTTTCATGCCGCCCGATCAACGTGGTCTTGGTGCAGTCGGCGCGCTCCATCACAGAGATCCGGTCGGGTCCGATGCCACCTTCGGTCCAATATTCCAATTGGATCGCAAGGGGCTCCCAGACAGCAAGGCTGACCTGTTCAGGATTGGGGGTCTCGGCTGCCAGATCGGCGGCGGGTATCGTCAGGATATTGGTGCGATCCACCGAGGCATACCCTTGCGAGGCCAGCAGATCGTCCAGCGCGCCGTCATCGGGACGCAGGGAAAACATCGGCAGCTGATCAAGGTCGCGCATTCCCCGTTCGGCCTGTTCGATGTCCGCCACCGTGGCCGGACCTTGTGCGGTCGCGGCTGTCACGCGCTTTCCGCCGCCGGCACTGCGGCGTAAAGTGAAGGGGCCGCAGGGGATGACCTCCTCGGCTGGCCAAGTCGCGTCGAGCGCATCGAAATAGGGGGTCAGGTCAGGCATCGGGAAACAACTCCTTTAAACGAATTAAGGCCTCGGCCACATCATCGGCATCAGCGCCACGGACGACGACATTCGCCCCGTACCGCCCATCCTTGCTGTGAAACGGGTAGGATCCGAACGACAGATCCGGACATTCGGTCGCGAGGGCGCGCAGCGGCGCTGCAATATCACTTTCGGCGCGCATGACCCGCAGGCTGGCGCTGCTCAGCGGGGTGCCGCCGGTCAGTTTGGGCAGGACAGAGGCGACCATCGCTTCAAAGACCGCAGGCACGCCCGCCATGACGTGGACATTGCCGACGCTAAAGCCCGGCGCAGTCGATACCGGGTTTTCGATCAGCACGGCATGTTCGGGTATCCGCGCCATGCGCAGACGTGCTTCGGTGACTTTCGCCCCGCGCCGGGTGTAGGCTTCGACCAGCAATGCGCGCGCATCGTCACGTACGTCGATCGACTGGTCAAAGGCCTCGGCGATGCAATCCGCGGTGATGTCATCATGTGTTGGCCCGATCCCGCCCGAGGTGAAGACGTGATCAAAGAGCCCTGACAAGGCCCGCACCGCCCCGATGATCGCAGGCGCGTCGTCCGAGACCACACGCACCTCGCGCAGGTCGATCCCTGCTTTCGCCAATTCACCCGCGAGGTGGAACATATTCGCGTCCCGGGTCCTCCCGGAGAGGATTTCATCCCCGATCACGAGCATGGCGGCGGTAGGGTTCGGCATCTGCGGCTCCGGCTTGTCTTGCAGCTTCTCAAGGGTATAGGCCTGCCTCATGCACTTTCAAACCCCTCTTGTTCCTGCGCGGCTGATCCGCCGCTACAAACGCTTTCTGGCCGATATCGTGCCGGAGGAGGGTCCGAACGCGGGGCGCGAGGTCACAGCACATTGCGCCAATCCCGGCGCCATGCTGGGTCTGGCGGAACCGGGAGTGCGGATCTGGGTCGAGCCGAACGATGATCCGAGGAAAAAGCTGCGATATGGCTGGCGGCTGGTCGATCACGAGAACGGGCATTTCACCGGCGTCGATACCTCAGTCCCGAACCGGGCGCTGCGCGAGGCTCTGATCGCGCGCCGTATTCCCGACCTGGCCGATTACGCCGAGATTTTGCCTGAACAAAGGTATGCTGAGAAGAGCCGGATCGATTTTCTGCTGCGCGGACCGGGACGCGCGGACTTTTATCTGGAGATTAAGGCCGTCACCCTGTCCCGAACCCCCGGATGCGCCGAGTTTCCCGACTGCGTGACCACACGCGGCGCCCGGCACATGGACGACCTGGCCGATATGGTGCGCGCCGGGCATCGCGCGATGGTGCTGTTCCTGGTGCAACGCAGCGACGCCGAACGGGTCAGCCTGGCCGGTGATCTCGATCCCGGCTATGTCGCGCGGTTCGATGCGGCGCGGCAAGCCGGAGTCGAGGTTCTGTGTCTCTCGACACGGATGTCCCCGCAGGCGATTGTCGCCGGAGGACCGCTTCCCTTTGACCATCCGCGCAGGTTTCCGGCGGTTCCCGACGCGTGAGCCAAACCGAAACGCTGACGTTGCGGCAACCTGACCTTGCCCCGCCCGCCGTTGCCGCCGTACCGGAATCGCCCTATCTAGGGGTTTTTATGATCGAGAGGACACCCGTGGACGACAAAGGTCAGATCACCCGCGACGGCATTCGGATTTATCAGGACGCGGATTTTGCTGGCATGCGCACCGCCGGGGCTTTGGCGGCGCGGATCTTGGATGAAATCGCCGAGCATGTCTTTCCGGGCCAGACCACGGGTGAATTGGACCGCTTGATCGAGGCCAAGGTGACGGAGGCCGGCGCGACCTCGGCCACCATCGGCTACAAAGGCTATGAGCACGCGAGCTGTATTTCGATCAACCACGTGGTCTGTCACGGCATTCCCGGCGACAAGAAGCTGAAGGACGGCGATATTCTCAACATCGACGTCACCGTCATTGTCGATGGCTGGTACGGCGACACCAGCCGGATGTATGTCGCGGGCAAGCTGCCACGCAAGGCCGAGCGTCTGATCGAGATTACGCATGACGCCCTGATGAAGGGGATCGAGGTTGTGAAGCCCGGCAAGACCTTTGGCGACATCGGCTACGCCATCCAAAGCTTTGTCGAGGCCAACCGCATGTCCGTGGTGCGCGATTTCTGCGGTCACGGGCTGGGCCGGGTATTCCACGCGCCGCCGAACGTGCTGCACTACGGGCGTCCCGGCTCGGGGCCGCGACTGGAGGAAGGGATGTTCTTCACCATCGAGCCCATGGTCAATCTCGGGCGGCCCGAAACCAAGGTGCTGGCCGACGACTGGACCGCCGTGACCCGCGACAAGTCCTTGTCGGCGCAGTTCGAACATTCGGTCGGCGTGACAGCGACGGGCGTGGACATCTTCACCCTCTCGCCCTCGGGCCGGTTTCATCCGACCTACGGCTGATTGGCCGCCACGGTGATGCGGAGGGCGCTGCCCTCCGGACCTCCCGGGATATTTTTTCAAACCAAAGTGATGGGTAAGGTCGCGCCGGCGTGGCATGCTGGCGCGAGCGTCGCGGTATGGGGCCACCCGGCGAGTTGCCGAACGCCCCATCGCTTGTCTTCAGACGGCTTCGAGCATCAGGGCAATGCCCTGACCGACACCGATACACATGGTGCAGACCGCGCGCTTTGCCCCCATGTGGCCCATTGAGATCGAGGCTGTCAGCGCGAGGCGTGTTCCGGACATGCCGAGCGGATGGCCAAGGGCAATCGCCCCGCCATTCGGGTTCACGTGATCCGCATCATCGGGCAAGCCGAGCTGCCGGGTGACGGCGAGGCCTTGGGCGGCGAAGGCTTCGTTCAACTCGATCAGGTCGACGTCCTTGATGGAGGTACCGGTCATGGCCAGCAGCTTTTCCGTCGCCGGGGCCGGGCCGATCCCCATGATACGCGGCGGCACACCGGCGGTGGCCATTGCCGTGATGCGCGCCCGAGGGGTCAGGCCATATTTCTTGACCGCCGCCGCCGAAGCGACGATCACCGCGCAGGCGCCATCGTTCACGCCGCTGGCGTTGCCGGCTGTCACCGATCCACCCTCGCGGAAGGGCGCGCGCAGGGCAGAGAGCTTCTCCATCGTGGTTTCGCGTGGGTGCTCGTCGGTGTCGACGATAATGTCATCGCCCTTGCGCTGCGGGATGGTGACGGGGCTGATCTCTTCGGCGAGGCGGCCTGATTTGATCGCGGCAAGGGCGCGCTGCTGGGAGCGGAGTGCGAAGGCGTCCTGCGCCTCGCGGCCAATCTCGAACTGTTCGGCGACGTTTTCAGCTGTCTCGGGCATGGATTCGGTCCCAAAGTGCTTGTGCATCGCCTTGTTGACGAAACGCCAGCCGATGGTGGTGTCGTAGATCTCGGCCTTGCGGGAAAATGCGCTGTCGGCCTTGGGCATCACGAAGGGCGCGCGGGACATGGATTCCACACCGCCGGCCATGACGACCTCCATCTCGCCCGCCTTGATCGCGCGCGCCGCGGTGCCAACGGCATCGAGACCCGAGCCGCAAAGCCGGTTGATGGTCGCGCCCGGCACCGTTTCGGGCATGCCGGCGAGCAGCGAGGCCATATGCGCCACGTTGCGGTTGTCCTCACCGGCCTGGTTGGCGCAGCCGACGTAGACATCATCGACGACGAGCCCAGTGTTCCGCGCCATCAAATCGCGCATCACATGGGCCAGCATGTCGTCTGGCCGCACGGAGGACAGCGTCCCGCCAAATCGTCCAATCGGGGTGCGCAGGCCATCGCAGAGATAGGCTTCGGTCATCATGTCCTCCAATGACGGTTTCGCGTGCAACCTGCGAGAAACTGACCCGTCGGTCAAGTCGATGACCGCGATCCTGGCCAGTTTGACGAAAAGCCCGGCCAACACCCTTGATTTCGGTCCTCAAACCATCAAATCTGGGGGTATGACGGTTCACACCTCCCCTCCGTTGTCCCCACCCTTTACGGAATGTGTCGCATTCCACCGGACCGAACTTGCCGTGATCCTGTCGCTTTACGGGCGCATGGTGGCGGCGGGCGAATGGCGCGACTACGGGATTTCATCGCTCCAGCATGTGGCGATCTTTTCCGTTTTTCGACGCACGGCGGAGCATCCGCTTTACCGGATCGAGAAACGCCCCGATTTGCGTTTGAAGCAGGGGATGTATTCGGTGGTCGGGCTGGACGGCCAGATCCTGAAACGCGGACAGGACCTGAAGACCGTGTTGCGTGTGCTGGAACGCAAGCTGATCCGCGCGGTTGACTGATCAGCTTGGCAATCTGCGTCGGGCCGTGATCGGACCTTCCTTTGTGGCGATCCGTGCGATTGCGGTATCTGCATCCTCATAGGCGACGCGCATGTGATGGGCGTTGGCATGCAGAATGCGCCCGTCCCCCACAACCAGTGCAACGTGGCCGCGCCAGAAGATCAGATCGCCGCGCTGCATGTCTGCCGCTGGCGCAAGCGGCGTGCCGAGGGTCCGCGCCTGCTGGTCGCTGTCGCCCGGACAGGTGATCCCGCAGGCGAGGCAGGCGGCCTGAACCAAGCCTGAGCAGTCGATGCCAAAGCCGGAATTGCCGCCCCAGAGGTAGGGCACGCCGAGGAACCTTTCGGCCTCTTCCACGGGGTCTGTGGCTGCGGGTAAAAGGGGCGCGAGGGTTGGCATCGGCACATAGGCAAACGTGTCCGCATTGCCCGAGGGCTGCGCAATCTCGCCCCAGTCGCAATGATCGCGGTGCAGCGCCCCGACCGCCAGTCGCGCGCCGATTGGCAGGAGGCCGGGAGGTTTGGGGCATTTTAGATCAGGGGCGGCGAACCAATAGCTGGGGCTGATGACGCGATGCGTCGCGCTGCGCGCGCGATCGCTCAGCGCAGAAGCTTGAACGTAGCCGACATAACCGTCGCGCGCGGCAGAGCCAAAGGCCCATCCGTTCGAGATCTCCAACACTTCGAACTCTTCGCCGAAGGCCAGCTCGCGATCCCGTGGCCCCTTGGGCTCCGCAAGGATCGGGATGACAGGGACCCGGACCCAATGGGTCAATGGCGCGACATATCGCTCGGCCTCCAGGTGGCCTTTCAGCGACAGATCGGCGACCCGTCCGTTGGCCTTGAGCGCGCGCCGGTCGCTCACAACTCCAGCATCTGGGGCAGTGCGTCCAACAACGCACGGGTGCCCTGACCGACGCCCCCCTTGGGCCGTGCAGGGGCGGCGCCGGGTTGCCAGCCATAGATGTCAAAATGGGTATAGCGCACATCCGGACCGGCAAAGCGGCGCAGGAACAGCGCGGCGGTGATCGCCCCGGCAAAGCCCCCCTTGGGCGCATTGTCGAGATCAGCGATTCCCGGTTCGATCATCGACTCGTAGGATGCGTGAAATGGCAGGCGCCAGACCGGGTCGGCGACGCGCGCGGCCGCCGCCCCAAGGGCCGACGCGATGCCGTCATCGTCGGAAAAGAACGGTGCGATGTCGGGCCCAAGGGCCACGCGCGCTGCCCCGGTCAGGGTCGCCATCGATACCATGAGGTCCGGCGCATCCTCCGCGCCATAGGTTAGCGCGTCGGCCAGCACCAACCGGCCTTCGGCATCGGTGTTGTTAATCTCGACCGTCAGGCCAAGCCGCGAGGTCAGGATGTCTTGTGGGCGAAACGCCTCACCTGCGATGGCGTTCTCCACGGCGGGGATCAGCACACGCAATTGCAGGGGCAGTTTCAACGCCATGATCATGCGCGCCAGGCCCAAGACAGCGGCGGATCCCCCCATGTCCTTTTTCATCAGCCCCATCGAGGCACCGGATTTGATGTTCAGCCCGCCGGTGTCAAAGCAGACGCCCTTGCCGACCAATGTCAGTTTCGGTCCACTGTCGCCCCACCGCATGTCGATCAATCGTGGGGCACGGGTCGAGGCACGGCCGACCGCATGGATCATCGGGAAGTTGCGCGCTAGCAGGTCATCGCCGCGGATCACGTCGATCCTTGCGCCGAATTCACTGGCCAGTTTGGCTGCTGCGGCCTCCAGTTCTTCGGGGCCCATGTCGCTGGCCGGGGTGTTGATCAGATCACGGGTCAGTGCCTCACCGGCGGCAATCGCCTCCAGCCGAGGGGCATCGATGCCATCCGGGGCAACCAGCCGCGCGGTCGCAGCACTTTGCGTCCTGTAGCGGTCAAAGGCATAGGAGGCGAGCAGCCAGCCCAGCGACTCCTCCGCGAGGGAAATCGACCCGGTCTCGCCGGTCAGCCGATATACCCCCTTGGGCAAGGACATGGCGGCACCCGCCAAAGCGAACCGCCCCCGTGCCCGTTGCGCGGTGGAGCCGACGCCAGCCAATGCCATGGTCGGGGCGCCATTGGCATCGGGGACCAGCAAGGTCTCTCCGATACTGGCGCTGAACCCAGATGCCTTGACCCATGTGGCGACCGATTCGCCCTGGTCTTGCACCCAGCCTTCCAATCCCTCGGAGGTCACAACATGCAGCGCCAGAGCGGACTCCGGGTTGGGGGCGAAGGTCAGGTGCATCAATCTCTCCTTTGGTGAACGAGAGAGATCCTAAACCGAACCTAGGGGGCTGCAAGGGGTTTTGCATCATCGTGAAAACCCGCTTGTGACAGGGCGCTTGTGACAGAGCAGAGCCTAGCCCACCGCCCACCCCGTGCGCCACGTCTAGCGCCCAGCTGTAAGCGATCAATCGTCGCCCATTCGTATCTGTGGCGGGGCGCGCCGGTCTGCGCTGTCAGACCTCGACGCCTTGCATGTCCCAAATCTCTGTCAGCGACTGTTCCCCGATGCGCAGGAGCCGGGACAGTGTCGCGGCCATGGCCACCTCATCACAGGTGTCGATGCAAATGATGACATCGCCTGCAACACGGCTGAGTGTGTTCATCCCGATCTGTTCCGCGATCCCGGTCAGCGATCGCGCGGATTTTCGCATCTCGCCATGGCGATCCTGCCGGTAGAGGCGTTCGATCAGCGACAGGCGCACGGCGAGTTCCTCCATCGCGCGGCAAACGACCTCTTCGGCGCCGACATCGCCGAGTTGCTCGTAAAGCGAATGCAGCTGGTCGGAATCCAGTCTGATCCGTTCTTCCTGCGCCAAAATCCTGACTTGATCCACGTGCTACACCTTTGGTTACTGACCACCTTGAGCGTCGCTTATGCCGGTCATGTCTTCTCAAAACGTTTCGCTGTAAGTGCTTAGTAGACAGAATTCAGATCAAATGCCCTTCAACCCGCCAAGCGCCGCGCTATAACACACACACGCGACGGGCGCGTGACTTCGACGAAAGGACCCATCATGCAGCACGCTAAACCATTGCCAAGTTATCTGGTTCAACGCTTTCACGGTTGGCGCGCCACGACATTTTCCGAGAATAAGGCCTGGTACAAACGTCTCGCAGAGGAGGGGCAGCGTCCGCGCGCGATGATCATCTCTTGCTGTGATTCCCGGGTGCATGTGACCGCGATCTTTGGCGCGGATCAGGGTGAATTTTTCATTCACCGCAACATCGCGAACCTGGTTCCGCCCTACGAGCCAGATGGGCAGCAGCACGGGACCTCGGCGGCGATTGAATATGCCGTCACCGCATTGAAGGTCGCCCATATCGTGATCGTCGGACATTCCAGTTGCGGTGGCGTGCGCGGCTGTCACGACATGTGTTCCGGACATGCGCCGGAGCTGGAAGAAAAATCCAGCTTTGTCGGGCGCTGGATGGACTTGCTGCGTCCCGGATACGAGCGGGTCAAGGATATCGCGGACGAAGACGAGAGGGTGCGCGCCCTCGAAAAGCAGGCCATCCTCATATCGATGGAAAATCTGATGACCTTCCCGTTCGTCAAGGACGCGGTGGAGGCCAATAAACTGTCGCTGCACGGTCTTTGGAACGACATCGGCGATGGCGAGTTGGAGCAGTATCTGCCCGGCGACGGCGTTTTCCAGACGATTTGACACCATTGGCGTTACCAGACGCCATGTGCGGGGTCGCGTCCGGTTAAGTCGGTCTGGTTCCCGGTTCCGGCAGAGCGGCGGCTACCTCGGCGCGCCGCTCTGCCTCACGATCTTCAGCGCAACCGCATGTCGTCGGGCCAGCGCAGTCGGTGGTTCAACTGAACCTGCTGTTCGGAGTTGGGCGCCATGTCAAACCGCCATTCCAGAACGCCACGCCGGTCGTCAACGTCGGTCTCGGTCGGCAGGGGCGTCGCGTCATAGTTGATCTGCAAATCTTCCTGTTCGGAATATGGCACGCGGTCGCGCAGACGTACCGTCCATTCGCCGGCGGTCAGGTTGCGCAATGTGATCAGCACTTCTTCGTTCTGTTCGCTGGACCGCGTGATGACGCCCCGGTCGCCCTCCTGACGGTCCTTTACAACGCGTTCCAGCCGCAGCCCTTCGATCGGTCCGAAAGATAGTTCGGCATCGTCGCCATTCGCGATCAGGTCGAGGTAGCGCTGCCCGACATAGGTGCCGTTCAAGTAGAACTGCGCGGTCCCGCCGCCGAGGATCAGCTCACCGGATTCGTTCACGAAACTCGCTGCCAGATAGGCCGTCTGATCCATTATCGGCACTGCACGCGCAAAGACTTCGGGGGTAAAATTCAGCGTGCCGAGCGCGATTTTCACCGCATCCGCCCCGTTCGCGATACTGACCGGATCGGGATAGCTGTAGGTCACCGAGAGACCGTCGAAGGAGGACTGCGCGACGATCGATTCAGCCATAGGGGCGGCGGAATCCATCTCTGCCGCAAACGCGCCTTTGGCCGCGCGGGCCAGCGGGATCGGCTCGGGCCGCTGAGGGTCGATCAGGCGGCGTAGCCAGGGTTGGACGTCGCCCGGCTCACCCTGGCCTGTGGGCCGCACTGTAGAAAGCGTCAGCGCCACATCGGTCCAGTTGTCGCCGGTGTTCTGGCGCACATAAGCGCCGTTTTCGAGGCTGAGGCTGTCCGCATCGCCGGTGCGCAGCCGTACGTCATAGGTCGGCGTCCAACCGGCTGCGTCGGTCGTGTAGCTCAGGGTCATCGCCCCTTGCGCCCCACCGTCGGACTGGACGTCGATGGCGAGGTAGGCGCGATCACGATCCTCGGTATCCAGCGCGGCCAGCGCCTGCTTGGCATCGGTCAGATCTTCCTCGGCGTCCTCAACCGCACGCTTGGCCTCGCGGGCGCGGGTTTCGATCTCCAGAATGGTGCGGCGCGATGTCAGCCCCTCTTCGGCGATCATCGCGGCGATGTCGATCAGATCGACAGGATCCATGTCGGCCAGACCGTCGGATTTCCCAATCCCTTCGAGAAAGGCGATCCGCGCGCGCGCGGCCTCTGCCTCTATCAGGATGGAGGCCACGGCGTCCCTTGCTGCATCGACCGCGCGCTCTTTCGCCTCGACTTCGGCTTCAGCGGCCTCATAGGCGGCGGTCTCCTCGTTGTCGCGCGGCGGGGTGAAATCCTGGCGGTAGCGGATCGCGCCGATGGTGACACCGGGCGCGGACAGGCGCAGGCTGGCGGGGTCGATCACCGGCATATCTGTCAGGATCAACTGGTGCCGGCCCGCAGGCACCGACAATTGTGCCACGCGGGTCAGGGTGGCCCCCTGGGGAAAGACCGTCGCGGCCGATACGCGGCTCGACACCGGGAAGTCGTCGGCGAAGAGAGCCGAGGGAACGGCCAGCAGGCAAACGGCATAGGCTAGTGGACGCATGGGAACCTCGTGAATGACATCAATCGGCGGAGTGTCACCGCAAGCGGCCCGGAGGCCAAGTGACATCCTGCGTCATATGCATCCTTTGGCGGGAAATAGCTATCGCGCGGTGGCCAAAACGAAAACGGGCGGCCCAGAGGACCGCCCGAATTTATTCAATTCTGCGGGCGATCAGCCCTTCTTGAGCACGCGCTTGCCCAGCGTCTCTGCGATCTGAACCGCGTTCAGCGCCGCGCCCTTGCGCAGATTGTCCGACACGACCCAGATGTTCAGGCCGTTGTCGATGGTGCTGTCCTGACGGATGCGGCTGATAAAGGTCGCGTAATCGCCGACGCATTCGACCGGCGTCACGTAACCGCCGTCCTCACGCTTGTCGATGACCATGCAGCCAGGAGCCTCGCGCAGGATGTCGCGGGCCTCGTCCTCGTCGAGGTGATCTTCAAACTCGATGTTGATCGCTTCGGAGTGGCCGACAAAGACCGGCACGCGCACGCAGGTCGCCGTCACCTTGATCTTGGAATCGATGATCTTCTTGGTTTCGGCGACCATCTTCCATTCTTCCTTGGTCGACCCGTCCTCCATGAAGACGTCGATATGGGGAATGACGTTAAAGGCGATCTGCTTGGTGAACTTCTTGGGCGGCACTTCCGAGGTCGGGTTGTAGATCGCCTTGGTCTGATCCCAAAGCTCGTCCAGCCCTTCCTTGCCCGAGCCGGACACCGACTGGTAGGTCGATACCACCACACGCTTGATCCGCGCGCGGTCATGCAGCGGCTTGAGCGCGACGACCATCTGCGCGGTGGAACAGTTCGGGTTGGCGATGATGTTCTTCTTGTCATAGCCCAGAACCGCCTCGGGGTTCACTTCGGGCACCACCAGCGGCACGTCAGGGTCATAACGGTAGAGCGACGAGTTATCGATCACCACGCAGCCCGCCTTGGCGGCCTTGGGTGCAAATTCCTTGGTCGGGCCGGAGCCGACGGCAAACAGCGCCATGTCCCAGCCAGTGAAATCGAAGGTCGCCAGGTCCTGCGTCTTCAGGGTCTTGTCGCCAAAGCTGATCTCGGTGCCAAGCGATTTGCGAGAGGCAAGCACGGCGATTTCATCGACCGGGAACTTCCGCTCGTCGAGGATATTCAGCATTTCGCGGCCCACGTTTCCCGTGGCCCCGACGATAACGACTTTATAGCCCATCTGGACAAACTCCTTAAAACTTGGGTCGCGCGGCTATACCGCAGCCACGTCCCGGTGCAAAGCGTAATGCGTTGATCCCTTGTATCAAGGGCAGGGATGAGCCGGGTTCAAGACCGCGGGTCGAGAGTGCCGTGGCTTAACCAGTGTCTTAATCCGTGCGGTCGCGCACAAAGATGTAGGCCGCGACCCCGACCCCCTGCATGACCGTATAAAACAGGAAGACCGGCACGAAGGCGTCCGACGGGATGCTCGCCCCCGCGACGGCCCCGTCGTAAATGCGACCCGTGATGATCTGTGCCACGCCGGCGCCGCCGATACCGCAGAGGTTGATCATCGTCACGCCCCGGCCCACCAGATGGGGCGGAAAAAACGCCCGCCCGTGCGCCATGATCACCGGATAATTGCCCAGCAGGAAGCCGACCGCACAGAACAGCGCCACCGCCAGCCAGAAGCTGTCGGGAACGTGGAGCGTCAGCGTCAGACAGATCAACCCAGAGGCCGTGACCGCGAAGAGGTTGATCCATTTGCGCGTGCCGAGGATACGATCCGCAGGTCCGTAAACCAGCGATCCCATGATCATCGCCGATCCCATCAGCAGCGTCACCACCCCGATCAGCCGCGCATCCGCGTCAAAGACCTGCGCGAAATAGGGACCGGACCAAAGGCCACGCAAACCGCCCGCCGGGGCATAGGCTACGAGCATCAGCAGAAAGATCGGCCAGACCGCCCGAATTCGCAGGACGTCCCAGAGGCTACCCGTCGCGCCTCCTTCGACGGCAGGGCAATCGCGTTTGGCATCATGCTTCTTACAGCCCATTGAGAACGCTGCATAAGAATGCCTCGTCCCAGCCAGCTCGCTTGAGTTTGATGCT
>PAPR01000066.1 GCA_002709085.1 Pseudooceanicola sp. | reverse complement strand
GCGCCCTTGTGCGACAACGCCTTGTCGTTCCAACCGCTTTCCTGCTGCACCAGCCGCAGGAACAGATCCTCGGGCACACCATGGCGTCGGGCGGCGGCGCGGGCCACGGCGAGGTGCGGCCCGTTGTAGCGACCGCGATAGGATTTGACCGCCCCGTCATCGCCCCATTTAGATGGCGTGACAACGCGCGCCGGCTGCAAGCGCACGGAATTATTGTATTGTTGCGAGGCGCGATTATCCAACACGTTGGTCTGACTGCCGAACACCTTGTTCCGACTGCGCGAGGACAAGACGTCCGCGCTGACCACTTCGGGCAGGATGAGCGCAGCCGCGAGCATCCCCGCGATCGACGCAGCTTTTGCGTGTTTCAAGAAAACCAAGTCCCCGTTCCTGTCCCGTCGCTGTCGAAAGTTTTTTGTCTCTTGGGGCGCATATTAACGGAAAATGCACCACTTTGACCACCATAATCTGGAACCGGGCGTGACCGGCGCGCTGGCTCGGCGGCGGCTCGCGCATGACAAAGCCCTGACTGCGCGCCGCGCCGTGCGCCTGACGCGCCGCCAACCGGCCCTGATGACGGCGAAAACTTTACTCTTTCGCAACCATCTGATGTAACCGTCACAACTTCAGAATCTGCATAGGGGGCAGTCATGGCCGGATCGGTAAACAAGGTTATTATCGTCGGAAATCTGGGGCGCGACCCCGAAGTCCGGTCGTTCCAGAACGGTGGCAAGGTGTGCAACCTGCGCATCGCCACCTCTGAGAACTGGAAGGACCGCAACACCGGCGAGCGTCGCGAACGCACCGAATGGCACTCCGTCGCGATCTTTTCCGAACCGCTGGCCAAGATTGCGGAGCAGTACCTGCGCAAGGGCTCCAAGGTCTATATCGAAGGCCAGCTCGAAACTCGCAAGTGGCAAGATCAATCCGGTCAGGACCGTTATTCGACCGAGGTGGTGCTGCGCCCCTATCGCGGCGAACTGACGTTGCTGGACAGCCGTGACAGCGGCGGCGGCGGTGGTGGTGGCGGAAACTTCGGCGGCGGCGGTTCCGGCGGGTATGATGATCGCGGCGGATCGGGCGGCTATGACAGCGGGCCGAGCCAGGGCGGCGGCGGCGGCGGTTCCAACCGCGATCTGGATGATGAAATCCCGTTCTGATTGGGCGCCAAGGCCGCCCTCCCCGGCGGCACCCCAGGAATGATGCGCGTGGCGACCCCTGTCGTCGCGTCATCAAGCGTTCGCTTGCCAGATCGTCATAGGCACGTCACAGTGAACGCGCGCCCTGCCCCCTCGAGTTGGCCCGAACCGGACCACTGCGGAGCCGGCGCGGCGCGGGGCAAATAACGCCCCCCTCACCCCGATTTGGCCAGCGTTACGCTGTGCCACCGGGTTTGCAGCGTTTCCCCCTAGCCTTTTCTGCATATGCAGTATAGGCGGGCGCCAACTGAACCGAAGGACGCTCCATGGACCTGCGTAACATCGCCATCATTGCCCACGTCGACCACGGCAAAACCACCCTCGTGGACGAATTGCTCAAGCAATCGGGGGCATTTCGCGAAAACCAGGCGGTCGCCGAACGCGCCATGGATTCCAACGACTTGGAGCGCGAGCGCGGCATCACCATTTTCGCCAAGCCGACCAGCGTTGAATGGAAGGGGCTGCGGATCAACATCGTCGACACCCCCGGCCACGCCGATTTCGGCGGTGAGGTGGAACGCATCCTGTCGATGGTCGATGGTGTCGTGCTGCTGGTGGACGCCGCCGAAGGACCGATGCCGCAGACGAAATTTGTCACCTCCAAGGCGCTCGCCCTCGGATTGCGCCCCATCGTCGTGCTGAACAAGGTCGACAAGCCCGATGCCGAACCCGACCGGGCGCTCGACGAATGCTTTGACCTCTTCGCATCGCTCGACGCGGACGAGGATCAGCTCGATTTCCCGCATCTCTACGCCTCGGGACGCAACGGCTGGGCCGATACCGAACTGGACGGTCCGCGCAAGAACCTCGACGCGCTGTTCCGGCTGGTGGTGGATCACGTCCCGGCGCCCAAGCAGGTCAAGAAGCAGGACGACGATTTCCGCATGCTGGCGACGACCCTCGGCGCCGACCCCTTCGTGGGCCGGATCCTGACGGGCCGCGTCGAAACCGGCAAGCTGAAGGTCGGCGCCACCGTGCAGGCCCTCACCCGCCACGGCCAAAAGATCGAACAGTTCCGCGTCACCAAGATTCAGGCGTTCCGCGGCCTTGCCCAGCAAGACATCGAAGAGGCGCAGGCAGGCGACATCGTCTCCATCGCCGGCATGTCCAAGGCAACCGTCGCAGACACGATCTGTGCGCTGGCCGTGGATGAACCGCTCGATGCGCAGCCGATCGACCCGCCGACGATCACCGTCACCTTCGGAATTAACGACAGCCCGCTGGCTGGCCGCGATGGCAAGAAGGTGCAATCCCGCGTCATCCGCGAACGTCTGATGAAAGAGGCGGAATCCAACGTCGCCATCAAGATCGCCGACACGCCGGGCGGCGAGGCCTTCGAGGTTTCGGGTCGCGGCGAACTGCAGATGGGCGTGCTGATCGAGAACATGCGCCGCGAGGGCTTCGAACTCTCGATCTCGCGCCCGCAGGTCATCATGCGCGAACTCGATGGCCAGAAGGTCGAGCCGATCGAAGAGGTCACCATCGACGTCGACGACGAATATTCCGGCGCGGTCATCGAAAAGATCACCGGCGCGCGCAAGGGCGATTTGGCCGAGATGCGCCAGGCCGGCGCGGGCAAGACGCGGATCATCGCGCATGTCCCCTCGCGCGGATTGATCGGCTATCACGGCGAGTTCTTGACAGACACACGCGGAACGGGCGTTCTGAACCGCGTCTTTCATAGCTGGGCACCCTACAAGGGGACCATCCCCGGCCGTCGCGCCGGCGTGCTGATCTCGATGGAGGCCGGCACCGCCGTCGCCTACGCGCTGTGGAAACTGGAAGATCGCGGTCGCTTCTTCATCGGCGCACAGGCTGCGGTCTATCAGGGCATGATCATCGGCGAGCATTCGCGCGAAAACGATCTGGAAGTGAACCCCCTCAAGGGCAAACAGCTGACCAACGTGCGCGCCTCCGGCACCGACGAAGCGGTGCGGCTGACCACTCCGATCACCTTGTCGCTGGAAGAGGCCATCGCCTATATCAACGACGATGAGCTGGTCGAAGTCACGCCGAACGCGATCCGCCTGCGCAAGCGGTTCCTCGACCCGCATGAACGCAAGCGGATGAGCAAAGCCAGCTGATCCACCCACCACCTTGGTTTTGAAAATATCCTCGGGGGCAGACGTCCCCGGGACGTCTCGGGGGGCGAGCCCCCCGTCCGGCACAGCCACCATGCGCTGGTGCACATACGGCCGGGGGTGCCAAAAGCCGCCAACACCCCTATTCTCCTGTCACAAGGGAGAAGCATCATGCGCAAACTTCAGACACAGGGCGTTCACCATATCACGCTGACCGGCGCGGACCGGCAGACCTCCATCGATTTCTGGGAGGGCGTGCTGGGGATGCCGTTCATCTTTGATCAACCCAACCTCGACGACCCGGATGAAGGGCATTTGTACTTCGACCCGGGCGACGGTCGGTTGATCACGGTGTTTACCAGTGAAAACAGAACACCCGATCCCCGTCGCACGCCGATGGAGCCGGGCTGCGTCCATCACCTTGCCTTCAACGTCTCGCATGCCACCTTTGCCCAGGCCGTCACACGGTTGAGTGAACGCAAAATCGGTCATTCCGGGGTCAAGGATCGCGGCTTCATGGATTCGATCTACTTCAAGGATCCCATGGGCTTGCTGATCGAACTGGCATGCTATCGCTTTGAGCCGCCGGTGGGTTGCACACATGCCGACGTGATGATTGCCGCGCATCGCATCCGGGTCGAACGGGGCGATTACAACATTGCCGAAGAGCATCTCGCCGATGCCATAGAGATGCTGGTGCAGCGCCGGCAGGACACGCTGTCGACTGACCGTAGCCCCCGGAACCCTTATTGAGCCAGCGGGCGCAGCCGCGCCGCGTCCCTATTCGCTCGTCTCGACGACCATCAGCTCGCGTTCGCTCGCGTCGCGCGCATGTTCCAGCGCGGCCTGATACTCGGCGGAATGATAACACTGGACCGCCGCGTCGACGGAATCGAAGCGCGCGACCACATTGCGCGGGCGCTCCTTGCCCTCCAGTTGCACGAAACGCCCACCGCGCGCGATGAAAGCCCCGCCGTGTTTGGCAATGGCCGGACCGGCAAGCTCTGCGTATTTCGCGTAGCTTTCAGGGTCCGTGACGGTGACGTGAGAAATCCAGAGCGCGGGCATATCAGCCTCCCAACACGGCCTCTGCGGCCTTGATTGCGGCTTCGGCATTACTGGCATCTGCGCCGCCGCCCTGCGCCATGTCGGGGCGGCCACCGCCCCCCTTGCCGCCCAACTCAGCGACTGCCGCACGCACCAGATCGACGGCTGAGACCTTGTCGGTCATGTCCGGCGTCACCCCGGCTGCGACCGCCGCCTTGCCGCCTGTGTCAGCGATCAAGAGCACGGCGCCGGAACCGATCTGTGCCTTGAACTGGTCGATCAGCGCGGGCAAATCCTTGCCGGACACGCCGCTCAACGACTGGGCAAGGAAGCTGATCCCATTGATCTCACGCGCATCAGCGCCGCCCGACGGCCCTGCCCCGCCGGATGCGGCACCGGACATGGCGAGTTCACGGCGCAGTTGCGCCACCTCGTTCTGCAACGCACGCCGTTCGTCCATGATCGCCTTCACGCGTGTCACGGCCTCGTCGCCAGTCACTTTCAGCATGGTCTCGATACGGCCAAGGGCGGCGTCACGTCCACGCAACGCCTCGATCGCCGCGCGCCCGGTCAGCGCCTCGATCCGGCGCACACCGGCCGAAGACGCCGTCTCTCCGCTCAGCGCAAAGGCCCCGATGTCCCCGGTGCGGGCCACATGGGTGCCACCGCAAAGTTCCAGCGAATAGGTCTGGCCATCGTGCCCCTTGCCGGTGTCCTTGCGCCCCATGGACACGACGCGCACCTCGTCGCCGTATTTCTCACCGAACAGAGCCTGCGCGCCAATACCGCGCGCATCATCCGGGGTCATGATCCGGGTTTCGACCGGCGTATTCTGACGGACATAATCGTTCACGTCGCTCTCGACCCGGGACAACTGCTCGGGCGTCAAAGCGGTGGAATGGCTGAAATCAAACCGTAGGCGGTCCGGGGCGTTCAGCGATCCACGCTGCGCCACGTGATCGCCAAGCGCCTCGCGCAGCGCCTCATGCAACAGGTGCGTCGCGGAATGGTTGGCGCGGATGGAGCTGCGGCGCGCATTGTCAACCTCCAGCACCACCGGTTCGCTGGCCTTGAAGATGCCGCTGTCGATGCTCACGGCATGGGCGTAGATCCGGCCGTTCGCCATCTTCTGCGTGTCTGTGACTGACGCAACGTCGGCCTCGTCATCAAGGCGACGCAGAACGCCGGTGTCGCCGACCTGGCCGCCACTTTCGCCGTAAAACGGCGTCTGATTAGTGACGATCCAGCCTTGCTCACCCTTGCCCAGCTCCGGCACCAAAGCGCCGTCCTTGATGATGGCGAGAATAACGCCCTCGGCCTGTTCGGTGTCATAGCCAAGGAAATCGGTCGCACCGTGCTGGTCGGCAATGTCGAACCAGACCGTCAGATCGGCGGATTCCCCGGTGCCGGCCCAGGCAGCGCGGGCCTTCTCCTTTTGCTCGGCCATGGCGGTGTCAAACCCGCCGGTGTCAACGCTGCGCCCCTTTTCGCGCAGGGCGTCCTGCGTCAGATCCAGCGGAAACCCGAAAGTGTCGTAGAGCTTGAAAGCCGCCTCACCTGGCAAGGCCGCGCCCTCGTCCAACGTGTCCAGCTCTTCGTCCAGCAGTTTGAGACCGCGCTCAAGCGTCTGACGAAAGCGGGTTTCTTCCAGTTTCAGCGTTTCTTCGATCAGCGGTTTGGCCTGTCGCAATTCGGGATAGGCCTCGCCCATCTGACGCACCAGTTCCGGCACGAGGCGATGCATCAGCGGATCCTTCGCGCCCAGCAGATGCGCATGGCGCATGGCGCGGCGCATGATCCGCCGCAGCACATAACCGCGCCCGTCGTTCGAAGGCATGACCCCATCCGCGATCAGAAAGGAGGTGGAGCGCAGATGATCCGCGATCACCCGATGATGAGTCGCGCCAGGTCCGTCGGGATCGGTCGAGGTTTCATGCGCGGAGTCCTCGATCAGCGCACGCATCAGATCTGTGGCGTAATTGTCGTTGGTCCCTTGCAGCAGTGCGGCGACCCGTTCAATCCCCATACCGGTGTCGATGGATTGCGCGGCCAATTCGCGACGCGAGCCGTCCTCGAACTGCTCGTTCTGCATGAAGACGATGTTCCAGATCTCGATGAATCGGTCGCCATCCTCATCCGGGCTGCCCGGAGGGCCACCCCAGAATTCCTCGCCGTGGTCGTAGAAAATCTCGGTACAGGGCCCACATGGCCCGGTTGGGCCCATCTGCCAGAAATTGTCGTTGGTGGCGATGCGGATGATCCGGTCGTCCGAGAGACCCGCAACCTTCTTCCACATCTCCGCCGCCTCGTCGTCGGTATGGTAAACCGTGACCAGCAGCTTTTCCTTAGGGATGCACAGTTCCTTCGTGATCAATTCCCAAGCAAAGGGAATCGCCTCGGATTTAAAGTAATCGCCGAAGCTGAAATTCCCCAGCATTTCGAAAAAGGTATGGTGACGCGCGGTATAGCCGACGTTGTCCAGATCGTTGTGCTTACCGCCCGCACGCACGCATTTCTGCGCCGAGGTGGCGCGGGAATAATCGCGCGTCTCGACCCCGGTGAACAGGTTCTTGAACTGCACCATACCGGAATTCGCGAACATCAGGGTCGGGTCGTTCCGCGGCACGAGCGGAGAGGACGGCACGATCTGGTGCCCCTGCCTTTCGAAATAATTCAGGAAGGTCGCGCGGATGTCGGCGAGGCTCGTCATGGCGGTCTTTCATTCAGGCATCAGTTGGGCCGGAAATAAACATTGTGAGCCAGCGGGTAAAGGTAAATGCGCGCCAAATTGCGGTCCGGGAATGCAAAAGCCCCGACGCATCGCTGCGCCGGGGCCTGGCGTTGGTATCAGTCGGCGTTAACCGTCCAGCACATCGTCATCGCCACCCCGGTCACCGGAGTCGAATTCCAACCCATGCGATGCTCTGATCTTGTCCTCGATCTCAAGCGCGATGCCGGTGTTATCCTTGAGAAAGACCTTGGCGTTTTCCCGGCCCTGTCCGATCCGTTCATCACCGTAAGAATACCAGGAGCCGGATTTGTCGACCACGCCGGTCTTGACCCCGAGGTCCAGCAATTCGCCGGTCTTGGAGATGCCCGCACCGTACATGATGTCGAACTCGACCTGTTTGAACGGCGGCGCGACCTTGTTTTTGACCACCTTGACGCGGGTCTGGTTGCCGACAATCTCATCGCGGTCCTTGATCGCGCCGATGCGGCGAATATCGAGGCGGACGGAGGAGTAGAACTTCAGCGCGTTCCCGCCCGTCGTCGTCTCGGGGCTGCCGAACATCACGCCAATCTTCATGCGAATCTGGTTAATGAAGATCACCATGCAATTGGACCGCGCAATCGAACCGGTGAGCTTGCGCATCGCCTGGCTCATCAGGCGGGCATGCACGCCAACGGAACTGTCGCCCATGTCGCCCTCAAGCTCAGACTTCGGGGTCAGCGCCGCAACGGAGTCGACCACCACCATCGAGACGGCCCCGGAGCGCACCAGCGTATCCACAATCTCCAGCGCCTGTTCACCGGTGTCGGGTTGGGAGATCAGAAGTTCGTCCAGATCCACGCCCAGCTTGCGCGCGTATCCGGGGTCAAGCGCATGTTCGGCGTCGACAAAGGCGCAGACCCCGCCCTTCTTTTGCTCTTCCGCGACGCAATGGAGGGTCAGCGTGGTCTTACCCGAGGATTCGGGGCCATAAATCTCGACAATGCGACCTTTGGGCAGGCCGCCGATCCCGAGGGCGATATCCAGTCCGAGCGAACCGGTGGAGGTCGCCTCAATCTCCTGAATGGCATCTTTGCCCCCGAGTCTCATGATCGACCCCTTGCCGAACTGCCGTTCGATCTGGGCCAAGGCGCTATCGAGCGCCTTTTGCTTGTTCTCGTCGCGCTTGCTGTCCATCGTGAGAAGATCTGCCGTTGCCATCAATTCAGCCCCTTATTCCATACCCGTTTATCAGCGGCAATGACCGCCTTTGTTCTACTCTTGTTCCTATATGGGATCAAAGCAAGAACATCTCAACTAAAATCTTTCTGACTGACACTCTTTCCGAGTCTGGTTAAGAAGTGGTTGATGATCTCGAAATTTTTTTTGGTTCGTGGCGAAGGGTGACAGATGCTCGTGTTTGCAAAGGCCAAGCTGGTCTTCCTGTCAGTTCCCAAGACCGGGACGACAGCTTGGGAGAAGGCCCTTGGCCCGGTCGCGGACATCGTGGTGAACGACCCGCCGGAGTTGAAGCACGCGCCGGTCTTTCGTTACAACAGATTCTTCCGTCCCATGCTTGACAAATTCATCGGCGAAGATCTTGAAATCATTGCTGTTATCCGCGAACCCGTGTCGTGGCTGGGCAGTTGGTACCGCTATCGTCGCCGACCGTTCATGGCGGGGCGCCCAAATAACACGCTCGACGTCAGCTTTGACAATTTCGTGGAGGGGTATTGCCGCGGTGAGCAGCCGGGGTATGCGAATGTCGGCAGTCAGGCAAAGTTCGTCGAACCCGCTGGAAATGGCACGCGAGTCACGAGGTTTTTTCGCTACGAGGATCAGCCCGTGCTCCACCGATATCTCGAGGCACGTCTGGGGCAAAGCATCACGCTGACCCGAGAGAATGTCTCACCCGAGATCGCGCTCAGCCTTGACGTCGAAGTGGCCGCGAAGCTGCGGCGCAAGCGCGCGGAGGAGTTTGCGTTGTACAGCGGGATCGCGCCCTACGCCGGTTAACCGACCACCTCTTGCACGGTTTGCGTCAACTCACTGAGAGAGAAGGGTTTTGGCAGGAAGACAGAATTCGGAATCTTGGCCTGATCGTCGCTGAAATGCTCCTCCGCGTAGCCGGATACAAAGACAACGTGCACGTCCGGTCGCGTCTCCAGCGCCTTTCGTACCCAGGTCGGGCCATCCATGCCGGGCATCACCACGTCGGTCACAAAAATGTCGACCTGTGTGGCGGGGTCCGAGATGACCTCCAGCGCCTCTTCCCCGCTTTCTGCCTCGAGCACGGTGTAGCCGCGCAGGCGTAGCGCGCGGGAGGCGAAGGCGCGAACCGGGGCCTCGTCCTCGACCAGGAGCACGACCCCTTCGGCGTGGCGAGCTGACGGTTTGGCGGCTTCTACCGTCTTAGCCACCATTGCAGCGTCGTTCTTGAAAGCGCGAAACAGCAGGGTGAAACACGTCCCTGCGCCCACGGTGCTTTCGGCAAAGATATATCCGCCGGACTGCTTGATGATACCATAGGCGGTGGAGAGGCCAAGCCCCGTGCCCTCACCTACGCGCTTGGTGGTGTAAAACGGTTCAAACACCTTGGTGAGCTTGTCCTCGGGAATTCCGCAGCCCGTGTCGATGACTTTGACGGCGACGTAATCGCCCGGCGGCACGGTCACGCGATCGCGGCCATGCGGGGCGGCGTAGGTCACACATTCTGTGACAATGCGAATCTCTCCGCCCCGCGGAATGGCGTCGCGCGCGTTCACAACGAGGTTCATCAGCACCTGTTCCAATTGCCGCTTGTCCGCGCGCACCGCGCTGAGCACCGGGTCGTGGCTGAAGGAAAGGGTGACCTTTTCGCCGACCAACCGGTTCAGAAGATGGGTAAGGTCCGAAATCGTCTCGCGCAGATCGATCTCTTCAGGGCGCAGGGTCTGCTTGCGCGAAAAGGCCAGAAGCTGGCTGACGAGAGAGGCAGCGCGATTGGCATTCTGGTTGATCTGCATCAGATCGGCGTAGTCCAGATCACCGTTGTCGTGGCGCAACAGCAGGAGGTCGCAATGCCCGGATATGGCAGTCAGGAGATTGTTGAAATCATGCGCCACACCCCCGGCGAGTTGCCCGATGGCCTGCATTTTCTGACTTTGCACGAATTGCGCTTCGAGGGTCTTGAGTTCGGTGGCATCGCTCAGCACAGCGAGAAGCGAGGCCTCCCCCCCCTCTGTCAGCGGTTTCAGCGAGATCTGCACGAAAGTTTCGCGGTCCGAGGCGGTGACACGCAAGAACTCCGGACTGTTCTTGCGATGGCCCGAGAGCGCTTCGTCCAGCCAATCGCTGACGGGTCTGCCCAAGCCCTCGGTCAGATCACCCAGCCGGGCGCCGACCTCACAGCCGGGCCCGATCAGCTGAACCGCGACCCGATTTGCCTTGATCACCCGACCGTCTGGCGTGAGCCAGAGCAGCGGTACGGGAAGGGTCTCGAAGCGGTCCCAATCCGGTGGGGCCGATTGAAGAGGGGTCGATTGGGGGCTGGTCGGGTCGGGCGGCAGGGGAACAAGAGCGATTTCGCGACATTCCGCCCCGCTAGAGAGGTCAACGATCAGAACTTTGCGCTCCCCGCCACTCGTGCGAGCGATGCGTGTCGTGCCAGAGACAGGTCGGTCGTCGCCCAGAACGTCACCGATATGGTGCGGGTTTTTGCCCAACATCGCGATGGCTGTCTCGTTAGCATAGCTCACCCCCCCGTCGGAGCCGAGGGCGAGCACGGGCAGGCTGTCATCCACCGCATTGCGCGCGCGATCGGCCGCCAGATCGATCCGCCACAGTAGCCGGTCGTCCGATATGACCTGCCCGCTAAGCGTCCATGTCGTCCCGTCGACCGCGAGCCGCCGGTCGAGCGCGGTATTGCGGTCCGGATCGGTAAGGCCGGGGCGGATGGCCGCCATGGTCGTCAGTAGTGGGGGTGGTATAGCATCGCCGGTGATCCAGCGCTCACCTTCCGCAGGTATGAAAAGATCGCGGGCGCGCGCGTTGGCGGCAATCGGGCGCAGGTCCCGGTCCGTGACGAGGGCGGCAAACGACATGGCGTCCAGAATGCGGGTCATGGCCGTTCCCGTGGATCTGCGTTTCTGATCACGCATCTGGTAGACCGACCAGATGGCAACGCCGGCGGCGATAATGAACAGCGTGGCCGCCGCCGCCGCGAAAGACAAGACCAATGTCGGGTGCGCGAGCCTGTAAGCGATGGCATCTGACAGGCCGAGCATCACCAGGGCCAGCACCATCAGGAGCAGCGCGAGCCGTCGCTGCGGGCGGCCACTGCGCGATCCCGTCGGCGGGGAGACGGGCCACGAATTGGGTTCCACCCCATGCGCAGGGACAGGACCGGCACGGGGTCGTCCACCAAAGCGTTTTGCACGGATCGGGACTGTGTTTGCTGCGGTCACGGGACCTCCTCAGCGCCCAGGTAAACGCAAGGAGGTTAAGTTTCGATTAACACGACGAAGCAGAATGCTGCCGTGCCTACTCTCCCCGCGTCAGCTGCGCGAGGTAAAACCCGTCGCCGCCCTCATCGGGGAGCCACTGCCGCTCTGCCACGCAGGTCCAGCCCGGGGACCGCGCGAAAAACGCCTCGATACGCGCGCGGTTCTCGCAGGGCAGCATCGAACAGGTCGCATAGGCCAGTGTTCCGCCCGCTCCGACCAGGAGGGCCGCGCGGTCGAGGATCTCGTCCTGCGTGCGGTTCAACCCGGCAAGGGTTTCGGCGCGCAACGCCCATTTTCCTTCGGGCGCGCGCCGCCACGCCCCGCTGCCCGAACAGGGCACATCGCACAAAACAAGGTCAAACGGCCCCTGCGGATCGGCGCTGAGCGTCACAGCCACCCCGGCGCGCGCGGCCCGTGGCGGCAGGTCCTTCAGGCGGGCGACATTGGCATCGTGGGCGGTAAACTGCCCCTTGATCCGACCCGCCATCGCCAGCGTCTTGCCCCCACCCCCGGCGCAGAAATCAAGCACCCGCATGCCATCGCTCAGAGGCAATTCACCCGTCAGTGCCTGCGAAGCGGCGTCCTGCAGTTCCACCAGACCATCGGTATAGGCGGCGCTACGGGCAATGCGGCGCGGCCCCTCGATCACCTCCAGAGCGGTCGCCGCCAGGGGATGCGGCCGGGTGGTCACGCCGTCCTCTGCCAGTCGCGCTTGCGCCGCCGCGACATCGCCTTTGCGCAGGTTAACGCGCAGGAATACGGGGGCGCGGCTTTGCATCAGGCGGGCAATTGCGGCGGTCCGGTCACCGAGGGCGCGCGTCAGCTCGGGCCAGAGCCAATCGGGCATGTCGCAGGCCTCCGCCGGCGGGGCGGCGGCAAGGGTGTCCTGGGGGTCGCGGCGGGCGAGCGTGGCCTCCTCGGGGCGCAACGCCTCGGGGGCATAGCCCTCTCCGGTGAACCGGGTCGAGGGGTCGATTCCGGCGGCGATCAGCCCACCCAGCATCAGACCTCGCCCGGATTCCGAGCCGCCGAGGAGCGCGTGGCTGCGCCGGCACCGAAGGGCTTCATAAACCAGATCGCGCACTGCCGCGCGATCCCCGGACCCGGCAAAGCGGCTACGCCGAGCCCATGCGGTCAAGGCCTTCTCGCCCGGTTCGCCGGCAAGGATACGGTCCAGCAGGTCAGCGGCAGCGGCGATCCTGGCCTCTGGTGTCATGGCGAAATCCTTTCAGTTGCACGAGGGATAGCCAAGCGCGCGGGCGAGGGAAAGGGCCGGATGCGAGTGCTCTCCCCCTGCCGGGAATTGCGGCCTCTTTCGTTTGCGACAGATCGACTTATGATCACGCCACAGAACGGAGCTTTTGCATGGGCGAGACAGCACTACTGGGCGATATCGGCGGGACCAACGCCCGGTTCGCATTGTCCAGAAACGGCCGGATTGATCCGCAGACCCGGATCACCCTGCGCAATGACGACCACCCGACCTTCGCGGAGGCGCTTGATGAGGTTGTCTCTCGGCTGGGCGCGGTCGACGCAATCGCGCTGGCGGTGGCAGGGCCGGTCAATGGCGGACGGGTGCGCATGACGAACCGCGACTGGGTGGTGGAGGAGACGTACCTCGCCACGCGCACCGATGGACCGGTGCGAATGATCAACGACCTGACCGCGCAGGCGCTAGCCGTGCCGGATTTGCGCGAAACGGATCAGGACATCCTGCGCACTGGTGTGCCGTCGCCGGACGGGCAATGGCTGGTGGTGAACTGCGGCACCGGGTTCAACGCGGCCCCCGGCCTGCACCACGGGGACAGCCGCGCGGTCCTCGCGACCGAGGTGGGCATGTGCGGTCTGCCGGGGAGCATCGCGGACCGGCTGCGCGCGGCTGATTACCCCGTCCCGGCAAACTACGACGCCTTGCTCAGCGGGCGCGGCCTCGCCGGCATGCGCAGCGCGATGGCGGGGGACGCGGACAGCCTCTTTGCGCATTGTCTCGCGGATATGCTGCGCGACCAGATGTATGCGATGATGCCGCAGGGTGGGCTTTATCTATGCGGCGGCGTCGCACGGGCGATGCTGGACGGACCCGCGCGAGAGGTCGTGCTGAGACGGCTGGCCGAGGCTTATGACCCCTATCCGTTTCTCGCGGACGTGCAGATCAGCCTGATCACAGCGGACGACGCGGCACTGATCGGCTGTCAGGCCGCGCTGCGGTAGGTTTGTTGGGGGCGCGTTCCATTTGGAGAGTAGCGCGTTCGGCTAGGGAAACCCAAGGCCTACCCGGCTTACGCTGTAAGCTTTGCAGATTGCGGTCGAAGAGCGATACGCGGTTGGCGCTCTCTTCCCCTAGCCCCTACCCGATCCGGTAATTCGGCGACTCGCGGGTAATTTGGACATCATGCACGTGGCTTTCCTTCAGCCCCGACCCGGTGATCTTGACGAAATTGCAGTTGCGGCGCATTTCATCGACCGTCGCGCAGCCGGTGTAGCCCATGGCGGCACGCAGACCGCCGACCATCTGGTGCACCACCGCGCCCGCGGGACCCTTGTAGGGCACCTGACCCTCGATCCCCTCCGGAACCAGCTTGTCAGAGGCCGCGTCTTTTTGAAAATACCGGTCGGCAGAGCCGTTCGCCATCGCGCCGAGGCTGCCCATGCCGCGATATGATTTGAACGACCGCCCCTGATAGAGGATCACTTCGCCCGGGCTTTCATCCGTCCCCGCAATCATCGAGCCGACCATGGCGACAGAGGCCCCGGCGGCAATCGCCTTGGCGAAATCGCCCGAGAACTTGATGCCGCCGTCAGCGATCACCGGGGTGTCGCCGGCAGCGCCCGCGCAATCCATGATCGCGGTCAGCTGCGGCACGCCGACGCCCGCGACCATGCGGGTGGTGCAGATCGAGCCGGGGCCGATACCGACCTTGACCGCATCCGCACCGGCCCCGATCAGGGCGCGCGTGGCTTCGGCGGTGGCGACGTTGCCAGCCACGACCTGTACCTCGTTGGAGAGGGTCTTCACCCGCTCGACCGCGCGCGCGACGCCCTCTGAATGGCCATGGGCCGTGTCGATGACGATGAGGTCACAGCCCGCATCGACCAGCGCGGCGGATCTCTCGAACCCCGCGTCGCCCACGGTGGTCGCCGCGGCGACCCGCAGACGGCCCAAGGCGTCCTTGCAGGCGGTCGGGTTCAGCACGGCCTGGGCGCTGTCCTTCAGGGTCAGCAAACCGGTGAGCTTGCCCGCCTTGTCGGTGATCAGCAGCTTTTCGATCCGCCGCGCCTTCATCAGCGACAGCGCCTCGCCACGGTCGGCAGGTTCGTGCAGGATCGCGAGATTGTCGGAGGTCATCATCGCATGCACCGGCGTCTTGTCATCCGAGGCAAAGCGCATGTCGCGGTTGGTGACGATCCCGACGACACGACCCGTCTCGTCCACCACGGGAAAACCCGAGACGCGGTATTGGGCCTGCAGAGCCTTGGCATCGGCCAGCGTCTGATCCGCGCGCAGGGTGATCGGTTTGTAGACGATCCCGGATTCGAACCGTTTGACGCGCCGCACTTCTTCGGATTGCTGCAGGATGTCGAGGTTGCGGTGAATGACCCCCATGCCACCGGACTGCGCCATGCAGATCGCCATTCGAGCTTCGGTCACCGTGTCCATGGCCGAGGACAGAAGCGGGATATTGAGGGCGATGGAGCGCGTTACCTTGGTCCGTGTGTCCGCGGTCGAGGGCAGCACGGAGGAAGCTGCGGGAACAAGCAGGACGTCGTCGAAGGTCAGGGCCTCGCGAATCTCCATCGGATATCTCCTTGGGTGGGATCACTTGGCGCGTCCCTATCGCACGGATCGTCAGGCGGGGAAAGGGCTGAATATGGTAGGGCGCGGCGCGTGAACCGGCAGGTGTAGCACCGGGGG
>PAPR01000065.1 GCA_002709085.1 Pseudooceanicola sp. | reverse complement strand
TGACGCCTGGGAAACAGTCGCCGCGCGTGCAGAAGCGGCGGTCGAAGCGTCGCAGGCCTCCAACACGGCGTTGGAGTCGTTGCGCGCTGAACTCGCCAATTGGCGGGAACAGTTCCAGGATGCCGAGGCGGCCAACACAGCCCCCATTGCGGCCGTAAACGCCCAGATTGCCGCTCTCGGAGCCAAGCCGGAGGAGGGAGAAGAGCCTCCCGATACCGCGCGGCAACGCGCAGAGTTGAACACCCGCCTCAATGAGTTGAAATCGCCCGTGCAGCGCGCAGAGGTGGCCTTTAGCCGTGCCGACGCGTTGATCCAGCAGATCGACCAGACCCTGCGCGATCGCCAGACCAGCGAGTTGCTCGAACTGGGGCCGACACCGCTGAACCCGGTGAACTGGCCCCCGGCGATCGAGGCCGTGGTCGATTATTTCTACCGGATCGCAGTTGACCTGCGCACCAACTGGGACAAGGAAACCAGCCGGGGGGAGTTTCGCCGCAATTTGCCGGTCTCCGGCGGGTTGTTCCTGCTGGCCATCGCTCTGGTTTTGCGGGGGCGCCTTTGGGTCGAATTGCTCGTCACCTCGGTTGAGGAGCGTGGACGTACCGCCGAACGCTGGCTCGCCGGGTTGGTTGTATCGCTCGGCCAAATCATCTTGCCGGTGGTGGGCCTGCTGTTGTTCTCGGCGGCGCTGCAACTGACGCAGATGCTGGGCACACGCGGCGATGTTCTGGCGAAATCGTTACCGGCGGCGGGCTTTGCCTTTTTCGCCGCCCGGTGGTTGGGCGGACAGATTTTCCCACGGGGCGAGACCTTTGTTTCGCCCCTCGATCTTGACCGTAGTGCGCGAACACAGGGGCGGTTCCTGGCCTCCCTTCTGGGGGTCGTGTTGCTGTTGCGCGCGCCGTTACATGCGATGGCGCGGCAACTCGATTGGTCGCCCGAAGTGGTCAACGTCCTGACCTTTCCGCTGCTGGTTCTGGCGGGTGTCGCCTTGGCGCGCATGGGTCAATTGATGCTGCGGGCAACGCGGCGCGACAACGCTGAGGAGTTCGAGACGGACTTCCGCGGGCGGGTGATCTCGCTCCTGTCCCGCGGGGTCATCGTCGTGGCCTTTGCCGGGCCGGCCTTTGCGGGGATCGGTTATTTCAACGCGGGCGAGGCGCTGGTCTTTCCGACCATCGCCACCTTGATGTTGCTGGGGCTGCTGGCGGTCCTGCAGCGCCTGGTGAACGAAATCTACATCCTCTTCACGCGCAACCGCGATGGCGTGAACGAGGCGCTGACCCCCGTGCTGGCGGGTTTTGCATTGGCGGTGGCGTCGTTGCCGGCCTTTGCGCTGATCTGGGGCGCGCGCGTCACTGACCTCACCGAATTATGGGCGCGTTTCGTCGAAGGCTTCACCGTCGGGGACACCCGCGTCAGCCCGACGGACTTCATGACTTTCGTGATCGTTTTCGGCATCTGCTATGTCGCCACTCGATTGCTACAGACGGCGCTACGCTCACAGGTCTTGCCCAAGACGAAACTGGACCCCGGCGGGCAAAACGCCGTAGCGGCGGGGGTCGGATATCTGGGGATCTTTGCCGCTGGGCTGATCGCCGTGACCTCGGCTGGGGTGGACCTGTCGGCGCTCGCCTTTGTTGCCGGTGCGCTGTCGCTCGGCATTGGGTTCGGGTTGCAGAACATCGTGTCGAACTTCGTCTCGGGGATCATCCTGTTCATCGAACGCCCGATCTCTATCGGGGATTGGATCGAGGTTGGCGACCAGATGGGTTACGTGCGCGACATCTCGGTCCGCTCCACCCGGATCGAGACGTTTGATCGCACGGATGTCATCGTGCCCAACGCCGATCTGGTGTCCGGAACGGTGACGAACTGGACGCGCGGCAACCTCGTCGGGCGCATCATCGTGCCGGTCGGCGTGGCCTATGGCAGCGACACCCGCAAGGTGCAGGCCCTCCTGCAAGACGTCGCAGAAGCGCAACCGATGGTCTTGCTGAATCCGCCGCCCTACGTGTTGTTCAAGGGGTTCGGCGCGGACAGCGTCGATTTTGAGATCCGCGCGATCTTGCGCGACGTGACCGCCATTCTGGATGTGCAGACCGAGATGAACCACCAGATATCGGAGCGTTTTGCTGCCGAAGGGATCGAAATACCCTTTGCCCAGCGCGACATCTGGTTGCGCAATCCCGAGACACTGCGCGGTAGCCCCTCCGGTCCGCCCAGGAGTGGGGCAGGGGCTGACGAAGCTGAGCCTATCACCCCGACCTCCGGGTCCGGCGCGCAGTCACGCTCGCCGACGCGGGCGGAGACGAAGGCCGAGGCAGAGGCGCGCGCGCCCGAGGACCGCACCCGGACGTCGCGCAAGACCCAAGGCCGCCAGCATCTGGAGGCCGAGGATCTGCACAGGTCCGAGGACGCCGCCGATGACGGTTCCGACGGATCAGCGGGAGCAGAGGACGGAGCACGATGACCACGCAGCTGTTTATGGACGATACCTATCTCACGACAGCCCCGGCCCGCGTGACACGGATCACAGAGCAGGGCGGTGTGGTGCTGGATCAATCTCTGTTCTACGCCACCTCGGGCGGCCAGCCGGGCGATCGCGGCCGATTAAGCTGGGCCGGAGGGACCATGGTCGTCGCCACGACGGTAAAGGGGCAAGGCGGTGAGATCGTGCTGATCCCCGCCGCTGATGAGACACCGCCCCCCGAGGGCGCGGAGGTTGAGCAGGACCTAGATTGGGGAGTCCGGCTGCGTCATATGCGGATGCACACAGCGCTTCATCTGCTGACCGTCGTGATACCCCTGCCGGTCACCGGCGGTCAGATCGGCGCGGACAAAAGTCGCCTCGATTTCGTGATGCCGACCGCACCCGAGGACAAGGGCGCGCTGGAGGTCGTTTTGAATGACCTCATCGCGCAGGATTTGCCCGTCAGCGCCGAATGGATCACCGAGGATGAACTCGATGCCAACCCCGGCCTCGTCAAGACCATGTCTGTCCAACCGCCGCGAGGGGCAGGGCGCATCCGTCTCGTGCGGATTGGGGACGGACCAGCGCAGGTCGATCTGCAGCCTTGCGGGGGCACACATGTGGCGCGCACCGCCGAGATCGGCCGCGTTGCGATTGGCAAGGTCGAGAACAAGGGCAAGCAGAACCGCCGGGTGAATATCTCTCTGGTCGACTGAGGTGCTAAGCTGAATGTGCGCCTCGGGCTTGGATGCAAACCGGGGCCAAGCGAGCGGATGCCCTAGCCGTGGTATCGGGCCTTATGCCCTTCAGACTGGCGATATTCCGCCACGACCGCGGAAAAAAAATTGAACCAATTTCGGCGTCGGATCGTTGGCCAACCAGCAGCAAGGTAAACACCATTGCCTTGCGCCTTTACCACGATATGTGGTTGAGAAATAGAGGAGATATACGACATGTACGCCAAGATAGCAGGCCTCAGCGCCGCAGCCATTCTGACTGCAACCACTTCCATCGCCGCGACCAATGCGACGGCGACCACGGACCTCAACCTGCGCTCCATGCCGGATCCGCGCGGCGAGATCCTGAACGTGATCCCGGGCGAAGCCATGGTCGAAGTTCAGGAATGTGTTCTGGACGCCGCATGGTGCAAAGTGACCTTTGAAGGCACGCAGGGCTGGGCCTACAGCCCTTATCTGACCGCGTCGATCGACAGCGAGCCGACCGTCGTTTACCAAAACGTCGAGCGTCTGGACGTCGCGACCGTTGACATGAACGAAGAAGAGCGCGCCGGTGCCGCCGCCGTGGGCGGTCTGACCGCTGGTGCTATCGCGATGTCCGCGATCGGTGGTCCCGCTGCTGTGGCCGGTGCACTGGCAGCTGGTGCCGTCGCCGGTGCCGCGACCGTTCCCGAGCGGACCGTGACCTACGTGCAGTCCAACCCGCTTGATCCGATCTACGTAGAGGGCGAAGTCGTCGTCGGTGCGGGTATCCCGGCCGAAGTCAGCCTCGTTGCAGTGCCTGAAAGCGACTACCAGTACGCCTACTTGAACGGAACGCCGGTTCTGGTCGATCAGGAGCGCAAGATCGTGCGCGTGGTGCGCTAAGCCGCCACTTGCAGGTCATTACAGACCAGAAGGTCCGTCCCTTGGGGCGGACCTTTTTTGCATATGCGTACTCAGGTCGCCAGGAGGATGATTTATCATTGGTGCACGGGGGGTGTTCGAACCTGTGGAATAATGGGACGCTCGAGCAATGTGAGAACTTAGGCACTTAGACTTTTGAAAAGACTGAATATTTTTCGCATATACCTTCGTAGCCGCATCTCAAATCATAACATAATACCAATTATGCGTTAAATGTTATGCCGTTGCAACCGCAGGATATATCCACCCCATCAACCCAAAGCGTACCCGGCACCCCGAACCGTGCGCAGCGGATCTCCCCCTCCGAATTGGCACAGCGCTTTTCGCAAGCGGCCGATGTGCACATCTACGGTCCGCGTGTCGACATAGATGTCGCGGCCCCAGACCCGATCGAGAAGTTGATCGCGGCTCCAGACCCTGCCGGGTTTCTCCATGAATGTCGTCAGCAACCTGAATTCCGTCGGGCCAAGCTTTAGCACCTGGCCCTCGCGGGTCACCCGATGGGTTTCGCTGTCCAGCACGATCCCGTCGTATTCCAGCCGCTCTCCGACGCTTGCCGGGCGCGTGCGGCGCAGCTGCGCGCGCACACGCGCCATCAGTTCGATCACCGAGTACGGTTTGACCACGTAATCATCGGCGCCGGTTTCCAGCCCCCTGACGCGGTCCACATCTTCGGAGCGCGCCGAGAGCATGATGATGGGCACGGCGCGCGTTTCACTACGCATCTTGAGCTGGCGGCAAACCTCGATGCCCGAGACATTCGGCAGCATCCAGTCCAAGACGATGATATCGGGCGTGTCTTCCTGAATCAGCAACAATGCCTCTTCGCCGTTTTCGGCGCGCGTGACGCGAAATCCTTCGGCTTCAAGGTTGTAGGCCAGAACTTCGCGTTGTGCGGGTTCGTCTTCGACGACCAGGACGGTCGGTTGGTCGGGCATCTGGTCTCTCCGATCAGTCGGGTGCAAGCGATTTGTCCGTGGACGTATTATCGCGTTTGACGCGTGGCTCCTCCGGGGTGTCGCCGGTGACGAGGTAGATGACCTGCTCGGCGATGGAGGTCACGTGATCGCCCATTCGTTCGGTGTTCTTGGCCATGAAGTGCAAGTGCATGCAGGGTGTGATGTTGCGAGGGTCTTCCATCATGAAGGTCAGGAATTCGCGAAAAAGGGCGTTATACATCTGATCGACGTCGCCATCGCGGTTGATCACGTCACGCGCCTTGGCCACATCGCGCTGGATGTAGCTGTCGAGCGCGTCCTTCAACATCTCGTTGACCTCACGCGCCATTCGCCTCAGGGCTGTGGGAGAGCCGTCAATCGGCGTCATCTCGGCCAG
Source organism: Pseudooceanicola sp. (assembly GCA_002709085.1). GTDB lineage: Bacteria > Pseudomonadota > Alphaproteobacteria > Rhodobacterales > Rhodobacteraceae > Pseudooceanicola. Next base: position 107,968 of record PAPR01000065.1, on the reverse strand, counting down.
TATAGAGGTCCGTTTGGCCATGTTTTTCGCATAATCGCCAATGCGTTCGAGGTTGCCGGAAATCTTCATCACCGACAGCACGATGCGCAGATCTCCCGCCGTGGGCGCGCGCAGGGCAATGACACGGGCCGCGTCTTCGGTGATCATCTCTTCCAGCGCATCGATGGCCTTGTCCCCTGCCCTGACCTGTTCGGCCAGCTCCACGTCACGAGTCTCCAGCGACTGGGCGGCGTCCAGGATAGCGGCTTCGACCAATCCGCCCATCTTCATGATCTTGGCCTGGATACCTTCGAGGTCGCGGTCGAAGGCGGATGCGATATGTTGCTCTGCCATGGTGTTCTCCGTGGACGGGATCGGTTCAGCCGATGCGGCCGGTGATATAGCTTTCGGTGCGTGGGTCGATCGGGTTGGTAAAGATTTCCCCGGTATCGCCGTATTCCACGAGATTACCAAGGTGGAAGAAGGCGGTCTTTTGACTGACCCGTGCGGCCTGTTGCATCGAATGCGTAACGATCACCACGCAGTAATTCTTGCGCAGCTCGTCGATCAGTTCTTCGACCTGTCCGGTGGCAATCGGGTCGAGCGCGGAACAAGGCTCGTCCATCAACAGAACCTCGGGCTCGGTCGCCACGGCGCGCGCGATACACAGACGTTGCTGCTGCCCGCCCGAGAGCCCGGTGCCCGGCGCATGCAGCCGGTCCTTGACCTCGTTCCAGATCGCCCCGCGACGCAGGGATTTCTCAACGATAACATCCAGATCCGCCTTGTTCTTGGCCAATCCGTGGATCCTTGGTCCATAGGCGATATTGTCGTAGATCGACTTTGGAAAGGGGTTGGGTTTTTGGAATACCATGCCGACCTTGGCGCGCAATTGCACGGGGTCGACCTTCGGGTCGTAGATATTCTCACCATCCAGAAGGATTTCGCCCTGCACCCGGCAAATATCGATGGTGTCGTTCATCCGGTTGAGCGTGCGCAGGAAGGTCGACTTGCCGCATCCCGAGGGGCCGATAAAGGCGGTGACGGTCTTGTCCTCTATCTTGACGTCCACATCGCGGATCGCGTGGGTATCCGCATAGTGGACCTGCACATTTCGTGCTGAAATCTTGGTTGTCGTCTGGTCCACGGTCTGCTCCGTCACGGCTGTGTCATACATTTTCCGGTCTCCCATTTCACCAGCGGCGTTCAAAGCGACGGCGCAGAAGGATGGCGATGATATTCATGCTCATCAGAAACAGCAGCAGGATGATGATTCCGCCCCACGCCCGTTCATAATAAGCCGGGTCCGCGCGCTTGGCCCATTCGTAGATCTGCGCCGGCATGGCCGAATTCGGATCGAGAAACCCGCTGGCGATCCCGTCTGGCGGATTGGAGGCGATGTAACCCACCATCCCGATCAGCAACAGCGGCGCAGTCTCACCGAGCGCCTGTGCCAGACCAATGATCGTCCCCGTCAGGATGCCCGGCATGGCGAGCGGCAGCACATGGTGAAAGACCGATTGCATCTTGGAGGCGCCGACCCCGAGAGCCGCGTCACGGATCGACGGCGGCACCGCCTTTAGGGACGCGCGCGTCGAGATGATGATCGTAGGCAGCGTCATCAGTGTCAGCACCAGCCCCCCGACCAGCGGAGCCGACTGGGGCAGCTCTGCGAACTGGATGAAGACGGCAAGCCCGAGGATGCCAAAGACGATAGAGGGCACGGCGGCGAGGTTCGAGATATTTACCTCGATCAGGTCGGTCCAGCGGTTCTGCGGCGCGAATTCCTCAAGGTAGATCGACGTCGCAACCCCGATGGGCAGCGCCAATGCCAGCACCACCAGCATCATGAAGAACGACCCCAGCATGGAGACCCCGATCCCCGCCTGTTCGGGACGAGATTCCGACGCATCCGCGCCCAGGATGAAATTCCAGTTGAAGGCCCGGTCGAGCGCGCCGCGCGCCATCAGTGCATCGGCAATATCGAGGTGCGCGGCGTCAAGGTTCTTGTCCCTCGCGAGGCTTTCGCGGCTCACCCGGCCCTTGAAATAGCCGTCGACGCGCGAGGAGGCCAGCAGGCGAAACTCTACGGTCTGTCCGATTTGATCGGGGTTTGCGACCACATGGTCCCGGATCTGCCCCACTGCGGAGGCGGAGATGAGCTTCGCGATATCCTTACGCTTTGTCAGTACGTTATCGATGCCATTTCGTGTGAGCAGAACAGACAATCCGTCAACCACCAGTGGCTTGTATCCGAAGGTCGAGACCTTCTTGATCTCATCAAGGTCGCGGTTGCCGGTCTTGTCGAGCTTTGCCTCGACCAACTCGATCGGCACGGTGATGAAGGTCTGGGTGAAAGCTGGTCCGCCGTTGCGAACGATCGCGACCAACAGCAAGGCCAGGAAGATCAACCCGATGGCGACCGCGCCGATTCCATACATGCGGAAACGTCGTTCAGCGGCGTTGCGACGGCGCACGCGACCGTCCAGCGTCAGCAGTGACGAAGATCGACCGGACGGCGCCCCGTCAGGTACAGAAGCGGATGGAATTGAGGCGTCGGTCATTCGTATTGTTCCCGATATTTGCGCACGATCCAGAGGGCAAAGATGTTGAGGCAGAGCGTGATGACGAACAGCGTCATGCCAAGCGCGAAGGCCACCAGTGCCTCGGGTGAGGCGAAATCCGCATCCCCGGTCAATTGGCTGACGATCTTGGCCGTCACGGTGGTCATCGCCTCGAAGGGGTTCATCGACAGGCGGGCCGCGGCCCCTGCCCCCAAAACGACGATCATCGTCTCGCCGATGGCGCGCGATGCCGCCAGCAGGATCGCCCCGACGATGCCGGGCAAGGCGGCGGGCAGTACGACCTGCTTGATGGTTTCGGACTTTGTCGCGCCAAGGCCGAGTGAGCCGTCGCGCATCGATTGCGGCACCGAATTGATAATGTCGTCCGATAGCGACGAGATGAACGGGATCAACATGATGCCCATCACCAGGCCGGCGGTCATGACAGCCGTGCCGCCGCTCATCCAGTTGAGGCCAAGCGTGCCTTCGCGTCCAAAAAGCGCGACCAGCGCAGGCCCGACCGTCAGCAGCGCAAAAAGGCCGTAGACGATTGTCGGGATCCCGGCCAGCACCTCCAGCATCGGCTTGGCAAAGCCGCGCACAGCCGGTGAGGCGTATTCCGACAGGTAGATGGCGGCGAACAAGCCAATCGGCACGGCAACGGCAAGCGCGATCAGCGAGATGTAGAAGGTCCCCCAGAACAGCGGCAGGATCCCCAGCTCGGACCCGCCCCCGAAGGACGGCGCCCAGGTCAGGCCAAAGAAGAACTCTGTCCAGGGGTAAAGCTTGAAGAACTCCACGGTGTTAAAGACCAGTGACAACACGATCCCGAGGGTCGTCAGCACCGCAATGGAGGCGGCCATGATCAAAAGCGCCAGTAGCGCCCGCTCCACCACATTGCGCGCGCGGAATGTCCGGTTCGTCCGTCGCAGGGACCAGATCAGACCGGCAAGGGCCAATGCCAGCACCGCGATGCTGCGCAAGGTCTGACCGGTTCCGCTCAACGCGCGATACTCCTGCGCGGCCTTCAGCACATAGGGTTCGACATCCGAGCCAAGCGCGACACCGACAGACCCAAGGGCCGCGCGGATATCGGTGCTTTGGCTGTTAAGGCCCGCCGCGTCATCGACGCTGAAAACGCCCTCGCGCACGGCGACCGTCAGCCCATCGGCGACACGGCGCACGTCCGACATGATCAGGCTCAGCGCACCGCTGTCCGCGTAGGATTGCGGCGGAATATGTTGCTGGACGCGGGTTTCGATAAACATGGGTTGCACGATCAACCAGATCACCATCAAGGCGAGCGCAGGCACCAGCACCGAGAGCATGGCGTTCGCGCCGTAATAGGAGGGCAGCGAATGCAGGTTGCGGATGTCGCCCGAGGCCGAGCGCATGGCCCGCGCGCGACCGGCACCATAGCCGATCGCGGCGAGCGCGACGACAAAGAGAAGGGTCCAGATGGGTGACATGATCAGTTCCGCAGACGTTCGGGCAAGGGTGGGACGGCCCCGGCAGGGCCGCCCCGTTTGCGATTACATTGAGGTCTGGATGGTGTTTTCGTCGGCGACCATGGACTGGGTGTCCGCGAGGTCCGGATCGGAGACGAGGCCATATTCTGCCAGCGGGCCATCGGGGCCTGCAATGTCATCGGAGACGAAGAATTCCGCGAATTCCTTCACGCCGGGGATGACGCCGATATGCGCCTTCTTGACGTAGAAGTAGAGCGGACGTGACACCGGATAATCGCCGGCCGCAATGGTTTCGGTCGTCGGCTCGACCCCACCCATGGTCGCGACCTTCAGCGTGTCTGTGTTGTTTTCGTAGAACGCCAGGCCAAAGACGCCGATGCCGTTGCTGTTGGAGTCGATGCGCGCGAGGGTCTCGGTGTAGTCACCGTCGATGTCGATGGACCGGTTGTCCGTCCGCACCGCCATGCAGGCCTTTTCCGCCGCCTTTTCATCCATGCCGCCGTCGAGCATCACTTTCAGCGCGCCGGTATCTTCGCAACCCTGCAGCAGAACCTTTTCCTCGAACACTTCGCGCGTGCCGTGCTTTGTGCCGGGGATGAAGGCCAGGATGTCTTCGCCAGGCAGATCGCCGTTGATCTCGGACCATTGGGTGTAGGGGTTGGCGACCATTTCGCCATCGACCGGGACGGTCGCGGACAGGGCCTGATAAATCTCGGCAGGGACAAATGCGTCATAGGCCGGGCCATCGAGCTGCGAGGCAAAGACGATGCCGTCATACCCGATGCGCACTTCGATGATGTCGCTCACGCCCGCGTCCGCACAGGCCTTGACCTCTTTTTCGCGGATGCGACGGGAGGAATTGGCGACGTCGATGGTGTTCTCGCCAACGCCTTCGCAGAACCGTTTCAACCCCGCGGAGGAGCCACCGGATTCGACCACCGGGGTCGGAAAGTCGAAATTCTCGCCGAAAGCTTCGGCAACGATGGAGGCGTAGGGCAAAACGGTCGAGGACCCGGCAACCTGCACCTGATCGCGCGCCGCGGCGCTCGTGGCCGAAACCGCCGTGAGTGCCAGCAGAGAGACGGTGAGTTTCATCGTGGACATGGATTTCTCCTGAAGAGTTGCGTCTTGGCCACCGTCCCCGGTGACCTCACCCTGCCTCCTAGGGGTGGTTCGCTATGGTTTTGTGACGCTTGTGTAACGGTTTGATGACACTCCCGGCTGACGTTTCGTCAGGCGGGCAGCGGAATGCGCGACCACTCGACACCATATCGACGTTCGACCCCGAGACGCGCCAAATATTACGGTTGAATATCCATCGGTTACACGCCTTTTTCGCGTGGCAACGAAACGATAAAGCGGCTGCCCTGCCCGACTTCGGATTCGATCCGCAACCGACCGCGATGGCGTGTGACGATATGCTTCACGATGGCCAACCCCAGCCCGGTGCCGCCCATTTCGCGCGACCGGTGCGAATCCACCCGGTAAAAGCGTTCGGTCAGGCGTGGCACATGGATCTCAGGGATGCCCGGTCCCCGGTCCCAGATCACCAGTTCGACCCCCGGCCCGCGAGTGGCAGGCAGGGCATCCGACAGGATTAGGTCCGCGCCGACGGTGCCGCCGGCGCCACCATATTTCACCGCGTTTTCCACGAGGTTGGTCACGACCTGACGCAGTTGATCCTCATCGCCTGAAACGATCGCGCCGCTGGTCGGAGCGTTGCGAACAAATTCGACGCCGGTTTTCGCGGCCAGCGGGGCGAGCGTGTTGAGAACCGAGTGCAGGATCACGGCGATGTCCACCCTCGCGGTCGGGCGGACGCGCTCTTCGCCCTCTACCCGGCTGAGGGAAAGTAGGTCGCGGACCAACCGTTCCATGCGGTGCGCTTCGCTGCGCATGATGTCGAGAAACCGTACCTGAGCGGCGGGGTCCTCGCGCGCCGAACCTCGCAGCGTGTCGATGAACCCGATCAGCGCGGTCAGGGGGGTGCGCAACTCATGGCTGACATTGGCGACGAAGTCGCGCCGCATCTGGCCCGCCTGCTCCAGCGGAGAGATGTCGTTTAAGCTGACGAGGACACTGCCCTGCCCTGATTTGACCCTCGCCGCCGTGACCAGATAGGTCAGATCGCGTCCGGCCTGGCTGGTGAGATGTCGGGTCGTCCGGGTCTGGCCGTCGCTGAGACAGGCATCAACCGCATCCAGAACCGCGGGGTGACGGATCGCGGTGATGTAGTGCCGCCCGACGATGCCTTCGCCCAGCAGGCTTCGCGCAGGGGCATTGGCCGCAACGATCCGTTCATCCGGGGCGATCAACACGCCGGCCAGCGGAACCGCCTCCAGCAGATCGGCGCACTGCTCATTGCTCATCGGCGGACCGGCCCCTTGCTGTCAGAGCGCGGTCAGACCATTTCGGAACCGACGCATGTTGCGTTGATAGGTCAGTGCGGATGCAGCGAGTTTCTCGACCCATTCCGGCCCCAACTCCTTGACCACCTTGGCCGGACTGCCCAGCACCATCGAGCCGTCGGGGATCACCTTGCCTTCGGTCACCAGCGCACCGGCGCCGATCAGGCAGTTCTTGCCGATCACCGCGTTGTTGAGGATCGTGGCCCCCATGCCGACCAGCGAATTGTCCCCGATGGTGCAGCCGTGCAGCATTGCCTTGTGGCCGATGGTGCAATTTTCCCCGATCGTCAGCGGGCAGCCCATATCGGTGTGCATCACCGTGTTTTCCTGCACATTGGACCCCTTGCCGATGCGGATCACCTCGTTATCGCCGCGCAGGGTCGCGCCGAACCAGATCGACGCGCCGCTTTCCAGCACGACCTTGCCAATGACATTGGCGTCCGGTGCGATCCAGAAGTCCTCGTCGGCGGGCGTTTCGGGGGCGTTTCCGTCCAGGGCATACAGGGTCATTGGCTCTCCTCGAATTCGGTTTGCAGATGGCGGACATGATCCGTCAGGCGGGGTTGCTGGGTCCGCCGCAGACGTGAGGCGGTCAGGATGGCGCGCAACTTTGCCTCGGTCGAGTCCAGATCGTCATTGACCAGCACAAAGTCATAGGAATCCCAATGGCTGATCTCGTCCCAGCTTTTGCGCATGCGTCCTGAAATCACGTCGTCGCTATCCTGGCCGCGTTCGCGCAGACGACGGTGCAGCTCGGTGATAGAGGGCGGCAGCAGGAAAATCGAAAGGGTGTGTGGCCCCAGGGCGGAATTGCGGATCTGTTGCGCACCCTGCCAGTCGATATCGAACAGCACGTCCTGACCGGCATCAATCGCGCCCTCTACCGCCGCTTTGGGCGAGCCGTAGAAATTGCCAAAGACATAGGCGTGCTCCAGCATTCCGCCGTCCGTTACCTGCGTCTTGAAATCGCTTTCGCTGAGGAAGTGGTAATCCGTGCCATCAACCTCTCCGCTGCGCGGAGCGCGCGTCGTGGCCGAGACGGAAAACCGGATGGAGGGGTCCCAGTCCCGCAGGCGTCTGGCCAACGTGGACTTGCCCGCGCCGGATGGCGAGGAGAGGATGATCAGTAGACCCCGCCGATCCTTCGCGGCCCCCGACCCGGTTCCTGACATGCCTTGGAAAGTGGCCTGCATCACATCGCGGGCTGTGTTTCGGGCCGTATGCTGCGCCATGTTGCCTTCCCTTCCAGCCGCGCGCGCGGCCCTGCGTATCCTGACTGCCGAAGTGGCAAATTTCCACCCTCCACGCAAGCCGGGTTTGCGCGTCTGCCTTTGCCCGAACCACGCGTCATTCGAGGTTTTGGACCTGCTCGCGCATCTGTTCGATCACTGCCTTGAGTTCCAGTCCGATGGCAGTCAGCTCCGCGTGCTGAGACTTGGAGCAGAGGGTATTGGCCTCGCGGTTGAACTCCTGCGCCAGGAAATCCAGCTTGCGCCCGGCGGGGCCCGTGCCCTTCAGCAAGCCGCGCGCGGCGGTGATATGGGCCGTCAGCCGGTCCAGTTCCTCGGTCACATCGGCCTTGACCGCGATCAGGGCCAGCTCTTGCGCGATGCGGTGGTCGTCGATGGAGACATCGGCGTCGAGCACGCGCTGCAATTGGGTCTGCAGTGTCGCCCCCATGGCCTCGCGCCGCTGCGTCAGCACCTCGCCCGCCTGCCCCAGCAAGGTTTCGATCTGGTCGAGATGGCCGCGCAGGAGCGAAACAAGCGCCGAGCCTTCCTGCGCTCGCATGGCCACGAAGGCCTGCAGCAAGGCGTCGAAATCGTTCGTGATCGCGGTGACGAGAGCCTCGTTATCGTCCTCCGTCGCACCTGCCTCAAGCACGCCGCGCATGGACAGAAGGTCGGCGGCCCTGGACGGGGCGAGGCTGATCCCCTGCATCATCGCGCGCTCTTCGACAGCGACCAGCGCGGCCATCACCTGATCCAGAACGCCGGGGTTGAGGGTCAGTGTTCCGGCCGTCTCCTCGCGCGTGACGCGCAGGTTCAGCGTGACGTTACCGCGGGTTACGGCCTTGGCCAGCCGCGACTTGAGCGCCGCCTCCAGACCGGGCAGCCAATCCGGCACCCGAAGGCGCAGATCAAGGCCCTTGGCGTTGACAGAGCGCAAATCCCATGTCCAGCTATGCGCCCCCTCTGCCCCCTGCAGAGAGGCGAAGCCCGTCATGGAATGATGCATTTTGCCCGCCTTCCCGTGCCGTTACACCGATGACCTAACCTTTGTTCTTCCTCTGCGTCCAGTGCTCGGCCACCGGAACGCGTCGATTTGCGCGCACACTCTTAACCATAGCTTGGGATTTTGCGCCGAAATCCTCAACCTTATGGCATGTTAATGTTTGAGTAAGCTTTACACGCTAGATCGTTAATGTGCGCGGTGATGAGACGGGCGGCCATTGGTCTGAGGACGACCAGCCCCCCTATGCGATCCCGCGACACCATCAGGATGTGCCCGATGTCGGCAAAAGACCCGCAAGAGCCCACAGGTGACCGAAAGGTCGTAACAATGAGCGACGCTACCCCGCCAGCCCGCTATCGCCCGATTCAGGAGGTCGACGCCTATTGGCAGGCCTTGCGGGTCGATCACACCGTGCCGCGCCGCTCGGATATCAACCCTCGCGGTATCGAAAGCGCGTTGAGCCATGCCTTCGTGCTGGAACGGATCGCGCCGGGACAGGGCCGACTGCGATTGGCCGGGTCGCATCTGGGCGATCTGATGGGCATGGATGTGCGCGGCATGCCGTTCAGCGCGATGTTCACCGCCCCTGCCCGCCGTCTGGTCAGCCAGACCTTGGAGCGTGTGTTTTCCGACCCCGCAAGAGCGATCCTGTCCCTGTCATCCCCCGCCGTGCGCGGGCAAGCCGCTATCGAGGCGCGCGTGGTTCTATTGCCGCTGGAAAGCGATCTCGGTGACATAAGCCGCGTTTTGGGATGCTTCGTTGCGATCGACCCAATCGGGACCGCGCCGCGTCGGTTCGACGTGGTGGGACGCGGTCTGACCTCGCTCAGTGATCCGTTGACCGACGCCAGCGCCCTCCCGGCGATTGAACCTGTCGAGAGGGAGGCGCGCGGATTGGCTGAAAGCCCTACGAGTTTCGAGGCAGGACCGCGACCCTACCTCCGGGTGGTCAAGAACAATCGCTCCGAATGAGCTGCTAGATCAAGCGTTTCCACATGAGAAAGGCGCCGCAACCTGCGACGCCTTCACCATAAAATTGCGCCGAAGTTATCCCGCCTCAGCCAGCCGCCCCTGCCGCAAGGCGGTCAGTTCCTCGGCCACGAGGAAGGCGAGTTCCAGTGACTGCGAGGCGTTGAGCCGGGGGTCGCAAGCGGTATGGTACCGATCCTTGAGGTCTTCATGCGAGACTTCCTTCAGGCCACCGACGCATTCGGTCACGTCAAGCCCGGTCATCTCAAAGTGCACACCGCCGGGGATCGTGCCCTCTGCCTTGTGCACGTTAAAGAACTCCTGAACTTCGCGCAGCACGGCATCGAACGGACGGGTCTTGTAGCCGGACTCGGATTTCACCGTATTGCCATGCATCGGATCGCAGACCCAAACGACATTCGCGCCCTCTGCACGCACGGTCTGGATCAGGCGCGGCAGATGATCCGCCACCTTTCCAGCACCAAAGCGCGCGATCAGGGTCAGGCGACCCATCTCGTTATCGGGGTTCAGCGTGGACATCAGAACTTTCAGGTCTTCCGATGTCATTGTCGGGCCACACTTCAAGCCAATCGGGTTCTGCACGCCCTTGCAGAACTCCACATGCGCGCCATCGGGCTGGCGGGTGCGATCCCCGATCCAGATCATATGTCCCGACCCGGCAAGGTACTGACCCGTCGTGGAATCGATGCGGCACAGGGCCTCTTCGTATTCCAGCAAAAGCGCCTCGTGTGAGGTATAGAAATCCACCTGACGCAATGCGTGTTGACGTTCGGCGCTGACCCCTGCGGCGCGAATGAAATCCAGCGTGTCGCTGATCCGGTTGGCCATATCGCGGAAGCGTTCGGCCTCGTCCGCTTCGGTGAAGCCGAGGGTCCAGCGATGCACTTCATTCACGTCGGCGTAACCACCCGTCGAGAAGGCGCGCAGCAGGTTCAGGGTTGCCGCCGCCTGAGTATAGGCTTGCAACATCTTGTCCGGGTTGGGAATTCTCGATTCGGCCGTAAAGTCCAGCTCGTTAATGATATCCCCGCGATAGCTGGGCAGCTCGACGCCCTCGACGGTTTCGGTCGGGGCCGAGCGTGGCTTGGCGAATTGACCGGCCATGCGCCCGATCTTGACCACAGGCACCTTGGCGCCAAAGGTCAGAACCATTGCCATCTGCAGCATCACCTTGAAGGTGTCGCGAATGGAATCGGCCGAAAACTGATCGAAAGCCTCGGCACAATCGCCCCCCTGAAGGATGAACGCCTCGCCCCGTCCCGCCTGGCCGAGAGCATCCTTCAGGCGACGCGCCTCACCGGCAAAGACCAGTGGCGGATACTTGGACAGCTTGCCTTCGACCGCGTTCAGTGCGGGCTGGTCGGGATAATCGGGCATCTGCACGCGGGGTTTGTTGCGCCAGTCGCTTTTCTGCCAAGCAGTCATCTTTGGCTCCTCTACCGGAAACTCGGGTCCGCGAGGTTATAAGCACCCGCAGAGGTCAGCGCCACCAACAATTATCGCCACCGGAACCTCAGATTGTCGCGCGGCTGCCACGGTGGCAACCGTGAAGGCAACCGCGACAATCATGCTTGTGATCGCCACGACACCGTGACAGGTTTTTCGGGTGTCGCCGTGGTGGCGATCTGCGGGAAGATCACATGCCGGACAGACCGTCGCATTTCGTCTTTGTTCTGTTGAACAACTTTTCGCTGCTGTCCTTTGCCTCGGCGCTGGAATGCCTGCGCATTGCCAACCGGATGTCGGGTCAGCCGCTTTATTCATGGGACGTGCAAAGCGAGGGCGGCGAGGCCGTGGCCTGCTCTGCCGGGACGCAATTCGGCTCGACCAGCGGGTTGGGAGAGCTTTCGCGCGACGACATCGTGCTGATCTGCGCCGGGTTGGATGTGCAAAATGCCACCACCAAGCCCCTGCTGAACTGGGTGCGTCGCGAGGCCCGCAAGGGGCTGCGTATCGGCGGGCTGTGCACCGGGGCCCATGTTCTCGCGACCGCCGGCCTGCTCGATGGCAAGCGCGCGACCATTCACTGGGAAAACCACGACAGTTTTGCCGAGGCGTTCGAGGACGTCACCATCACCAAGGCGGTTTTTGTGATGGACGGGCTGCGGATGACGACTGCGGGGGGCACCTCATCCATCGATCTGATGCTCAAGCTGATCGCCGATGCCCACGGGGAGGATCTGGCGAACGCGGTCGCGGATCAGTTGATCTATTCCTCGATCCGCACCGATCAGGACACGCAGCGCCTGTCCATTCCGACGCGGATCGGTGTGCGCCACCCCAAGCTGAGCCAGGTGATTCACATGATGGAACACGCGATCGAAGAGCCGATCAGCCCCGCGACCCTTGCCCGCGACGTCGGCATGTCCACGCGCCAGTTGGAGCGGTTGTTCCGCCGCTACCTCAATCGTTCACCCAAGCGGTACTATATGGAACTGCGGCTGCAAAAGGCGCGTAACCTGCTGATGCAAAGCGATATGTCGGTGATTAACGTGGCCCTCGCCTGCGGCTTTTCTTCGCCCTCGCATTTCTCGAAATGCTACCGGACGCAGTACAACACGACCCCCTATCGGGAGCGTGGGACCCAAGGCGCGTCACTGCCGGCCTGAACTTCGCAGCCTGAGAACGTAGCCCCGACCTAACCGCGAAACCCCCTTGCGATGACGAACTTTTCGGAACTGTCAGAGCGCGACGAAGGTGGCTTCATGTTGTAGACCTTGTCGAACTTGGTCTTGAGGATCTTCTGCAACTCGCCTTCCGCGCCCCCGGCCAGCACCTTGGCGATAAAGGTGCCGCCCTCGGCCAGCACGTCAAAGGCGAAATAGGCCGCCGTCTCGCACAGCGAGATGATCCGCAGATGGTCGGTCTGCTTGTGCCCCGAGGACGAGGCGGCCATGTCCGACATCACCACATCCGCCTGACCGCCCAGCCACTCCTTGACCTGATCGTCCGCACCCTCGTCCATGAAGTCGAGAACGTGGATCTCGGCCCCCGGAATGGGGTCGATCTCTTGCAGGTCGACTCCGATGATCCGCCCGACCGCCTTGCCATGTTTTTCGCCAAGCGCGTTGATCCGGGGGACGGCCACTTGCAACCACCCGCCTGGCGCGCAGCCCAGATCGACCACCCGTGCGCCCGGCACGAGAAACCGATACTTGTCGTCGATCTCCATGATCTTGAACGCGGCGCGGCCCCGATAGCCCTCGGCCTGCGCGCGCACGACATAAGGGTCGTTCAACTGGCGTTGCAACCAGCGGGTGGAGGACAGCTTGCGCCCCCGCGCCGTCTTGACCTTTATGGTCAGATCGCGTTGTCCGCGGCCCGATGTGTTCTTTCCTGTCGGCTTCTTTACCACGGTCAAACCCTTTCGCTTCCCGCCCCCATAGCTTGCACGCCTCTGCGCCTCAAGCCAATGCTTTGGGACGCGCTCCACGCGCGGCCCGGTGCCCGACCGCGCGGCAATAGTCGCGAAGTCGTGATGCTGCCTCTGTTCCAGTCGGCTTGACGCAACATCGTATGCACGCGGAAGGTTCCGACATTCATTCAATTCAGATGAGGTTTCCCATGACACGCATGACCGCCAAAGATTTTGCGCCCGAGCTTCTCGAACTCTACGACTTCTACGCACATGGCATGATCACCAAGCGGCAGTTCCTTGACCGGGCCGGCAAGTTCGCCGTCGGCAGCTTTACCGCTGCGACCCTCCTGTCGGTGATGAGCCCGGATTACGCGCTGGCCGAACAGGTGTCGTTCACCGATCCCGACATCCTCGCGGAATGGATCACCTACCCCTCGCCGGACGGACACGGCGACATCCGCGCCTACATGGTACGCCCCGCAGGCAAGACCAACGCGCCGGGGGTCGTCGTGGTCCATGAGAACCGCGGCCTGAACCCCTATATTCAGGATGTCGCGCGCCGGGTGGCTAAGGCCGGTTTCATTGCCCTCGCCCCGGACGGGCTCACCCCCATGGGCGGCTATCCCGGCAACGATGGAAAGGGCAAAGAGCTTCAGCAGCAGGTCGATTCGACCAAGCTGATGAATGACTTCTTCGCCGCAGTCGAATTCCTGATGGCGCATGAGGATGTGGTGGGCAAGGTCGGGATCACCGGCTTTTGCTACGGTGGCGGCGTCGCCAACGCCGCGGCGGTCGCCTACCCCGAACTCGGCGCTGCCGTGCCCTTTTACGGTCGCCAGCCCGCACCCGAGGATGTGCCCAGGATCGAGGCCGCCATGCTGATGCACTACGGAGAGCTGGACGCCCGCGTCAACGAGGGTTGGCCGGCCTACAAGGAAGCGTTGGACGAGGCCGGCACCACCTACGAGGCCTATATCTACGAGGGCGCGAACCACGGCTTCCATAATGATTCCACGCCCCGCTACGACGAAGAGAAAGCCGAACTCGCCTGGCAGCGCACCATCGACTGGTTCAACAAATACCTCGTCTGAGGCGAGGCAACCTCAGGGATGCGCCCTCAATAGGGCGCGTCCTCCAACACCCCATGCGCCGACATCTGGGCATAAAGCAGCCCTTCGCGCAGCCCCCTGTCCGCGACGGACAGTCGATCCGTCGGCCAGCAGCGCAGCAACGCCTGAAGGATGGCAGCACCCGACATGATCAGGGTCTGGCGGTCCTGTCCGATGCGCGGATCGCGACGCCGCCCCTCTGGGCCGAGCGACAGGTAGTCGCGGATCACGAGGTCGATCTGATCCGAGGTCATGCGCAACCCGTCCACCTTGGTCCGGTCATAACGCTTCAACCCTAGGTGTGAGGCGGCGACGGTCGTGACCGTGCCGGAGGTGCCGATGATCTGGAACCCCTCCCGCACCTGTTCGTCCTTGTAGGGCGCGAATTCGGCCAGCGATTCCTCAAAGAACCACGACATCAGCGCAAATCGCGCCGTATCGTCCTGCACATCGCGAAACTGATCCCGCAGGGTCGCCACGCCAAGCGGGACACTGATCCAGTCGACGACCTTGGCGGCGGGAAACGGGCTTTCGGGGGGATGGAAACCGGCGTGCAGGCGCATGATCGCGCGGGGACGTTCGCGCATCGGCACCGCGGTCAGATCGATCCAGACCAGCTCGGTCGAGCCGCCGCCGATGTCGACGACCAGCAGTTGTTCCGTCTTGGTCGAGACCAGCGGCGCGCAAGAGATCACGGCCAGCCGCGCCTCTTCCTCGGTCTTGATGATCTCCAACCGCAGCCCGGTTTCGTCTTGCACCTGCTGGATGAATCGTCCGGCATTCTTGGCGCGGCGACAGGCTTCGGTCGCGACCAGCCGCATGTGACGGACGCTGTGTCGTCGCAATTTCTGCTGACAGACCCGAAGTGCCTGAATTGTGCGCGTCATGGAGGCACGGGACAATTGCCCTGACCTTTCCAGACCCGCACCAAGCTGGACGGATTTCGAGAAACTGTCGACCACATGAAACTGGCTGCCCTTGGGTTGAGCGATCAGCATGCGGCACGAATTCGTGCCCAGATCCAGCGCGGCATAAAGCTCGGCCGGATCCGGTGTTGAGGGTACGGGGCTCTCGACCGGTTGAGGGAAAGCGCCCGCACCTTTGGGACGCCTGGGCGCCATGGTCGCGCCCTCCTGTTACGTGTTGCCTCCAGCCTACTCGACGCCCGATGGTCGCGCAAGTATCCGCATCGGTCACGGTTACGTCACCCTAGGTCAATCCGGTTGCGCGCCAGCCGCCGGGCCCAGATCGCCCGCGTCAAATCACAGCAAAGCGCGCGCACTCATAACAGTCATGAGATTATCTGCGATTCGGACCGCTGGATCATGACCATGCAACAAGCTAAACCAGTCTTGCGTCGCCTCAGCGATGCAAGGTGTCGAAAACGACGCCACCCTCAGCCCTGCCCTGACCTATAAACGGGCTACGGACGTCAAAGGAAAGATCATGGCCCTGAATGACATCACCCTCGTTTGCTGGCGCGATATTCCCGCCCAGGTGATCGTCGGCAAGGGACGCAAAGCGGCCAAGCAGGTTCTGCCCGAACGGTTCGAGCAGGCGATTGACCGCGCGGCGATGAAGGTGGGCGCGGCCGAGACCGATGCCTACCTCGCCGAATGGCACAAGGTTTCCCTGACCCCGGCCGAGGGCGATCCCTCGGAGATCGCCGCGCAAGAGACCGCGCGGATCGATGCCGACTACGATCAGGCGCGTATCAAGGCGCTGATCGCGAACGATGGATGGGCGTGACGCGCCCCGATTGGAGGGATCCCTTTGGCCATACTGAACTTTGCCCGACGCAATGCCCTCGCTCCGACCGGCGAGGGGCTGGCCGCTATTCTCGATGGCTATTCCATCGAAGTGATGCCGCGCACCGCCGATAAGGTCGATGATTTCCGCGCGCTTCTGCCTGCCGGCACCCGCGTCTACATCGCCCATATTGACGGCACTCCGATTGACGACATGGTCAGAACGGCTGCGCGCCTCATCGCCCAGGGCTTTGAGGTCATGCCGCATTTCGCTGCGCGCAGCGTCCCTGACGCCGCGACCCTGAGCGACTGGATCGCGCGCTATCAGGGTGAGGCCGGGATCACCCAAGGATTGATCCTCGCCGGTGGCATCGATGCTGCGCGCGGTCCTTTTGACAGCTCAATGCAATTGCTGGAAACCGGCGCCTTTGATCGCGCCGGGTTCACCCATCTGCATGTCGCAGGCCACCCCGAAGGCAACCGAGACATCGACCCCGACGGCAGTGACACGATGGTGATGGCGGCCCTTCGCTGGAAGAACGCCTTTGCCGCGCGCACGGATGCCGAGGTCGCGATTGCCACCCAGTTCGTCTTTGACGCCGCCCCCGTGATCGCATGGGCGGACCGCTTGAAGGCCGAAGGGATCGCCCTTCCGATCCATGTCGGCGTCGCGGGACCGGCCAAATTGCAGACGCTGATCCGCTTTGCCATCGCCTGCGGCGTCGGTGCCTCGTTGAACGTGCTGCAAAAACGCGCCATGGATGTCTCCAGACTGGTGAAACCCTACGAGCCGACCGCAGTTTTGCGCGATCTGGCCCGTCACCGGGCGGAAAACCCGGAGAGCTTGATCAAACAGGCGCATATCTTCCCACTCGGCGGGATCACCGCCGCCGCACATTGGGTGTCCGACCATTCGGGCGACACCTGATCGAACCTTAGCCCAGAACAAGGGACCCAAATGACCCGTACCGTGCTTGAGAGCAAATCCAAAACCGTCGTCATCGGCTTTGATGAACCGTTCTGCGTGATCGGAGAGCGTATCAACCCCACGGGGCGCAAAAAACTCGCTGCCGAGTTGGAGCTGGACGATTTCTCGACAGTCGAACGTGACGCGGTGGAGCAGGTCGCCTGTGGCGCGATGGTGCTGGACATCAACTCCGGCGCGGTTTTCACCAACAAGATGGGCAGCGATTCGCGCTACGCCGACAATAACTTTGTCGAGCCGATGTTGATGCCGGAACTGGTCAAGCGGGTGCAGGCGCTGGTCGATGTCCCGCTCTGCATCGACAGCTCCGTCCCCGGCGCGCTGGAGGCGGGACTGGAAGCCGCCGAGGGACGGCCGCTCCTCAACTCCGTCACCGGGGAGGAAGAGCGGTTGGAGCTGGTCCTGCCGCTGGTCAAGAAATACAACGTGCCGGTCGTCGCGATCTCCAACGACGATACCGGCATCTCCGAAGACCCCGACGTGCGCTTTGCCGTCGCCAAGAAGATCGTCGAACGGGCTGCGGACTTCGGCATTCCCGCCCATGACATCGTGGTCGATCCGCTGGTCATGCCGATTGGGGCCATGGCGAGTGCGGGTCAGCAGGTCTTTGCCCTCGTGCGGCGCCTGCGGGACGAGTTGGGCGTGAACACCACTTGCGGAGCCTCCAACGTCTCTTTCGGGCTACCCCATCGTCACGGCGTCAATGCGGCGTTTCTCCCGATGGCGATCGGGGCCGGCATGACCTCGGCCATCATGAACCCCGTCCGCCAGGTGGAGATGGAGGCGATCAAGGCCGCCAACCTGCTGATGAACCACGACCCCAATGGCGGGCAATGGATCGGCTTTTCCCGTGTAATCGACGCTGTGAGCGAGGGGGCGACATTTGCTGATGCAGCCAAGGCTGCAGCAGCGGGTGGTTCCGGCCGGGGCGGGCGTCGTCGTCGCCGCTGATTGAGGTGGGCCGCGTTTGTGTTCAATCCGGATAGCTTCGCAGGTCGGGCTTCATCTCGTCAAAAATACTCGATAGTGCTGCGTCGGTCACGCCGCCGTACGTGAAGGAATTGGCTTGACCGGCGCAAAAGTCGTGGTGGTAAATAGGGGCGCTGCCCCCGGCCTGGCGGCCTCCCCCGGGATATTTCAGAAAACCAAAGTGATCCCTCGGTCGCTGCGAGAACCTAAGTGGCACCGGATGTCTGACCCCGGCCTCAGACCAGACCCAGATCGCGGGCCCGCATCGCGGCATGGGTACGGTTGCGCGCGTCCAGTTTGCGCGACAGCGTCTTGACGTGCAGCTTCACCGTGACTTCCTGGACGCCCAAGTCACGCGCAATTTCCTTGTTCGATTTGCCGCCCGCAATGCCGCGCACAACTTCGATCTCGCGCGGCGTGAGGTTGTGCGCAAGGCCGGCCATGACGTCTTTGGGCACAAAGACACTGCCCGCGATCATCGTCTCGACCGCCCGCATCAGATCGTCAGGGGCCAGTGTTTTTGGCAGGAAGCCCACAGCGCCGAGGGCAATCGCCTGGCGCGCGACTTCGGGGCTGGCAGCCCCAGAGATCAGAGCGATCGGCAAGCCGGGATGGCGCGCGGCCATGTCGCGCAGACCGTCCAGCGATTCCATGCCTGGCATGCGATAGTCCAACAGGATGAGATCAAAGCTCTCCGCCTCCATCGCGCGCACCGCCTCTGGCAGGGACGCGGCGGGAACGACCTCGTGCCGTCCGGCCTGCCTGAGGTAGGCCGCGATCGTTTCGCGGACCAGTTCATGATCGTCGGCTAGCAGGACTTTCCCCATGCTGGCATTCCTTACTACATCTTTCGTCATCACCCTATCCAAAAGGTGAGGGTATGTCCGAAAACCTTTAGGAACGTTTACGGTCGCTGGCAGATCCTGCAATAAGTAATGGCAGGACAAGGTGTTTCCAGTCTGAAACCACATGGGGGTCCCCGAATGATGCTATTCTACACCTGGTCCAACCTGACCGGCGCCCGGCGTCGCGCGGAAGGTCAGCCCGCAGGTTTGCGGCGGCGTATCGCTTTGCTCTTGGCTTTAGTGATCGGGCTGGCTCTCGTGCCCTTCGCGGGCTCGCTCCATGCACAACCTGAAGGCGAAAGGATCCTGACTTTGATCGTAGGCGAGAAGACCCATGTTTTGACCCATGAGGATCTGCGAAAACTGCCGGAGACCTCGTTCTCCACCACAACCATCTGGACCAGTGGCTTGCAACAGTTTCGCGGGATCCATCTGCGGGACCTCATAAAAACCTATCTCCCCGACGCGACAGAGCTGACCCTGATCGCGGCGAACGATTACCAGATCACGGTGCCGGTCGAAGACCTTGCCCTGGACGGCGCCGTTCTGGCCTACGAAAGGAACGGAT
The DNA here is from genome assembly GCA_002709085.1 of Pseudooceanicola sp. Taxonomy (GTDB): domain Bacteria; phylum Pseudomonadota; class Alphaproteobacteria; order Rhodobacterales; family Rhodobacteraceae; genus Pseudooceanicola. Next base: position 88,741 of record PAPR01000065.1, on the reverse strand, counting down.
CGGTCATGACCCTGCGCGACAAGGGGCCGCTTTGGCTGGTCTATCCGTATGATCTGAAATCAAAGTTCCAAAACGAAATTATCTACTCAAACTCGATCTGGCAATTGGAACGGATCATCGTCAAGATCTGATGGGTCTTGTCCCACCCGCCGAAAGTAGGACTGTTAGGCATGACACGACCGCCCGATTCGATGCCGACCTTGCCCAGCGATAAACCGGTTGTCTCGTCACGCCGTCATGCTTTTGGCGCTTTTCATCGATCTGGTATCTTTGCCGTTCTGCTCGTCATCGCGTCGCTCGCCATCGGCTACCTGTTGACGGATGTACGTCATAAATTGAATGAGCTGGACTCATCGCCGCATGATAACGTGCAGTGGACCCTGGCGCAGCTTGAAGTTGAATTCCTTGAGTTTACCCGCACAGTAGAGGCTGCTCGCGCCGTGCTCGATCTGGCGGAGCAATCGGATACAGGTGAGGTCACCGGATCGCCATTCAGGCCAGACACTCCGGGGATGGATGCGATCCGGCAGAGCTATGACATTCTCTATTCCCGCGTCCTGACGCTGCAGGAAAGTCCGGCCTATCGTGAGGTATTCGACGTGCCGGCCCTGCGGGACCGCTACGTAATGTTCAGCACAGGGATCCTCGCCCTCGCCCCGGTCATTGATCAAACGGATGTGGCGCTCAGCGCTTCTCTCGACGACTTGCTAGAGGCCACTGAAACCTATCGCCCACTGGCACGGGTCATCATGACCGAAGGGAACCGCGCCCTCGCCTTCATCGCCGACGAGACGCGCAACGATATCGCACGGGTGCTGATCCGGCTGGCGGTGGCTGTGACGTTCCTCTTGGTGATTCTCGGCGCGCTGGCCATCATGTTTCGGCGGATGGCGAGCCTCTCGGAGGCGCGGCTGAAGGACAACCTCGCCACTTCCGCCCGGCTGGAGGCGATCTTTTCGACCTCTTACGATGGGATTGCCGTGATCGATGCGAATGGGCGGCTGGTCACCCTCAACCGCGCCGGCATCGGCATGTTCGGGCGCGATGGATTGGAGCCGCGAGGTCTGTTCATCGGCACCTTGCTGGCACGACGAGCAGGCGATGCGCTGACACCGCTTACCGGGCGCGACCTGTTCGAGATGGCCAATGCGGACCGCAAGACCGGGATCCGCCTGATTGGTCTTCATCGCAACACCGGAGAGTTCCCGGTCGAAATTTCGGTTGATGTCACCACCCGTGACCGCAGCCCGATCTGCGTCTGCGTGATCCGCGACATTGTGCACCAGACGGCCGCAGAGGCCGACCTGAAGGATTCCCGCGACAAGGCGCGCGCCGGGGAGCGCGCCAAGGCCCGCTTTCTCGGCGTTGTCAGCCATGAGATGCGCACGCCATTGAATGGGATTCTTGGCTCCATTGATCTGATCGACGAGGACCTCAAGCGCGGTCCCCAGGCGCTGGGCGATATCACCGATATCTACTTGCCGGTGGTGAGAGCTTCCTCCGAGACGTTGTTGCGTCTGGTGAACGACGTGCTCGATATCACCCAGATCGAGGGTGGCATGCGGCTGCTGGCTTCTCGCCCCTTTGATCTGGACGCCATGCTGAGTGAGTTGGCCACAGCCGAACAGGCGCGCGCGCGTGACCTGGGCAACGCGCTGCGGATCACCTCACCAGACCCTGTCGGAGTGGTGCGCGGCGATCCGGACCGACTGCGGCAGATCCTGGTTAACCTTTTGGCGAACGCCGTAAAATTTACCCGTGACGGGCGCATCACACTAAGCGCGAGACGCCTCGACCCCAGGCAGGTCGAAGTCCGCATCAGCGATACCGGGTTTGGCATCTCACCCCAGGATCTGGATCGCGTCTTTGAGGATTTCGTGCGCACCGACAATGCGATAGAGCACCAAATACAGGGAACCGGACTTGGCCTCGGCATCGCCCGGGCGCTGGTTGAGGCAATGAATGGCACGATCGATGTTGTCAGCGAGATCGGTGAAGGATCGGAATTCTGTGTGCTTCTGCCCCTGCCCGCGACGGCCCTGACGCCCGATGATGATCCGGCTCAGCACGGCACGCCCGCGCTGACGGCGGCGGATATCCTGCTTGTGGAGGACAACGCCACCAACCGATTTATCGCGCGCCGGTTGCTGGAGATCGACGGGCACCGCGTGGTCGAGGCCGAAGATGGCGCCGCCGGTCTGGCAGCCGCCAAGAGCGACAAGTTCGATCTAATCCTGATGGATATCTCCATGCCGCTGATGGACGGATTGGCGGCGGCTCGGTCGATCCGTGACGACCCCGGCCCCAACCAGCGCACGAGGATTGTCGCGCTGACGGCGCATATGCCGGACGGCCTCGATCAGTCGCAGGACCTTTCAGTGATGGATGCGATTTTGCACAAGCCCTTGGATCGCTGCCTTTTGCGCCATCAGATCGCACGGTCGCAGGGGCGAGCCGACACGCATATCGCCGTGGGTGAAACAGCAGCGGCACTGGATACCCTGACCTCTCTGGTCGATGCCGAGACCGCGCGACGGTTGATTGACGCTCTGATCACCGAAGCCGATACACAATTTCCCGCACTACTGGCGCTGGCTGCCGATAATCGCAATGAGACAGAGCCGACGCTGGCCCAAGGCCTGCACGCGCTCGGCGGGGCTTTCGCCAGCTTTGGCGCGCTGGAACTGCACGAACTGCTGATCAACGCCGAAACGGAGGAACGTGCCGCGCGACGGAGCCGGACGCGCGACCTCTTGGCAGAGGCAAGCGCGCTCTGGCCCGTGTTGAGAGCGGAAATTCGCGCCGAGTTTCCGGAAACCACAAAGAGCCCGGACCCTGACGCGAAGCCTTGAGAAAATAGTAAGGGCGCACTGGACAGGCTACGAGCCTGACGCTTCAGGCGAAAAGATCGTGCGCCAACTCCAGCGCATCGACGAGCACATCGACATCACTCTTCGTATTGTACATCGCGAACGAGGCGCGGCAGGTCGCGTTCACCCCGAGGTGCTGCATCAAGGGTCCGGCACAATGCTGCCCGGCGCGCACCGCGACCCCCTTCTTGTCAAGAATGGTCGAAATATCATGCGCATGCCCGGCACCTTCGATGGTGAAGGAATAGATCGCACCCTTACCCGGTGCCTTGCCTTGAATCTGCAGCCAGTTCAGCCCCTTGAAGCGTTTCGTTGCATAGGCGGCGACCTCGGCCTCATGCGCGGCGATATTCACCATGCCAAGCTCCATCAGGTAATCCAGCGCGACGCCCATACCGATGATCGAAACGATGCCAGGAGTGCCGGCCTCGAACTTCATCGGCGGGTCATTCCAGGTGATCCCCTCCTTGGTCACTTCGCGGATCATGTCGCCGCCGCCGAGAAAGGGGCGCATCTCGGCCTGGCGCTCGGCCCGGATATAGATCGCGCCGGAGCCGGAGGGGCCGTAGAGCTTGTGTCCCGTGATCGGATAAAAATCCACGCCCAGATCCTGCACATCGACCGGGCCATGCACTGCCGCCTGCGAGCCGTCGATGACCGAGACGATCCCGCGATCCCGTGCCGCGGCGCAGATCGGTTTCACATCGACCACCGTGCCGAGAACATTGGACATATGGGTGATGCAGACCATGCGGGTCCTGGGCCCCATGGCGTCGATCACCCTTTGCGGGTCGAGCGATCCGTCAGGTTCGATATCCACCCATTTCAGCACCACGCCCTGCCGTTCACGCAGGAAGTGCCAAGGCACGATATTCGCGTGGTGTTCCATCACCGACAGGATGATTTCATCCCCCGCCTGCAGATTATCGACCGCCCAACCGTAGGAGACGAGGTTCAGCCCCTCGGTCGTGCCCGAGGTGAAGACGATTTCCTCCTCCGATCCCGCATTAAGGAAGCGCGCGACCTTGCTCCGCACACCTTCATACTTCTCAGTCGCGAGATTAGAAAGGAAGTGCAAACCACGATGAACATTGGAATATTCATCGCCGTAGGCGCGGGAAATGGCGTCGATCACCACCTGCGGTTTTTGTGCCGAGGCGCCGCTGTCGAGGTAGACCAGCGGCTTGCCATTGACCTCGCGCGACAGGATCGGAAAATCGGCGCGGACCTTATCGATGTCGAACATCACAGACCTCCGGTGGTGGGCGGGGTGGCAACGCCGAACACCGTCATCAGGGTCGACAGAACGATGATCGTCGCGAAAAAGGTCATCACGATGACGCCGACCGCTTTGATGACCTCGAACTCGTGCGCTGTTGCGACAAAGGTCAGCAGAATGAAGATCCCCCAGAGACCGACCGCCATCATCGCAACCCACCCAAGGGCCGGGCTGATCAGTGAGAGCGTCGATATCACGACCTGCGCCAAGAGGCGCATTGCCTGCAGCCAGATCGTGACCTTCATCATCGCGGCGAAATCCCCGACCCCGCCCAGAAGCCTGCCTGACATGGCCATCAGATAGGCCATGACCACAAAGATCGACAGGAGGAGCCCCGCGATCAACAGCGGCGCATTGGCCATGGCGGGCATGACCAGACCGGCCTTTGCCGCACCGGGCAAAAGGATGCCATAGTAGATGCCATGCAGCGCTGCCATCAGTATCAGCCCCAGCCATAGCGCGGCTTGCGGCGCGTCAAAGGCCATGACCTTGCGCGCGGCCAGGGAGGGCGCGGTGACGGTTTCAAAAACCAGTGATTTCAATTCGTTCGGCGTCATGCCCGGCCCCTTTCCACCGCGATCAGCCCGGCTAACCAGAACCACGCAAACACTGCCAGCGCCAGCGCGCCCGTCACGGCCGCCTGTGGCCCCGGCCCGACAAATCCCTGCGTCAGCCCATGCAACAAAAAGGCCGGCGAGGCCGCGAGCAAGGCCCAGAACAGCGCCATCCGCGCTGAATGGTGGTCGCCCTGCCCGCCCAGCACCCGTCCGATCAGATGACTGAGAGCGGCAAGTCCGTAAAAGAGCAGCGGCAGGATAAAGATCAGTGCCATCAGCGAGCCCGCCAACAGCATGTCGAGTTCCGCCCCCGTTTCAAAGGCCTGCCGCGCCAGACGGGGCCATTGCGCCACGAACAAGAGCGCGCAGCCCGCCATCAGCACCGCCAGCGCGCGATCCTCGCGCTGGCCAGCCTGCAAGCGTCGACGCAGGATCGCCGCAGGCCGGCGATACGTGGCCGCTATGTCCGCAACGATCGACATTAGCTGCGATGCCGTTCCAGCCAGGATTCCACACGCTTCAGAACGTCAGCGGCCAGCGTCTCGTCCTCGATTTCCGAAACCGCTTCCGCCAGGAAAGCCAGTGTCAGAAGGTTTGTCGCGCTTTCTTCGGGCACCCCACGTGAGCGCAGGTAAAACAGCGCGTCCTCGTCGATCGCCCCCGAGGTCGAGCCATGCGAACAGGCCACGTCATCGGCGTAGATTTCCAGCTCTGGCTTAGCCAGGAACTGGCTGTCCCCATCCAGCAGAAGCGACTGGCTGATTTGGTAGCCGTCGGTCTTCTGGGCCCCCTCCTTGACCAGAATTTTGCCCTGAAATACGCCGGTCGCGCCGTTCCGCAGCACCTTCTTGAACACCTGGCGACTTTCGCAGTTCAGCGCGTCATGGGTGATGAACACCGTGTCGTCATGAACGAAATCCCCATCCCCGACACAGGCCCCGGCCACATGCGCAGTCGCATCGTCGCCGGTCAGCTCGATCACGCATTCATTGCGCGTCAGCTTGCCATTCGCGGTCAGGGTAAAGCTCTTGAAGGTGCTTTTCTCACCCAGCCTTGCAAAGAGATGCGTGGCCGCCTGACGCTGATGATCGCGCCCCTGCGCGCGAACGTGATGAAAGCGCGCGCCATCTGCGATATCGACTTCGAGAACAGTGTTCAACCGCGCGGCGGCAGGGCCGTTCTCCATCAGGGTCACTTCGGCCCCGGCATCTACCTTGACGACGTGATGCAGGATCACGTCGCTGTCTTCCCGGTCACGCCGGTAGATCAACGAGATAGGTCGCGAGGGCTTGCCCGTGACGTGGATCAAAACCCCGTCGGAGGCGTACGCGGTATTCAGGGCGGCCAGAGGACGCGGAACTGGGGTCTGCCCCGCCTCTTCCAAAGTGCCGTAAAGCCCCTGCGCCCAGTGGATGTCGGTTTCGGCAACCTCTGCCAAGCGGTCGATCTGCACGCCTTCCATTGCCGCGTCGTCTGAGGCGTCAGCGTCAAAGATACCGTCCACAAAGACGAGGCGAAGCCGGTCGATCTCATCGAAGGCAGAGGTGTCGGAATGGGTAAAGACCGGTGCCGGGGCGGCCTGTGCCTCGGTCAGGCCGGTCGGGCGGATAAATCGCCAATATTCATCGCGCGCATCGGGCAGACCTTGCTGCACCAGACGTTCCTGCGCGGCTTGGCGGCTTGACCCGCTCCAGCCGGTCGCGGGAGGGTCGCCGAGGACGGCGAGCCGCGCCTCGGTCGCATCCTGCTTTTGCTGCATCAGGTTGGGACGCATGGCCATTACTGCACCTCCGCCAGAATGTCTGCGTAGCCATTGTGTTCGACCTCCAGCGCCAGCTCCGGGCCGCCGGTCTTGACGATGCGGCCATCGGCCATGATATGCACGACGTCCGGTTTGATGTGATCCAGCAGGCGCTGATAATGCGTGATGACGAGGAAGCCGCGCCCCTCGTCGCGCAGCGCATTTACGCCGTCTGCCACCAGCTTCATCGCGTCGACATCAAGGCCGGAATCGGTTTCATCCAGCACGCACATCCGCGGCTGAAGCACCGCCATCTGCAAAATTTCGTTGCGCTTTTTCTCACCTCCCGAGAATCCGACGTTGACCGGACGCTTCAGCATCTCAGCGTCGATCTTGAGCGTCTTGGCCTTTTCGCGGACAAATTTCAGGAACTCGGTTGCCGACATCTCGTCCTCACCGCGTGCCTTGCGCTGTGCGTTGAGCGCGGTGCGCAGGAAGGTCATGTTGCCGACGCCGGGAATTTCGATCGGGTACTGGAATGCCAGGAACAGCCCGGCGGCGGCGCGCTCTTCGGCCTCCATGCCCAACAGGTCGGCCCCCTCCAGCGTGGCCGAGCCATCCGTCACCTCGTATCCACCCTTGCCCGAAAGCACATAGGACAGGGTGGATTTGCCCGAGCCGTTCGGCCCCATGATCGCATGCACCTTGCCCGCCTCGACGGTCAGGTCGACACCCTTGAGGATCTGCTTGTCCTCGTCTTCCAGTTTCACGTTCAGGTTCTTGATCGTCAGCATCGTCGTCATCCTTTAGTCGGCCCTCAGATCGGGGCGCAGATCAGTTCAATCACCCGTAGCAGCCGATCCGTCGGGATCGGCGTCGGGAAAACTTCGAATATGGCCATTCGGCCTACCATCTCGGGCTGGCCGAGAAATTCTTCCACCGCGTGGTAAACCTTGCGCGGCGCGTAATCGTCAAACAGCAGGGTCACCGGCTTGCGCGTGCGCAACGCGGTCGCCAAGGCGCATCCTGTGCGGAACCGGCCATCCACCAACACCACGTCCGGAGCGATGTCGCGTTCCCAGACCTTCAGGGGGTAGCCGGGGTATCTGCGCCAGCCCTCCGCCCCGTCGGGATGGCCCCAGTCGCGGGTCGCCCCGATATCGGCATGCACCACCTCAATCGGGCTAACGCCGGGGTTTTCGGCGAACCAGGCGCGCATCATCCTGGCCCAATCCGCATCGCTCTCCACGCTCACAACGCTCTTGCCCGGCAATTCAGAGGCCAGAACGGTCGAACCGCCAGAACCGTATTCCAGAATACTCCCGGCGCGCCCATAGGCTTGACGCAGCGCGGCGGCCTCGGCCTCCGGCATGGTCAGAACGGGGCGCTGAACACCCTCGGGACGCGCGGTCATGGCCATTCAGCTCACCACCACCGCGGTGCCGGAAACCGAGACCATCAGCATCGAATCTCCGACCACCTCATAATCCAGATCGACGCCGACCACCGCATTGCCGCCAAGCGCCGCGGCGCGCTGCTCAAGCTCTCGCATGGCGGTGTCGCGGGCATCCTGCAACTTGGCCTCATAGGCACCCGAGCGACCCCCGACGATATCGGTGATCCCGGCAAAGAAATCACGCACCACGTTGGCACCCATGATCGCCTCACCGACCACCAGCCCGCGATAATCGGTGATCCGGCGGCCTTCGATGTTGTGTGTCGTCGTGATGATCATGTCTCACCCTCTGTCGTTTGCCTCCGTTGACCCTCCGCCAGACGAAGCGAGAAGTATCCGTAGATTGCCCAACACGCCATGAAGAGGGAGGGCCCCAGAAGCAACGCGGTTATCTTTGTCCAGACGGCGTCCGGGTTCACCTGATAGATGGCATAGGCCAGCAAGACGGGCAGGACGAACGTAAAGCAAAGCCATACGCCGACCATACACTCCGCCCACATGGTCGGCGGAAAAGCGTACTGGCGTAACGCCTGCAGATATCCGCGACAATTTTTCACCCAACGCTACCTTCCAGCGAGATCGCCACAAGCTGTTGCGCCTCCATCGCGAATTCCATCGGCAAGGCCTGCAACACATCGCGGCAGAACCCGTTGACGACCAGCGCTACGGCCTCTTCCTCGTCCATGCCACGCTGACGGCAATAGAACAGCTGATCGTCATCGACCTTGGAGGTGGTCGCCTCATGCTCCACCCGCGAGGAGTTGTTCTTCACCTCGATATAGGGGACCGTATGCGCGCCGCAATTTGAGCCGATCAGCAGGCTGTCGCACTGGGTATAATTGCGCGAATTCTTCGCCTTGGGGTGCATCGAGACGAGGCCGCGATAGGTGTTCTGCGCCTGCCCTGCGCTGATCCCCTTCGAGACGATCCGGGACTTGGTGTTCTTGCCCAGATGGATCATCTTGGTGCCGGTGTCGGCCTGCTGCCAATTGTTGGTGATGGCGATGGAATAGAACTCGCCCTGGCTGTCATCGCCCCGCAGGATGCAGGACGGGTACTTCCACGTCACGGCAGAGCCGGTTTCCACCTGCGTCCACATCACCTTGGAGCGATCACCACGGCAATCCGCGCGCTTGGTGACAAAGTTGTAGATGCCGCCCTTGCCGTTCTCATCTCCGGGGAACCAGTTCTGCACGGTGGAATATTTGACCTCCGCATCCTCTTCCAGCACAATCTCGACGACGGCTGCGTGCAATTGCGAGGTGTCGCGCTTGGGCGCCGTGCACCCTTCGAGGTAGGAGACATAGGCCCCCTTGTCCGCGATGATCAGCGTGCGTTCGAACTGGCCGGTGTTCTCGGCGTTAATGCGGAAATAGGTGGAAAGCTCCATCGGGCAGCGCACGCCGGGCGGCACGTAGACAAAGGAGCCGTCCGAGAAGACCGCCGAATTCAGTGTTGCATAAAAGTTGTCGCTGACCGGAACGACCGAGCCGAGGTATTTCTTGACCAGATCGGGATGCTCGCGGATTGCTTCGGAGATCGAGCAGAAGATCACCCCGGCCTTCTTCAACTCCGCCTGAAAGGTGGTGCCGACAGAGACGGAATCGAACACCGCATCAACGGCAACCTTGCGACCCTCGGCGGGCGCATCCTCGGCCCCCTCGACCCCGGCAAGGATCATCTGCTCCTTGAGCGGGATCCCCAATTTCTCATAGGTTGCCAGCAGCTTGGGGTCGACCTCGTCCAGCGACTTCGGCTTCACCTCCATGCTCTTGGGGCGGGCGTAATAATACTGCTTTTGAAAATCGATCTCGGGATAATCGACCATGGCCCAGTCGGGTTCCACTTTGCCCTTCCAGCGCTCGAACGCCTGCAGACGCCACTCCAGCATCCACTCGGGTTCGCCGTTCTTGTCAGAGATCAGGCGAACGATATCCTCGTTCAGCCCCATGGGAGCATATTCCGTCTCGATCTCGGTGTCCCAGCCGTATTTGTAGGTATTGACGGCCTTCACGGCGTCAACGGTTTCCTGATCGACACCCTCTTTGACCTGCGGCTCGTCTATTGTGCTCATCTCGGACATCCTTTCTGCAATCAGGCTTACGCGGCGCGTGCCCGGTGCTTTTCCAGTTGCGCCAGCCATGCGTCGGCAAAGCGCGTTATCTCGTCTTGCGTCGTCGTCGGCCCAAGGGAGACGCGGATCGCGCTTCCCGCCTCGACGGCGCTGTACCCCATGGCGCGCAGCACACGGCTTTCGCGCACCTTACCGCTGGAACAGGCCGACCCGGCAGAGATTGCGAACCCCTTGAGGTCCATCTGCATCACCTGCGTCTCGCCCTTCCATCCGGGCGCGATCAGACAGGAGGTGTTGGGCAAACGTCGCCCCCCGGCCCCTGCGATCACCACGTCCGGCGCGGCCTCCAGCACCTGTGCCTCGAACCCGTCGCGCATTGCGCGGACCCGGTCCCAGACGCCGGCCTCCAACTCGTCCACCGCCGCTGTCGCAGCGGCCGCAAAGCCTGCGATCCCGGTCACGTTCTCCGTTCCGGCACGGCGGCCCATCTCCTGCCCGCCACCCTTCAGCAAGGCGGTCAGATCGGTACCGCGCTCCATCACCAACGCCCCGACACCCTTTGGCCCACCGATCTTATGCGCGGATATAAGCATCATCCCGCAGTTCAGCCAGTTGAAAGCCAGAGGAATCTTTCCAAACGCCTGGGTCGCGTCACAAACCGCCACCTTATCGGCCAGATCTTGCAAGAGGCCGGTCTCTGAATTGGCAAGTTGCACGCTGACTGGATCGCCGTCGGCGTATAGAACCTGCCCCTCGGGCGACACCTGCAACTCCTCACTGAGGTGACTGAACACCGCGTCATGTTCGACCTCCGCCCCCGCCAGGGCGCGGCCCGCCATCGCCAAGGCCGCAGCTTCTGTCGCACTGGCGGTAAAGACGACCTCCGCCCCTTCTGCCCCGACCGCACGGGCCACTTGCATCCGGGCCGCCTCGACCAGCGACTTCGCGTCGCGCCCCTCGGCATGCACCGACGAAGGGTTGCCCGCGACATCCATGGCCTTGATCATTGCCGCACGCGCCTCGGGGCGCAGCGGCATCGTGGCGTTAAAATCGAGGTATACGCGGCTCACGATCCACCCCACTTTGGTTTTTCAAATATCCCAGGGGGAACTTGGCCCCCAAGGGGACAAGGGGGGACAGCGTCCCCTGCGCCCCACGCCACGCGCGCAAACGCCGGATGCAAAACGGCGCGCATCACGCCTCCTCCGCCGCTTCGTCCACCACGGCAAAGAGGTTCGGCACCGCCGGACAGGGCGCCAGCCCGTTGCCGGTCACGTCCGACAGGCGGGTTTGATGCAAAAAAACGTAGACATGCGCGCTCAACCCTTCCCAGAGGCGGTTGGTGACGGATTGCGCGCGGCTACCGGACAATCCACCGCTGGCGCCTGCGCCCTTGTGCATGGCGTCGATTGTCTCATCGACAGCGGCCAGAACGTCGATCACCCGGATCTCGGAGGCCTGGCGCGCCAGACGATAGCCGCCACCCGGACCGCGCACCGATTCCACCAATCCGGCGCGGCGCAACTTCACAAAGAGCTGTTCGAGGTAAGGCAATGAAATGTCTTGCCTTTTAGCCACACCGGCGAGGGTTACCAGCCCACCCTCGGGTTGCAAGGCAATGTCGCAGAGCGCGACCATGGCGTATCGTCCCTTGGTGCTGAGTTTCATGGCCTGACGTCCTGTCGAATCGCGAATACATTGACGCCGCCGAAACAAGAGCTTATCCCGCTTCAAGCCCGTCAGCCAAGGCGCCGCGCCTCGGCTTTAGAATCTTTCTAAGGTGCTTGACCAAATTCGTCAAGAATCGAGCGCCAAACAGGAGTCGCATATGCCCGAGGTCATTTTTCCCGGTCCCGAAGGCCGCCTCGAAGGTCGCTACCACCCGCAGAAAGAACGTGACGCCCCGATTGCCATCATCCTGCATCCGCATCCGCAATTCGGCGGCACGATGAACAACAAGGTCGTCTATAACCTGCATTACGCCTTTCATCGCATGGGCTTCACCGTCTTGCGGTTCAACTTCCGCGGGGTCGGGCGCAGTCAGGGGGAATACGATCAGGGAATCGGCGAACTGTCCGATGCCGCCTCGGCGCTCGACTATCTGCAATCGATGAACAACAATTCCAAGCATTGCTGGGTTGCGGGTTTCTCCTTTGGGGCCTGGATCGGCATGCAGCTGCTGATGCGCCGTCCCGAGATCACCGGTTTCATCTCGGTCTCGCCGCCGGCGAATATGTACGACTTTTCGTTCCTCGCGCCCTGCCCCTCTTCCGGCCTTATCATCAACGGTGACGCCGACCGTGTCGCGCCGCCTGCCGATACCGCGACACTGGTCGGGAAGTTGCAGGAGCAAAAGGGCATCACCGTTACCCATGAACAGGTCGAGGGTGCGGGCCATTTCTTTGAAGACCCGCATATGGACCCGATGATCGGCTCGGTCTCGGATTACGTAAAGCGGCGCCTGACGGAAACCTCGCGCTGATGTCAGCCTCGACCGACCGGATCGCTGCAAAACTGGCCGAAGAGGCCATGATCGTGATGCAGCAAACCGGCAACGACAGGTTCTATGTCGAGGTGGCGGAAATGATCGGCGCCGCCTCGCACACCCTTGAAGAAGCCTTTGTGACCGAGGTGCGCATCCGTCTCGCAGCGCGCAGCGCGATGAGTTTCATCAAGGCGCACAAGAAGCCCGTGCCGGCCGAAAACACCAAAACATCACCGCCCTCCCCGACCAAGCCCGCAGCCAAACCAACCGGATGAGTCGTCTTGACGACCAGATGGCCTTTCTCACCGAGGCGGAAAAGCTGCGCGGCATCCTGCGTGCCACCGCGATCGGTGACGGCTCACGCCCGGAGAATTCCGGCGAACACTCCTGGCATATCGCGCTCTACGCGCTGATCCTTGGCGAACATGCGCCAAAAGGCGTGCGGATCGACCGGGTCATCCGCATGTTGCTGATCCACGATATCGTTGAAATCGACGCGGGCGATGTTCCCCTCTACCTGCAAACGGCCGACAATCTGCCTGTGATCGAGGCGGCCGAACGACGCGCGGCGGATCGCATTTTTGGCCTTCTGCCCGAAGATCAGGCCAGTGACCTGCTGGATCTCTGGCAGGAGTTCGAGGCCGCGGAGACGCCGGATGCGGTGTTTGCAAAATCGCTCGACCGGTTTCAGCCGCCGAACCTCAACCTCGCTTCGGGCGGCGGGTCGTGGAAGACCTATGATGTCACCTATGACATCCTCGATGCCCGCGTCGGTCGCCCGGTGCGGCGCGGCGCCCCTGCCCTGTGGGACTGGATCGCACCGAAGATTCGCGCCATTCTCGGCTGAGTCGTCACGCCCCTAGCGCCGCACCTTGATAGTCCCGGCCTTCTCCGCCAGATCGCGGGCAATCCCAAAGGCGCCCTTGATCTTGTCGGCCTCGGTTTTCCAGTCGCGCTGCACGACGATCTTGTTGTCCTTGACCTTGGCACGCCCCTTCTGGGCCTGCACGAATTCGACCAGACCCGTGGGCGAGGCGAACTTGTCGTTGTGGAACTGGATCGTCGCGCCCTTGGGGCCACCGTCGAGCTTTGCGATACCGGCGCGCTTGCACATCGCCTTGATCCGCACGATCAGCAGCAAGGTGTTGACGTCCTTGGGCAATTTCCCGAACCGGTCGATCAGCTCGGCGGCAAAGCCTTCCAGCTCCACCTTGCTGGTCAGGGACGACAGGCGGCGGTAAAGACCGAGGCGCAGATCAAGGTCGGGCACGTAGTCCTCAGGAATCAGGACCGACACGCCAAGGTTGATCTGCGGCGCCCATTGATCGTCGGCTTCCGTCAGGCCCTCAAGCTCTCCGGCCTTGATCTTGTCAATCGCCTCTTCCAGCATCGACTGGTAAAGCTCGTATCCGACATCACGCATATTGCCGGACTGTTCTTCGCCGAGGAGGTTGCCCGCCCCGCGAATATCCAGGTCCTGTGAGGCGAGCGTGAAGCCCGCCCCGAGGGTGTCAAGGGTTCCCAGAACGCGCAGTCTCTTTTCCGCTGCGGGGGTCAGGCGGGTCCGTGGCTTGGTCGTCAGATAGGCGTAAGCTCTTGTTTTCGCGCGACCGACCCGGCCCCTGATCTGGTAAAGCTGCGACAATCCAAACATATCCGCGCGGTGCACCACCATGGTATTGGCACGCGGAATGTCCAGCCCGGATTCGACGATCGTCGTCGCCAGCAAAACGTCGTACTGCCCGTCGTAAAATGCGTTCATCCGCTTATCCAGATCGCCCGCCGCCATCTGGCCATGGGCTGTGACGTAGGAAAGCTCCGGCACCTCACGCTTGAGAAAGTCCTCAACCTCCGCGAGATCACTGATCCGGGGCACCACGTAAAAAGATTGCCCGCCGCGATAGCGTTCCCGCAGCAGCGCCTCGCGGATTGTCACCGTGTCGAATTCACTGACGTAAGTGCGGATCGCCAGCCGGTCGATTGGCGGTGTGCCGATGATCGACAGATCACGCACGCCCGACAGCGACAGTTGCAGCGTGCGCGGGATCGGCGTCGCGGTGAGGGTCAGCACATGCACGTCGGATTTCAACGACTTCAGCCGCTCCTTATGCCCCACGCCGAAGCGCTGTTCCTCGTCCACGATCAGCAGGCCGAGGTTCTTGAACCGTACCCCCTTGGCCAGCAGCGCATGGGTGCCGACGACGATATCGACCGTGCCTCGGGTCAGCCCCTCGCGGGTCAAATCGGCGTCCTTGCTGGACACAAATCGCGACAAGGGGCTGACCTGCAAGGGGAATCCGCGGAACCGTTCGGCAAAACCCTGATAGTGCTGCCGCGCCAGCAAGGTGGTCGGCGCGATCACTGCCACCTGAACGCCCGACATCGCCGCGACAAAGGCCGCGCGCAACGCCACTTCGGTCTTGCCGAAACCGACGTCGCCGCAAATCAGCCGGTCCATCGGGTGCCCGGAGGTCAGATCCTCCAGCACGTCCTCGATGGCGGAGAGCTGATCATCCGTCTCCTGATAGGGGAAACGCGCCTGAAACGCGTCCCAAGCGCCCTCGGGCGGGTCGATGATCGGCGCGCGGCGCAGCATGCGTTCGGCGGCGACCCGGATCAACCGGTCGGCCATCTCGCGGATGCGCTCCTTGAGCTTGGCCTTCTTGGCCTGCCAGGCGCCGCCGCCCAGCTTGTCCAGCAGCCCCTCGTCGTGGCCGTATTTGGAGAGCAGTTCAATATTCTCGACGGGCAGGTAAAGCTTTGACGCCTCGGCATATTCCAGCACGAGGCATTCATGCGCGGCACCGGCGGCGGTGATGACCTCCATCCCGTGATAGCGGCCGATCCCGTGATCGACGTGCACCACGAGATCACCGGGGGTGAGGCTTTGGGATTCCGTCAGGAAGTTGTCCGCGTGCCGCTTCTTGCGCGCGCCCCGGATCAGACGGTCGCCCAGCACGTCCTGTTCGGAAATCACCGTCAGGCGGCGATCCTTGAGCCACGGCCCCTCGAACCCCGCATCCAGCGCCCAGACAGCCAGATGCAGCCCGGTTTTGGTGATCCCGCGTGCGTCGCGGATTGAGACGGCACCGGATAGCCCCTCATCCTCGATCAACCCTTCGAGACGTTCGCGCGCCCCTTCGGAATAGGAGGCGACGACCACCGGCCCCACCTGCATCCTGTCCTTGATATGCGTCGCCAACGCCCCGAAAAGGCTGACGTTCTCCAACTGCCGCTCGGGTGAGAAATTCCGCCCGATCCGCCCGCCTGCATCCACCACGCCGGGGCCGGAGGCGCGCGGCAAGGGCGACATCTGCACCACCCGCAGGCCCGCGACAGCCGCGTCCCAGGCCGCTTCGTTCAGATAATGCAGCGCGGGCGGGACGGGTTTGTAGACGGAATCCAGACGGTCCCGTTTGGCGAGCGCCAAGCGGCGCGTCTCGTATTGATCCTCGATCGCCTCCCACCGCGCCAGCCGTGCGGGCGTGACCTGATCGTCCAACATGATCGAGGCCTGCGGCAGGTAGTCGAACAGCGTCTCCAGCCGATCGTGGAAAAACGGCAGCCAATGCTCGACGCCCTGATGCTTGCGCCCGGCGCTGACAGCTTCGTATAGCGGATCATCCGTGCCGGCCGCGCCGAATTCGATGCGATAGTTCTGGCGAAACCGGGTGATCGCGGCCTCGTCCATGATGACTTCGGAGACCGGCGCAAGCTCGACCAGCTCCAGCTTTTCGGTGGTGCGTTGCGTAGCGGCGTCAAAGCGTCGCGCGCCGTCCAGCACATCGCCAAAGAGGTCCAGCCGCACCGGCCCGCCCTCGCCCGGCGGAAAAATGTCAACGATACCGCCCCGTATGGCGTAATCGCCCGGCTCCGTCACCGAATTGCTTTGCGAAAACCCCATGCGGACGAGGAAGTTGCGCAGCGCAGCCTCGTCGATCCGCTCGCCCACCCGTGCGCTGAACGCCGCTTCGCGCAGCACCTCACGCGCCGGAATTCGCTGCGTGATCGCATTGACGGTGGTGAGCAGGACGAACCGCTTGGGGCTGCCATGCACCAGCCCGGCGAGCGTCGCCATTCGCGTCGCCGAAATGTCAGCGTTCGGCGAGACGCGATCATAAGGCAGGCAATCCCAGGCCGGAAAAGACAGGACCGGCATGCCGGGGTCGAAGAAGCGCAGCGCATCCGCCATGCCCGCCATGCGCTTGTCATCCAGCGCGACGTGGACGACCGGACCTTCGCGCCGCGCGACCTCGGCCAGGACGAGGGAGGCATCGAACCCTTCGGGCGCACCCCCAAGGGTTATCTTGTCTGAGCCAGGTGCCATCTCAGCCCCCCAACACGCCGATCGAGAAATTCTGGAACATGCCCCACATGGTCGTGATAAAGATCGAGGCCATCCCGATCATCTGCACGGTCATGCGGTGGATATGCAAACGGCGGTAGAGGTCCTGCCCCTTCGGTTGCGTCGCCGCGATGATCCGCGCCGAGCGCAGGGTGATCAGCCCGACGACGGACATCGGAAAGCCCAGCAGAAACAACGCCTGCGCGAATTCCACACCATAGCCGAACCCCAGGACCCCCAGCGTCGTGAGGACAAAGGTGACCAGCACCGTCAGGATCAACCCCGAGACTTCGGCGACATGCAGAACACGGGCGATGTAGATGCGCACCAGCGTGGCGACGTCCTCCTCGACCGCGCCACCCTTGCGCCGCGCACGGGTGATCAGATCCCAGGGCACCCCCACGACCCAATGACTGGTCGTCGACCAGACCACCGCCAGCGCGATCCAGAACCAGAGGTTCGAAAAGCTGCGCATGTCGATCACTTCAAAGATGGTCTGCGTCAGATCCAAGCCGCTGCCCTCGTGTCCCCGCCGCATGGTCCGGGTGTGCTCGGGACCTTTCGCCCCGGTCTGGCGACCGGGATAGGCCCACTTGTGGTGTCGGCCATTCCATGCCACCCAATGGCAGCCGGATCAAGCTAAGGATGCCCGATGCCCCCCCTTGCAGCCCCCTTTCCCGCCGCCCGTTTCCGTCGTGCACGCAAATCTCCGGCGATCCGCGCGCTGATGCAGGAAAACGAGGTGAGCGTGAGCGATCTCATCTGGCCGGTGTTCCTGACCGAGGGTGAGGGTGTCGAGGAGCCCGTCTCCTCCATGCCCGGCGTGCTGCGCTATTCGGTCGACCGGGTGGTCGAAGCGGCCCGCGAGGCGGCAGACCTTGGCATCCCCGCGATCTGCCTCTTTCCCTACACACCGATGGAGAAACGCACGAGCGATTGCGCGGAGGCCTGGAACCCCGAGAACCTGACCAACCGCGCGATCCGCGCGATCAAGGCCGCGCGCCCGGATTTGGCGGTGATGACGGATGTGGCGCTCGACCCTTACAACGTCGACGGACATGACGGCTTTGTTGTGGACGGGGTGATCCTGAACGACGAAACGGTGGAGGCGCTGGTCAAGCAGACGCTGTCACAGGCCGAGTCCGGCGCGGACATCATCGGCCCCTCGGACATGATGGACGGGCGGATCGGCGCGATGCGTAACGCATTGGAATCGGGCGGACATAAGGACGTGCTGATCCTGAGTTATGCGGCAAAATACGCCTCGGCTTTCTACGGTCCCTTTCGCGATGCGGTCGGTGCAACGGGGGCGTTGAAGGGCGACAAGAAGACCTATCAGATGAACCCAGGCAATTCGGATGAGGCGCTGCGGCTGGTGACACGCGACATTCAGGAAGGCGCTGACTGGGTCATGGTGAAACCCGGCCTGCCCTATCTCGACATCTGCACGCGGGCAAAACGCGAATTGGCCGTGCCGACCTACGCCTACCAGGTTTCGGGCGAATACGCGATGATCAAGGCCGCCGCGCAGAACGGCTGGATAGACGGCGAACGGGCGATGGCCGAGAGCCTCCTGTGCTTCAAACGCGCCGGGTGTGACGGGATCCTCACCTACTTCGCCCCCGAGATGGCCCGCGCCTTGGGCAATTGACCGCCGGTCTGGGCGTTCATGATCAACTGATAGTGACATTACCCCGCGGCGGACCTATAATTTGCGCCAAGGTCGGATCAACCGGCCAGGACGAGCAATCCGCGCCCCGGCGCGAAGGAACGAGGCCCGGCAGTGGGCCGGAACAGGTAATGACATGACCAAATTCACCCGTCGCGCCCTGGCGCTTTCGGCGCTTGCCGCCATGACCGTGACCGCCGCCTGCGGCAACGGTGTGGGCAATACCAACCCGCAGAAAATCGATGCGAGGGTCGATGCGACCCTGGGCCATCTGTTTCAACAATTCCCCGAAAGCCGCAGCGTTGCCGCGAAATCCGTCGCGACGCTGGTGATGCCCGTGATCACCGAGGCCGGGTTCGGCATCGGCGGATCCTATGGTCAGGGCGCGCTGCGTGTGGATGGCATCACGGTGGATTATTATTCCGCCGCTGCCGCCAACGTCGGCCTTCAGATCGGTGCGCAGCAATATGCGCACGTGCTGTTCTTTATGACGCGCGAGTCGCTGGAACGCTTCCGCCGGAATGAGGGATGGGCCGCTGGCGCGGACATCGAATATGCCTTTTCCAACGAGGGCGACAATTTCCGCACCGACACCAACGCTGGCCTGTCGCCCGTCGTCGCCTATGTGTTCGCCCAAGCCGGCGCGCGGATTGGCGCCACCATCGAGGGTCTGAAATACACGCGGATCATTCCCTGATCGGTAACGCAACAAGGGGGCCGTCTGCCCCCTTGGACCCCCGAGGATATTTGCGAAACCAAAGTGCGGTTGCGGTCTGTTTCGACGCGCGGGCACGTGCGTGAAAAAAGGGGTTCCCGAAGGAACCCCCAGTGATCGCGGATCAAGCTCAGTATGTTTACCGCCCGAAATTTCTGCCTGCGGCCTGATCCACTCTGCGCGGCTAATGAACCATCCGCCGCGCAATCTCCAGTTCAGCTACACCCAGAGGTCGCGCCGCAGGTGTTGCACTTCATGCAGGTGCCGTTGCGCACGAGGGTGAAGTTCCCGCAATCGCCGCAGCTTTCGCCCTCGTAGCCTTGCATCTTGGCTTTGACGCGGGCGTCCATCTTGACGGTTCCGCTGGCCATCGCCGTGGTATTTTCGATCACGGATGTGGCCGTGGCGGGCACCAGAGTTTGCAAGGTGCTGACAGGGTCAGAGCCGGTCATACCGCCTTGCAGAACGGTCAGTTCCTGAGGCAGGCGCTTGCGCAGGTACCCGGTGGAAGAGATTTGTTTCAGCACTTCCAATGACTTGGAGGCCGCTGATTCACTGATCTCCTCGAGGTTGGACAGACCTTCCTTGGCGGCACCCTGACCGACGCTGTCAAAGGTTTCGCCCGAAGGTTTGACATGCGCGAGGTCGGTGCGGTCGAGGTAGCTGACCGCCAATTCGCGGAAGATGTAGTCGAGGATCGAGGTCGCGTTCTTGATGCTGTCGTTGCCCTGAACCATGCCGGCGGGCTCGAACTTGGTAAAGGTGAAGGCGTCGACGAATTCCTCCAGCGGCACGCCGTATTGAAGGCCGACCGAAACCGCGATGGCGAAGTTGTTCATCATGGCGCGGAAACCCGCACCTTCCTTGTGCATGTCGATGAAGATCTCGCCGAGCTGGCCGTCCTGATATTCACCGGTGCGCAGGTAGACCTTGTGCCCGCCGACCATCGCCTTTTGGGTGTAACCCTTGCGGCGATCTGGCATCTTTTCGCGGCCCGCACGGGCGACTTCCTTGATAATCACCTTCTCGACGATCTTTTCGGCCAGAACCGCGGCCTTGTCGTGCAAGGAGCCGCTTTCCAGGACCTCGGCGGCGTCGTCGTCGTCCTCGACCAGGCTCGCGGCCAGGGGCTGGGACAGTTTGGAGCCGTCGCGGTAGAGCGCGTTCGCCTTGATCCCGAGGGACCAGCTGAGTTCGTAGGCCTTCTGGCAGTCCTCGATCGTGGCATCGTTCGGCATGTTAATCGTCTTGGAGATCGCGCCGGAGATGAAGCTTTGCGCCGCCGCCATCATGGTAATGTGGCTTTCGGTGTTGAGGAAACGCTTGCCCTTCTTGCCGCAGGGATTGGCACAGTCAAAGATGTTGAGGTGCTCTTCCTTGAGGTGCGGCGCGCCTTCCAGCGTCATGGTTCCGCAGACGTGATCGTTGGCCGCGTCGATCTCGGCGCGGCTGTAACCGAGGTGACGCAGCAGGTCGAAGCCGGGATCGTTGAGCTTGGTTGCCGGGATGCCGAGGGTCTTCTTGCAGAAATCCTCTCCTAGGGTCCATTGGTTGAACACGAAACGAATGTCGAAGGCCGAGGCGAGCGAGGCGTCGATCTTGTCCAACTCGCGCTGACCAAAGCCGTGGCCGATCAGCGCCGTGTGGTTGATCCCCGGCGCATTCCCGATGGAGCCGTGGCCGACCGCGTAGGAAATGATCTCTTCGATCTGGGCCGAGCCATAGCCGAGGTTTTCCAAGGCGGCGGGGACAGAGCGGTTGATGATCTTGAAATAGCCACCGCCCGCGAGCTTCTTGAACTTGACCAGCGCAAAGTCCGGCTCGATCCCCGTGGTGTCGCAATCCATGACCAAACCGATCGTTCCGGTTGGTGCGATGACGGTGGCCTGCGCGTTGCGATAGCCGTGCAATTCCCCAAGGCGCAGCGCCTCATCCCAGCTGGCTTTCGCCAGGTCGACCAGCGTGCGGTCGGGACAATTCGTGTGATCCAGCGCGACGGGCGGAATTGGTAGCGCCTCATAGGCGGCCGTGTCGGCATAAGCGGCGGCGCGATGGTTGCGGATGACGCGCAGCATATGGTCGGCGTTGCGCTCGTATCCCGAGAAGGCGCCGAGTTCGCTCGCAATTTCAGCCGAGGTGGCATAGGCGACGCCGGTCATGATAGCGCTCAGCGACCCGGCCAGTGCCCGGCCCTCGTCGCTATCGTAGCCATAGCCCATGTTCATCAGCAACCCGCCGATGTTGGCATAACCCAGACCAAGCGTTCTGAAGTCATAGGAAAGCTGCGCGATCTCCTTGGACGGGAATTGCGCCATGGTGACCGAAATTTCCAGCGTCAGGGTCCAGAGCCGGGTGGCATGCACGTAGTCTTCGGCCTGAAAGGCCCCATCCTTGAGGAAGGTCAGCAGGTTCATCGACGCAAGGTTGCACGCGGTATCATCCAGGAACATGTATTCCGAACAGGGGTTTGAACCGCGGATCGCACCGTCTTCGGGGCAGGTATGCCAGGCGTTGACCGTGTCGTGGTACTGAATTCCCGGATCGGCGCAGGCCCAGGCTGCGTGGCCGATGGTTTCCCACAGATCGCGCGCCTTGATCGTCTTGGCGACAGAGCCATCGGTCCGGCGGATCAGCTCCCAGTTGTCATCATTCTCGACAGCGCGGAGGAAGGCGTCCGTCACGCGGACGGAGTTGTTGGAGTTCTGGCCCGAGACGGAGGCATAGGCTTCGCTGTCCCAATCCGTGTCGTAGGTCGGGAATTCGATGCTGGCGTAGCCCTGCTTGGCGTAGTCCAGCACGCGCTTGACGTAGGTTTCGGGGATCGCGGATTTCTTGGCCTCGCGGATTGCCCCTTTCAGAGCGTCGTTCTCGGCGGGATCATAAGCGCCCTCGGCGGTGCCGTCCCAGGTGCGGATCGCCTTGAAGATCGCGTTCAGGCAACGCTCGTGCATCTTGGAGCCGGCGACGATGGAGGCGACCTTCTGCTCCTCCTTCACCTTCCAGTTGATGTACTCCTCGATATCGGGGTGATCGGCATCGACGATGACCATCTTGGCCGCGCGCCGTGTCGTCCCACCGGATTTGATCGCGCCCGCAGCCCGGTCGCCGATCTTGAGGAAACCCATGAGGCCCGAGGATTTGCCACCCCCCGAGAGCGGCTCATTTGCGCCGCGCAGGGAGGAGAAGTTGGTGCCGGTGCCCGAGCCATATTTGAACAGCCGCGCCTCACGCACCCAAAGGTCCATGATGCCGCCGTCGCCCACCAGATCGTCGCCGACGGATTGGATGAAACAAGCGTGCGGTTGGGGGTGTTCGTAGGCGGACTTCGATTTCGTCAACTTGCCGGTGACGTGATCGACGTAGTAATGCCCCTGGCTGGGACCGTCGATGCCATAGGCCCAATGCAGGCCGGTATTGAACCACTGGGGCGAGTTGGGCGCAGCGCGTTGTGTCGCGAGCATGTACCGCATCTCGTCAAAATAGGCGGAGGCGTCCTCTTCGGAGGTAAAATAACCGCCCTTCCAGCCCCAGTAAGTCCAGGCGCCGGCCAGACGATCAAAGACCTGGCGGGCGGAGGTTTCCCCCCCGGTCTTTGCGTCACCGTCGGCTACAGAGCGCCAAAGGAATTCCGGTACGTTCTTCTCACGTACTTTTTTCATCTTCGCGGGCACGCCGGCCTTGCGAAAGTATTTCTGCGCGATCACATCGCTGGCGACCTGGCTCCAGCTCGCCGGGACTTCGCAATTGTCCAGCTTGAACACGATAGTACCGTCCGGATTGCGGATCTCGGAGGTGGTGGAGACGAAGTCGACGCCCTCGTAAGCATCCTGTCCGGCCTTGGTAAATTTGCGCTCGATCTTCATAGTGAAACAGCCCCTGATCGCTTTATGCTTGCCTCGTAGCCCTCTAGGGCTGGTTTTCGTGTCGGAAAATTCACCGAACAAGGGAAGTGTCAGTCGAAACCATTGGGGTTCCGGCATGTACCAAATTGATCTGGCTTGCTTCGTCGCTGTCCCTTGCCGAATGCCCCACGTCTACATGTGGTGGGTGATCTTTCCGACTTCCACAATCTGCGGTAAATTTCCCTAGATCGTCAACGCAATTTTAAGACTAAATCTCCTTGACCGACTTCTGCACAGAATCAAGTTTCTGCCATTGGATGAAGGGGCGTTCAGAAGGGTTTGAAATGCAGCGCATTTCTTCTGGCTGGTGGGGCCGATGCCCACAGCTGTGGAAGTTTAACGCGGCTTTAACCTGAGCGGGACGTTGCCGGGATGCCGCAGTGAAATGGGAGAATCACTCTCGGATATGCGCTATATATTGTGTGCTGAGGGCGTGCGAAACACAACCAATGGCGGTCTTGCCGTTGTATACCGGAAGGCCTTGCATGGGATCGGCGACGCACGCCCGGTCAGCGCACACAAAATGGGCGATCGTTGCGCGGACCCCCTTTTGGCGCCCTCAAACGTGCGTCCTGAACCGCGCAGCGGCGCGATAAGGCAATAATGCGGAAGGAGGATAATGGTCGGGGCGGAGAGATTCGAACTCCCGACCCTCTGTTCCCAAAACAGATGCGCTACCAGGCTGCGCTACGCCCCGAACCATAACGGGGTCTCTACCCCGAGCGCGCAGCGTTGAAAAGACCCAAGCGTCACGAAATCGACGAAGAGGTGTCGCAGGCCAGCCGTGTTGCCGACTAACAGGGCCAGGCGGCATCCGCGCCGATGGCGGGATGGCGCAGTTGGGTGCCGGGTGCAATCCCAATGGAGCGCGCCAGACCACCATTGATTTCCAGCACATACTGGATGCCCATGCCGCCGGGCAGCGCGGTCTCGTCGTAGGGTATTGCCTGCTCTGCGATACGTTTCACCGTTCCGCTGGCGTCTAGATAGATGATGTCGAGGGGGATGCGGGTGTTCTTCATCCAGAAGGCGATGGCGAATTGCGGGCGTGGATACACAAAAAGCATGCCGGCGGATTGCGCCATCTGATCGCGGTTCATGAGCCCAAGGGCGCGTTCCTGCGCATCATCGGCCACTTCGACCCGGAAACGCGCCTGCCCCCAAGTGCCACGCAGCTCGACCTGATCAGCCCTGCATGTGACCGCCCTGCCCGCCGTGACTTTACCCGTCGTGGCCTCTGCAGTTGCGGTTTGGCCGGTCGCTGAAAAAACCAGGAGGAGCACGAAACATTGCGCCAGCGACGCGATGCGCCAGGGACGCGCCCGGATCGAAGTCATTGCGTTGCGACGTCCGGTGTTGGTTTCAATGCGGCTTCCCATGTGCTGACCTCCGATGCCATTTGCCCGCGCCGGCCATCGATCACGCGGATCGCGACCGCCTCGCCGGGTTGCAGATCAGATAGTCCGGAGGCACGCAAAACCTCGATATGCACAAAGATGTCATCACTGCGCCCAAAGACATTGGCAAAACCAAAGCCCTTTTCCTTGTTGAACCACTTCATCCGGGCCGGTTCCAGCGGGGTCGCGCGAATCTCGTCGGCTGTCATCATCTTGAAATCTTCCAGCCCCGGCGTTTCCTCCATGCCGAGTGATTCGATAGACAATACCTCGATCGCCTGCACGCCGCGTTGCGTGGCCTGCGCGAGGATGGTCAGCTTTGCACCATCCGCGACGGAGCTTTGACCAAAGTTTCGCAACACATTCGCATGTAACAGAATATCAGGACCACCACCCTCGGACACAACAAATCCAAAGCCGCGCCCCGGATCGAACCATTTCACAACGCCTTCAATCCTGCGGGCTTCATTTTCGTTGGTCTCCATGTCTTTCCCCGCATGGTTTCATTAATCCAGGTTACCGGCAGGTCACCGCCAAGGCACCCCATCCTTAAGGATAGAATTGACAGCATTTCCAAAGACTTGCAACACAACCTCGTGCCTTGTTCACGGGTTTAGACGTGTAACGGTCCAATTCTCATCCGTCGGGGCATCCCGTGTCCAGCGAAACCGGTCATGCAGGCGGTTGGGGCCATCGGCCCAGAACTCCAGCTCCACCGGCGTGATCCGAAAGCCGCCCCAGTACGGCGGTCGCGCAGGATCGGCCCCCTTCTCTTGGGTGAACCGGTCGACCTCGGCCGCCAGACCTGCGCGCGACTCCAGGGGTCGGGACTGCTGCGAGGCCCAGGCACCGATCCGGGCCTGCAGGGGTCGTGAGGCGTAATACCTGTCCGCCTGCGGCCCATCCTCGCGCGTGACATGGCCACGCGCCCTGATCTGGCGGCGCAAAGATTTCCAGTGAATCACGAAGGCGGCGGTGCCGGTGGCGGCAATCTCATTGGCCTTGGCGCTTTCGTAATTTGTGTAAAAGACAAAGGCGCCCTCTTCGATATCCTTTAACAGAACCGTCCGGGCATTGGGCATGCCTTGGGCATCCACGGTGGCCAGCGCCATAGCGTTGGGATCATTGATCTCGCTCTCTCGGGCCTCGCTCAGCCAGTCGCGCACGATCTGAAAAGGGTTGTCGCCCCCAAATATTCCGGTGCGGTCAGACATGTCACATACTCCTATACATCAACGCTCCGCCTGGGCGTCGGACTTGATGCCGCTTTTCCAATCGCCTAAAGGAACAAGAGGAAACCAAAGGGCGGGATTGGCACCATGTCAAATCAACTGCTTGCAGGCAAGCGCGGGCTCATCATGGGCCTTGCCAATGACAAATCCATCGCATGGGGCATTGCAAGGGCCTGCGCAGATGCGGGGGCAGAACTGGCGTTCTCCTACATGGGGGATCAGTTCAAGAAACGCGTCGTGCCACTGGCCGATCAATTAGGCGTCAAGACGCTGATAGATTGCGACGTGTCGGACGAATCGTCCATCGACGCCGCCTTTGGCGAAATCGAGAGCACCTGGGGCAACCTCGACTTCATCGTTCACGCCATCGGATTTTCGGACAAGAGTGAATTGCGCGGGCGCTACATCGACACCTCGCGCACCAACTTTGCCATGACGATGGACGTCTCGGTCTATTCCTTCACAGCGGTTGCGCAACGCGCGGAAAAGCTGATGAAAAGCGGCGGCTCCATGTTGACGCTGACCTATTTCGGGGCGGAGCAGGTCATGCCGCATTATAACGTGATGGGGATCGCCAAGGCCGCACTGGAGGCCTCGGTCAAATACATGGCCGAGGATCTGGGCAAGGACGGCATCCGCGTCAACGCCATCTCCGCCGGGCCGATCAAGACGCTGGCCGCCAGCGGAATCGGCGATTTCCGCTATATCCTCAAGTGGAACGAGCTGAACTCCCCCCTCCGGCGTAACGTGACCATCGACGACGTGGGCAAATCCGCGCTCTACCTGCTGTCCGATCTCGGCAGCGGCGTGACGGGCGAGAACCTGCATGTCGATAGCGGCTATCATATCGTCGGGATGAAGGCGGTGGACGCCCCCGATATCGACAAGAGCTGACGGGTCGTCGGTGACGCTCTCTGCGTTTCTGACGGTGGTGGTGATCCATTTGCTCGCCGCGATGTCGCCGGGCCCCTCCTTTGTGGTCTGTATCCGCACTGCCGCCACTCATGGGTTCCGCACGGCGGTGGGTCTCTCTATCGGGTTTGGGCTCGGCGCGGTTCTTTGGGCCAGCGCCGCGCTGGCCGGGTTGGCGTTGTTGTTCGAACTGATCCCTTCGCTCTTTACCGCGCTCAAGATCATCGGTGGCGCCTTCCTGTTGTGGATCGCCTATCAGATGTGGCGCCACGCGCCCGAACCGTTGGATATGAAGGCGCAGAGCCTGAACACCTTGTCGTTCGCCCGCGCCATACGGTTCGGCTTCCTCACCTTTGCGGCCAATCCCAAACCCGCGGTGTTTTTCGGCGCGGTCTTCGTCGGATTGGTGCCGGCAGGCACCTCCCTGCCCGTCCTGGTGGCGCTGATCGCCGCCATCTTCGCGAATGAAACGCTATGGTATATCGTGGTGGCGCGGCTGTTTTCCATGTCGCATCCGCGCGCGCTTTACCTGCGCGCCAAGGCGTGGATCGACCGCGCGTTCGGAACCCTGTTGGCCCTCTTCGGGCTCAAGATCGCCATGGGATAAAGGACTTTGCTATGACCGACCCGCTTTTGCCGCATGAGAAAGGCTTTCACGTCAGTTGGGATCAGATCCATCGCGACAGCCGTGCGCTGGCGTGGCGGCTGGATGGCTATGGCCCGGACGACGGCGCCTGGAAGGCGGTCGTCGCGATCACCCGTGGCGGCATGGCCCCGGCGATGATCGTGGCGCGCGAGCTCGACATTCGAACAGTCGATACCATCGCGGTCAAAAGCTACCATCATCAGGATCAGGGCACCGCCAGTGTGCTAAAGGCTCCGGATGCGGCGATGATGGGCGACGGCACCGGGGTGCTGGTCGTCGACGATCTGGTCGATAGCGGCAAGACGCTGGAGATGGTCCGCGAGCTCTATCCCAATGCGCATTTCGCCACGGTCTATGCCAAGCCCAAGGGACGCCCGCAGGTGGACACCTTTATCACCGAGGTCTCGCAGGATACCTGGATCTTCTTCCCCTGGGACATGGCGATGCAATACGTGAAGCCCTATCGCGGCTCTGATTGAGCGGCTGAAAAGTCGGCCTGCTGGAGGCGGCGGAGATCGGGGCGCGTCCCCTCAGCGCGACTTGAACAAGCCGCCGAGGATGCCGCGAACAATGCGCCTGCCGGTTGTGCCGCCCAGCTCCTTGATCACCGCCTTGCCAAAGGCCGACCCGATCGTGTCCGGCGAACGGGTGGAGCGTGAGGACGACCGCGCAACCCGCGTGCCGCTGTAGCGCCGGCCCGCCTGGTATTCCCGCTCGACGGCCTTGAGGTCTTCCTCTTTCTTCTCAGCCTCTTCGGCCTCACGCGCAGCCTCTGCCGCGCGGCGGGTGAGGATCTCGTAGGCGCTGTCGCGGTCCTTGATCGTTTCATACTTCCCGGCGATCGGTGAGGTGTCGATCACCTCCCGGCGCAGCGCGGTGGTGATCGGGCCGAGGCGCGATGAGGGAGGCCGCACAAGGGTCCGCTCCACTATGCCCGGCACGCCCTTGGGTTGCAGGAAGGACGTGACCGCCTCGCCCACGCCGACCTCGCGGATTGCATCCTCGGTCTCAAATCGCGGGTTGTCGCGATAGGTCTGCGCGGCCAGCCGCAATTCCTTGCGGTCCTTGGCGGTGAACGCGCGCAGGGCATGTTGCACGCGATTGCCGAGCTGACCCAGAATATCCTCCGGCACGTCTGCCGGGTTCTGCGTGACGAAATAGACGCCGACCCCTTTGGAGCGGATCAGCCGCGCGACCTGCTCCACCTTATCCACGAGGGCTTTCGGCGCGCCGTCGAACAAAAGATGCGCCTCGTCGAAGAAAAAAACCAGCTTGGGTTTGTCCGGATCGCCGACCTCGGGCAGCTCCTCGAACAACTCCGACAGTAGCCACAACAAGAACGTCGCGTAGAGCCGGGGCGCCCCCATCAGCTTGTCCGCCGCGAGGATCGAGATCACGCCCCGCCCCTCCGTGTCGGTGCGCATCATGTCCGCAAGCTCTAGGGCCGGTTCGCCAAAAAGCTTGGCCGCGCCCTGATTTTCCAGCACCAGCAGACGGCGCTGGATCGCGCCAATAGAGGCAGCCGAGATATTGCCGTAGCGTAGGCCCAGCTCGGATCGGCTTTCCCCCACCCAGACCAGCAACGCCTGCAGGTCCTTGAGGTCAAGCAGCGCCATCCCCTCTTCATCCGCGACGCGGAACGCGATGTTAAGAACGCCCTCCTGCGCCTCGGTCAACTCCATCAGGCGCGACAGCAGCAGCGGCCCCATTTCCGTGACCGTGGTGCGGATCGGATGGCCCTGCTCACCGAAGAGGTCCCAGAACAGCACTGGAAAGCTTTGGTAGGCGAAATCGTCGTAACCCATGGTGCGCACCCGCTCCATGAAGGCGTCGTGCAGTTTGAAACTTTCCGACCCGGCCTCGGCCAAGCCCGAGAGATCGCCCTTCACATCGGACAGGAAAACTGGAACCCCGGCCGCGGCGAACCCCTCGGCCATGATCTGCAGCGTGACGGTCTTGCCGGTGCCGGTCGCGCCGGCCACCAGCCCATGCCGGTTGGCGTACTTGAGGGCGAGCCCCTGCTTGACGGCGTAGTCCTCGCCCCCGCCGCCGATGAATACATGCCCGTCCATGATCGCCCTCGCTGCGTATCTTCCTGTTGGTCGAACATACTATCTTAACTTCTGTCTGCCAGAGTGAATTCGTGGCCGCCGAATGTCCTCTGGCGGGCACATACTTCCTCCCTGTTGACTGGCCGTGCCCTCGTGGCACGGCTTTTTTTTTCGGCTTAGCCTATTTCCCGGAATTCGTCTTGCGGCCCGCGAAGAGCAATTGGCCGTGCATTTCTTGCCCGGACGAATTTATTGCGTTGAAACGCCTTGCAAACATGACGAGCGCATGCTTTTTTTCGAGAGATTCCATGTTGACGGTTCAGGGCAAACCTCCTAGCGTCTCATAAAATATAAGTCGGCCAGTCCGACAGGGAGAAGAGAAAAGGGACCTACGGGTCCCTTTTCGCGTTGTGGTCGCCAGCAGATTTTCCGCGACCCTGAGCAGACCCGGCAGAATGTCGCTGTGTCGCTCTGCCCAAGCACAGGGGACCGATTTTCCCCTGACAAGCCGTGGCCAAGATGATAGTCCCGCTGCGATATCAATCTTGAAACGGGATCAAAATGTTAAAGAAAAAGACATTGCTCTCCGTTCTGGCCCTCGCTGCCTTTTCCGGCGCGGCACTGGCGCAATCCAATGACGCCGCCGCCCCAAAGCCCGAGGATTCAGCCCAGAGCGCGACACCGGACACCTCCGCCCCGGCGACCGACAGCGCGGCAAACGAAGACGCGACGACGGGGGCCGCGACCGCAGAGACGACGCCCACCGATCCGACTCTGGACACCGGTCAGGCCGAAGCTCCGGGGCTCGGCGACGCTTATGTGCGCGAGCAGACCGGCGACTGGCAAATCCAATGCGTGAAAATGGAAGATCCGACGCAGGAACCTTGCCAAATGTACCAATTGTTACGCGGTGACGAAAATAATCCCGTCGCCGAGGTGATCATCGAAAAACTGCCGCCAGGCGGTCAGGTGGCCGCGGGTGCCACAATCGCCGTCCCCCATGGGACCGCGCTATCGAAGGACCTGCGCGTTGCGGTCGACAGCTCACAAGGCAAGGTCTACCGGTATGCCTTCTGCGATCAGGGTGGGTGTTATGCCCGTATCGGCTTGCTTCCGGCGGATGTCGCCGCCTTCAAGAAGGGCAATGTCGCCACGGTCACGATTTTTCCCTTCGAGGCTCAGGACAAGCCGGTTGAGCTTTCGCTCTCTCTCACCGGCTTTACCGCTAGTTACGAATCCACCGGTGTGATTGCCCCGCCGCAGCAATAACCGCGCTTCCCGCCCTGCGGGATGCGAAACACGTGTGAAACGCTCGCCATTTCGGCGGGCGTTTTTCGTTGGACTGACCAGTCAGGCGTCCCAGAAAGCGTGTGGGGGGGGGAAGGGCCGGGTCCAAAGGATCCGGCGCCAAAAAAGCGGCACCGGCCCGGATACCCTGCCGCTATCAACTACCTCGTGAGAACCGCGTCGCCAAGACAGAGCGCGCAATCACGTTCCCCTCAGGATTGGTCCGTTGTGTCGATCGGGACGGAGATCAGATCCGAGGCTGCGGGGCGCTATACGCCCGAAGCCTGACCTGCGCCTTACGCGCCCCAGGCCCGCACAGGTCCGCAATCCATATGCACAAAGTTCGACCCGCTGTAGCGCCCGACACCACCTGCACGGCAGGCTGAGGCCGCCTTTGCCATTTGGTTGACGGAGCGTGAGGACAACCGCAGATCAGCCGCCTGCCCCTTCATATGTAGGGAATTGCGCGCAACGTTACGGGATTTCGACCGCAGCATCGCGTTTGTCTGGGGTGTTCTGTAACCCGACAACAGCATGTAGGGTTCGCTGACATCCATCAGGTTGTGAGAGGCAGCCATGATGTCGATGGTCCGCAGGTCGATCATCCTGACACCATCATTGCGCCAGTCACGCATAAAGTGGTTCACTTCCTTCACCGCGTCCTTGATGTAGTGACCCTCGACCCAATAGATCATGTCCAGCCGTTCACCGGTTCGGGCCGAGTACATGCGGATGCGGCGAATATCGCCTGCGTTGCGCAAGATACCTGCTGCTTTGGAGAATGTGGGGGCGGCTACCACTGCTGTTGCCGCGAATGCGCCCAAGAGCGCACGCCGCGAGAGTCCCGCCGAGCTTTCGATTGCCATGTTTCGCGCCTGTCCCGTCGCTACCTGTGCCGCGATGTTACGCGGCGATTTCTACATCTCATCCCCAGATGCATCATTTTTATCGCATAGGTGGGCGGTTGGACCAAGGCGCAATTGACAACCATTTTAGTGACTCTCTCCGTTTCGGCGAGAATCTGCCAAAACAGGCGGAACCGGGACGGTGAGCCGTGTTCGCGCGCCGCGCGTAGCGGTCTTGCATCAAACGGAAAGATGTTAATGTAGAAATATTATTGTGAGTGGACACTCTGGGCAAGAAGTCGCCACTGTATAAGTTAAGAGCCTGTTAAGAAGGATGAAGACATAATGTTCGCGACGCGCGCCCGCCGGATCTCTGCCTCCGCTCTCATTGCCATTGCCGTGACGGCTGGCCCCGGCCTTGCTCAAAGCCAGACGACAGCCGAGGCCTTCACGGTCCAGGTCACTGCCTTCCAGCAGACAGTGGCGCAAGCTGCGTCGGAGGATCGCGAGCTTGCCAGCTATTATCGCGCAAACGATTTCCGGCCCATCTGGACAGGCGCAGGGGAGCCGTTCATCACCCGGCGCCGCGCCCTTCTGACCGCCCTCAATTCGGTCAGTGATCACGGCTTACCTACGGTCGCCTACGACGTGCCCGGCGTGATGCAGGCGATGCGCGCGGCCCACGACGACGTGACGCGCGCGCGGCTCGACGTCAAACTTTCGCGCCTCTACCTCGCCTATGCTGCGGATATTCAGACCGGCCTCCTGACGCCCAAACGGATCGACCCCGGAATCGTGCGTGAGATCCCGTTGCGCGAGGCCTCCGTTTATCTGCAGGGGATCACCTCTGACGATCCCGCAGGCTTCCTCGCGTCGCTGCCGCCACAGCGCGCCGAATATAACCGGCTGATGCGCGAAAAACTGCGGCTGGAGACCTTGATCGCCCAGGGCGGCTTTGGTCCAGCGGTGCGCGACACCAGCGTGAAGCCCGGCGCAAGCGGCAATGACGTGATCGCCCTGCGCAACCGGCTGATGGTCATGGGCTACCTGCCGCGCACAGTGGCAACGACCTATGATGCCGCGATGGAGCGAGCTATCCTCGAATTTCAGGTTGACCACGGCCTCCCCCAGGACGGCGTCGCGGGCAGCACCACCATGCAGCAGGTCAATATCCCCGCCGAGGACCGTCTGAAATCGGTCATCGTCGCGATGGAGCGGGAACGCTGGATCAACCAGGACCTCGGACAACGCCATGTGCTGGTCAATCTCGCCGATTTCAAATCGCGGATCATCGAGAACGACGAGGTCTATTTCGAGACCAAATCCGTGATCGGCAAGAACCTCTCAACGCATCGTACTCCGGAATTTTCCGATGTGATGGAGCATATGGTGATCAACCCGACGTGGAACGTGCCGCGCTCCATCGCCGTCAACGAATACCTGCCGGCGTTCAAGCGGAACCCCTATTCGAACGGTCACCTCAATCTGGTGAACGCGCGTGGTCAGGTGGTCAATCGCGGCTCGGTCAACTTTGCCGCCTATAGCAAGCGCAATTTTCCGTTCGACATCAAACAGCCGCCGTCGTCACGCAACGCGCTGGGCCTCGTTAAGTTCATGTTCCCGAACGTGCACAACATCTACCTGCACGACACACCGGCCAAAAGCCTGTTTTCGCGGGATTCCCGCGCCTTCAGCCACGGCTGCATCCGTCTGAACGACCCCTTTGATTTCGCCTATGCGTTGCTCGCCTGGCAGACCGACGACCCCAAGGGGCTGTTCCAGTCGAAACTGCGGACCGGAATGGAAACCCGTGTGAATCTGGCCGAGCCGCTGCCGGTCCATCTGATCTATCGCACCGCGGTCAGTCAGGCCAAGGGTCGCATGACCTATCGCCGCGACGTCTATGAGCGGGACGGCAAAATCTGGAACGCGCTGGCGCGTGAAGGGGTGGAATTGCGCGGCGTTCGGGGCTAACTGCAACCCGGACACCCCGTCCGGGAGACCACGATGACCTTTACCGTTCAACAGATTGCCGATGCCATCGGGGCCCGCGTCGAGGGGGCGGTCGACCTGACTGTTTCCGGCGCGGCCGAGCCTGCGACCGCGACCCCCGGCGACATCGCACTGGCGATGAAACCCGCCTATGCGGAGCGCCTCGGCGAAGGACATGCAGAGGTCGCGATCCTCTGGGCCGATGCGGATTGGAAGGCACTCGGCCTCAAGGCGGCGGTGCTGGTGCAGCGTCCACGCGTCGCCATGGCCGGACTGACTGCGATGCTGGACCCCGGACAGGGATACGGCACGGGCATTCATCCAACCGCGATCATCGAGGCAACGGCGCGATTGGGTGAAAACGTCTCGGTTGGACCGATGGCCTATATCGGCGCGAATGTGCAGATCGGGGCGGGCAGCGTGATCGGGCCGCAGTGCTATATCGGCGAGGCAACCCGCATCGGTTGCTCTGCCATCCTGCATCCGGGCGTGCGCATCATGGCGCGCGTGCGGATCGGCGAGCGGTTCGTCGCACAACCCGGTGCGGTGGTCGGGGCGGACGGGCTCAGCTTTGTCACACCCGAGGAATCGACCGTGGAACAGGCGCGCGCGTCCCTCGGCGACGCTGTCACGGCCCAGGGTCAAAGCTGGCTGCGCATCCATTCCCTTGGCAGCGTGGTGATCGGGGATGACGTCGAACTGGGCGCGAATAGCTGCGTCGATAGCGGCACCATCCGCCCGACCGAGGTCGGCAACGGCTGCAAGATCGACAACCTCTGCCATGTCGCGCACAACGTCCGCGTTGGCCATGATTGTCTGTTCGCCGCGCTGGTCGGTGTTGCCGGTTCCACGGTCATCGGCAACAACGTGATCCTCGGCGGTCAGGTCGGCGTCACTGACAACACGACAGTGGGCGACAACGTCGTCGCGGGTGGCGGCACCAAGATCCTGTCCAAGGTGCCCGCGGGCCGCGTCGTTCTGGGCTATCCGGCGATGAAGATGGACACGCATCTTGAGACCTACAAGGCCCTGCGCCGCCTTCCCCGCCTGTTCACAGAGGTGGCAAAGCTGCAAAAAGCGGTTTTCAAGTCGGACCAGAATGATTAGATCCCGGCTAAATCAGCCTTTGGGGGGCCGGCACCATGGATATCAAGCATAAGGTCATCGAAATCATCGCCGATCAGGCCATGATTGACCCTGCCGATGTGACGATGGAGTCGTCGCTCGAAGACCTCGGGATAGATAGCCTCGGGCTTGTCGAAAGCATCTTCGCAATCGAGGAGGCTTTTGACATCCAGGTGCCTTTCAACGCCAACGAGCCGACAGAAAGCGATTTCGATATCTCCTCTGTCGGATCCATCGTCAGGAATATCGAAAAGCTGGTGGCGGATCAGAAATCGTGAAGCGCGTCGTCATTACCGGCGCTGGAACGATCAATTCGCTCGGCCATTCGGTGCCCGAGACCATGCAGGCGATGCAGGAGGGACTCTGCGGCATTGGCGAGCTGGAGTTTCGCGACGTCGAACGACTTGCGATCACCATCGGCGGACAGGTCAAGGGTTTTGAGGCCGACGCGCAATTCAATCGCCAGCAAATGGCGCTTTATGATCGGTTCACCCAGTTCACCCTCTTTGCCGCCAAACAGGCGATCGAGCAATCGGGGCTGGAATTCATCGGTGAACTGGCCTCCAAGTCCGGCGTCGTTCTCGGCACTGCCGGCGGTGGCGTCTCGACCTGGGACGACAATTACCGCTCGGTCTATGAGGACGGCAAGAACCGGGTGCATCCTTTCGTCGTGCCCAAGCTGATGAACAACGCCGCCGCCAGCCACGTCAGCATGGAATACAACCTCAAGGGGCCGTCCTTCACCGTCTCGACCGCCTGCGCCTCGTCGAACCACGCCATGGCGCAGGCCTTTCAGATGGTGCGCAGCGGCATGGCGCCGGCGATGGTCACGGGCGGCTCGGAATCGATGCTGTGCTTTGGTGGGGTGAAGGCCTGGGAGGGCTTGCGCGTTATGTCCAAGGACGCCTGCCGCCCCTTCAGCGCCAACCGCAACGGCATGGTGCAGGGCGAAGGCGCGGGCATTTTCGTCTTTGAGGAATATGAACACGCCAAGGCGCGCGGCGCGGAGATACTGGCCGAATTGATTGGCTTTGCCATGTCCTCGGACGCCTCGGACATCGTGATGCCGTCCAAGCAGGGCGCGGCGCGCGCGATTTCCGGCGCGATGAAGGATGCCGGCGTAAACCCCGAGCAGGTGAGCTATATCAACGCCCACGGCACCGGAACGGCGGCCAACGACAAAACCGAATGCGCCGCAGTGGCCGACGCCCTCGGCCCGCATGCGGACAAGGTGATGATCTCCTCCACCAAGTCGATGCACGGGCATGTGATCGGGGGCACCGGCGCGGTGGAGCTGCTGGCCTGCATCATGGCAGTGCGCGACGGGGTGATCGCCCCGACCATCGGTTACGAGGAACCCGACCCCGAGTGCACGCTGGACGTCGTACCGAACGAGGCGCGACAGGCCAAGGTCGATGTGGTGCTGTCCAACGCCTTTGCCTTTGGCGGGCTGAACGCGGTGCTCGCCCTTCGCGGGGTCTGAGCCACGCCGCTTCGTTTCGCCGCGCAGCCCGAACCGCCGATTAAGCCCGTAGCGTTTATGCCCGTAACTTTGAGCGCGACATCCGGTCGGCCATCCTGATCGCCTGAACCATCGACTCCGGGTTCGCAATCCCCTGCCCCGCGATGTCGAATGCTGTGCCATGATCGGGAGAGGTGCGCACGAATGGCAGGCCGAGCGTGACGTTGACCCCCTTGTCGAGACCCATGTACTTGATCGGGATCAGCCCCTGATCGTGGTATTGCGCGACGACGATATCGAATTTCCCCGTCCGCGCCTGCATGAATACCGTATCGCCAGGATGCGGACCGCTGACGTCCATGCCTTCGGCGCGCGCCTCGGCAATGGCGGGGGCGATGATCTCGATCTCTTCGCGTCCAAAGAGGCCGTCCTCCCCGGCATGCGGGTTCAGGCCTGCGACTGCGATCCGCGGGTTGCCGATGCCAAAGGCGACACAGGCCTTGTGCGCCAGCCGGATCGTGCGCATCTGCGCCGCGTGATCCGCCTGCTCGATCGCCTCGCGCAGCGAGACGTGGATGGTGACAAGAACGGTGCGCAACACGTCATTCGCCAGCATCATGGCGACCCGTCCCCCGGCATCACGCACGCCACTATGCTGTTCCAGCATTTCCGTGTGACCGGGAAACGGGATATTGGCGGCGGCCAGAGCGGCCTTGTGGATCGGGCCGGTGACAATGCCCGCGACCCGCCCTGCCTTGGCCAGCGAAATCGCCATCATGATCGCGTCATAGGCCATCTGACCCGCCTGGCGAGAAACTTCACCGTAGGGGTGAGGCTGGCTCCGGCTGCTGGGGATCATCGCCACGCCGCTGCGCAGGTTAAGCGCCTCTTCCGGGGCTTCGACCACCGTGATCTCGACCCCCGGTGCCACAAGATCGCGCGCGCGCACCGCTGCGGCAGGCGGTCCGATCAGTACGCAGCGGGGCATGTCGGGCTGCGACAGGGCGCGCAGTGCCACCTCGGGTCCGATCCCGGCGGTGTCGCCTATCGTGACGGCCAATGGGGGGTGAGACGTGCTGTTTTTCATGGTGGCATGCTACCTCATCGCTAGGTCGGCCGGCCCCCGTGACAAGGGTTTAGACGGCCTTACGCTAATTTAATTTGTTTTACTCCCATCGGGAACTTCGCCGCACGGTTTCGTGTTGTGCCACCATGAAGCGGCCCAGCCGCACCACCATGACTAACAAAAGAGAGAGAGACCATGAAACATCTTTTGCTCACAACCGCATTGATCGCCGCTGGCGCAGCCGGCTCTGCAACCGCCGAAGCCCATATGTCCGAATCCCCCTTCGCGACTGAAATGAAAGAAGGCCAAGTTCATGCCTCCGATTTCATCGGCATGCGCGTCTATGCTGCTGCTGAAAGCGGCGAGGTGACCGAAGTCGAAGGCGTCGGCGACAACTGGGAAGACATCGGTGAAATCAACGACGTCATCATGTCCCGTGACGGCCAGGTCCAGAACGTGCTGGTCGACATTGGCGGCTTCCTTGGAATGGGCGAGCGTCAGGTTGCTGTAAACCTCGACCAGATCCAGTTCGTGTCCGACAACGCGACCGAGCAGCCCGAGGATTTCTACCTGGTGCTGAACGCTGACCCGGCCACGCTGGAAGAAGCGCCCGAATTCAAGATGGAGCGCACCGCTGAGCGTGCTGCTGCTGACGTTGAGCGCACAGCCGAAAACGCCGGGCAGGAAGTCGAATCCGAGGCCAAAGACGCCATGAACGGTGTTCAGGCGACCGCCAACGCCACCGCCAACCGTGAGGGCGTGACCGGTAACGCAGATGTCGAACGCACTGAAGAGACCGATATGGCTGCCGAAGAAGGCGAGCTGACGGACACCGACACTGCTGAGGTCGACACCAACGCCAACCCGACCGTTCAGACTGACAGCGCCGATGCAGCACCCAGCAACTTTGCCGGCACTCCGGTCGAAGAAACCTATCTGACCGCAGAGAACCTTGACGGTGCCCGTGTCTACGATGCCAACGACGAATGGGTCGGTGAAATCTCCGAGCTCATCGTTTCGGAAGACGGCAAGATCACCGACGCGATCGTCGACATCGGCGGTTTCCTCGGGATTGGTGAAAAGCCGGTCGCTATGAAGCTGACCGACCTTCAGATCCTGCGTCAGGACGGTGGTGACGATGTTCGCATCTACACCGCGATGGCAGAGGCCGATCTGGAAGCCATGCCTGAGTTCGAAAAGAAATAACTTCGGTTATTGACGGATCAGGGGCCGCCTTTGCGGCCCCTTTTTCTTGCGCATTTTCCGACGCGTAAGTTTCATGGAACCTGTGTCGGGTTCGCGACGTTACCCCCACAGAAGAATACGAAGGTCGGCCAAACGGAATGCAACTCTCCTCACCCCAGGGGCCCGCTGAACCGGCCGAGCGTACCGCTGACGTCCAGACTGATTCGCAGACCTCGTCCCGTCGCGTCTGTGTTATCGCCAACCCCGGCTCGGGGCGACGCGATCCCAGCCTGTTCCAGCAGATCGAAGATACTCTCTGCGGCGACGCATCCTCCACCGGACTCCCCTCCTGTGAGGTACGCGCAGTCGAAAAGGGTATGGCGCTCGACAAGCTTGCCCGCCAGGCGGTTGATGACGGTTTCGACGTTGTCGCGGCGGCTGGCGGGGATGGCACCATCGGGGCGGTTGCCTCGGCTATTTTCGACGCGCGCAAAGGCGCAAAGCCTCTGCCCCATTTGGGAATCATTCCCTTGGGCACGTTCAACTACGTCGCCCGTTCTCTCAACATTCCCCTCGATGATCCGGCCGCCGCTGCCAGGGTGCTACTGACTTCACCGCCTCGCGCCTTTTCCATTGGCGAGGTCAACGGGCGCGTCTTTCTCAACAACGCCTCGCTCGGGGCCTATCCCGCGATTCTCGATCAGCGCGAAGGGATTTACAAACGGTGGGGCCGGTCCCGTATGGCGGCCTATTGGTCGGTGATCCGCGCCCTTTCCACCCTCGGCACACCGCTTTCGATGGGCATAGAGGTGGACGGGTCCCGCATCCGCAAGACCTCGTCCCTGGCCTTCGTGGCAAAGTCCGCCTACCAGATCGACGAATTCGACCTGCCCGGCGCAGATGAGGTGCGAAAGGATCAATTCGCGCTATTCGTGGCACCAGATGCCGGGCGGTTCGGCCTCATTCTGCGCGCCATCCGCCTCGCCGGGCGCACCGCCCGTCTTGGCCGTGATATGGAGATGATCTACGGTCGCGATGTCACCATAACCACCCGTCAGAAACACCGTCTCATGGCGCGTGACGGTGAGAAAGAGACAATGACCAGCCCCTTCCGTTTCCGCCTGCATCCGGATGTCTTGCAGGTTGTCGCGCCGCCCGCCTCAGACCCCCAACCCGCACCTGAAGGATCTGCATGAGGACACGACTGGTCCACCTTTCCGATTTACACTTCGGGCGGGATCGACCCGAGCTGATGCGCCCACTGATCGGCGCGGTGAACGAGCTGAACGCCGATATCGTCGCAATCTCCGGCGATCTGACGCAGCGTGCGCGCGCGAGCCAGTTTCGGGCGGCGCGTGCCTTCATCGATCACCTCACCGCGCCCGTACTCTGCGTGCCGGGTAATCACGACCTGCCCGTGCATCGCCCGTTCCGACGCTTTTTCACCCCGTTTTCCAATTATCGCAAGCACATAGCGACTGACCTCGCCCCGAGCCGACAGGCCGGTGAGATGGCCGTCATCGGGATCAACACCATGTCCCCCTGGCGATGGCAGACCGGATGGGCCTCGCGCCGGGGCATCCGTCGCGCCGCGCGCCTCTGCGCCGCCAGCCCCCCGGATCGACTGAATGTCATCGTCGCGCATCATCCGTTTGAGCTGCCCTCGGACAGCACGAAATCCCCGATGATCAACGCGGAGTGGGGCCTGAGGACACTGGTCGAGGCGGGCGCGGATGTCGTTCTTTCAGGGCATCTGCACCGCTGGAACGTCGTCTCCCCGCCCGACCCCGAGGCGCCTGCGATCCTCCAGGTTCATTGTGGCACCGGCCTTTCGACGCGCCAGAGAGGAGAGCCGAACGACTTTGCCGTCATCGACTTTGACGGTGCCGCCGAACAAGGGGAGCTGACCGTGACCCGCTGGATCGCGGATGAGAACGACAGCTTTGGTCCAATGGACATCACGCGGTTCTGTCATGGTCCCGACGGCTGGCGCCTGCCCTGAGGCTGAACCGGTTTTGCTGCCCTGAAAAATCCGCCATAAGCGGCGGGGTACGCAAATGATTCCGGAACTCAGACATGCACGACATCCGCGCCATCCGTGAAAATCCCGCCGCTTTTGACGCCGCTCTGGCGCGTCGCGGGGTCTCGCCTGTCTCCGCCGAGATCCTTGCACTGGACGAAAAGCGCCGCGCCTGCATTCATGCCGCCGAAACCGCTCAGGCCGAGCAGAACGCCAGTTCCAAGCTGATCGGCCGCGCCAAGGCCAGCGGGGACGAGGCTGAATTCGAACGCCTGCGCGCCCTCGTCGCCGCCAAGAAAGACGAAATCGCCCGTATGCAGACCGAGGCCAAGGCGCTGGACAGCGAATTGACCGACCTGCTTCTGCGGATCCCGAACCTGCCCTATGAGGACACCCCCGAGGGGACGGACGAATCCGACAACGTCGAGCTGCGCACCCATGGCACGCCGTCCGAGTTCGACTTCACGCCGCTCGAACACTACGACCTGCCCTCGGTCAAACCCGGCATGGATTTCGAGACGGCCGCGAAACTGTCAGGCGCGCGCTTTGTCGTTCTTTCCTCCGGCGTCGCGCGCATCCACCGGGCGCTCGCGCAATTCATGCTCGACACGCACATCAGCGAGAACGGGCTGACCGAGACCTGGACCCCGGTTCTGGTGCGCGAGGAGATGATGCTCGGCACCGGTCAATTGCCGAAATTCGGCGAAGACAGCTACAAGACCCGCGAAGGCTGGTGGCTGATCCCGACCGCCGAAGTCACCCTGACCAACATCGTCAACGACACCACGATTGAGGAATCCTACCTGCCGCGCCGCTACGTCGCCCACACCCAATGCTTCCGTTCCGAGGCCGGATCGGCGGGGCGCGACACCGCCGGGATGCTGCGCCAGCACCAGTTCGAAAAGGTCGAGATGGTTTCGATCACTCACCCCGATCACAGCCGGGCGGAACTCGACCGGATGACCGATTGTGCCGAAGGGATCCTAAGGAAACTCGGCCTCGCTTTCCGCACCGTTGTCCTTTGCACCGGCGACATGGGCGCAGGCGCGCGCCGCACCCATGATATCGAGGTCTGGCTGCCGGGTCAGAACGCCTACCGCGAGATCTCTTCGGTCTCAGTCTGCGGCGACTACCAGGCCCGCCGAATGAACGCGCGCTACCGCCCCAAGGACGGCAAGCCCGAATTCGTGCACACGCTGAACGGCTCCGGCCTCGCCGTCGGGCGCTGCCTGATCGCGGTGCTGGAGAACGGGCAGCAGGCGGATGGCTCTGTCACTCTGCCCGAGGCGCTGCACCCATGGCTCGGCGGCAAGACGACGCTCGCGGCCGACGGTACATTGGTCTGACGGGGCGCGCCCGGGTGACACGCCCCCCCCGGCGCAGCACCCAAGGTGAAAAAAGTGAACCGATCCGGGCGGTCACGCGTAGACCTCGCATGACCCGCCTGATCCCCCTCGCGACCCTGCTCGCCGCCATCGCCTTTGCCCTCTCTCCCGTGTTAAGCAGCGGGTTCAACGGCTTCCCGCCGGATCGCTTTCCGGTGCCGCAATACGATCCGCCGATCCAACCGGCGGGCTGGGCGTTTTCGATCTGGTTGCCGATTTATGCGTGGCTGGTGATCTCCGCGACCTATGGCCTGTTCAACCGCGCGGAGGATCCGGCGTGGCAAAGGGTGCGCCCGCCGCTCCTGGTCTCACTTATCGTCGGCACCGCCTGGATCCCGGTCGCGAATGCCTCACCCATATGGTCGACCGTTCTGATCTGGATCATGTGGGCCGGCGCCGCGCTGGCGCTGATCCGCAGTCCGCGAGCAGACCTCTGGTGGCTGCGCGCGCCCATCGGGCTTTATGCCGGGTGGCTGACGGCGGCCTCCTGCGTCGCGACCGCGGTGCTCATCACCGGATACGGCGGCACACCAGTCATGCCGATCCACGCCGCGCTCTTGCTGCTGGCGCTCGTGCTCGGCGTCCTCATCCTTCGGCGAATCCCCGAACCGGCCTACGCGGCCGCCGTCGTCTGGGCGCTCTTCGGCATCACGATCGCCAACCTCGACCCGTTGCGCCCGGTGATGATCGTGCTCGCAGTGATCGGCGCCGCGCTCTTGATCTGGCCGCTCCTGCGCCGAATCCGTCGCTGACGCCCGGCTTCATCTCGTCCAAAATACTCCCGCCGGAGGCGCAGGTAGACACCCACACCAGACCCTGCAATCAGGAGTACCCACCCTTGCCCAAATGCTTTCGCAACCGCGAGGGCGTAGATTTCTTGCGCCCCTTATAGGGGTTCTTCTCGGCCTGAGATCGCAGATACATCCTGATCGGCGTCCCCGGCATGTCAAAATCATTGCGCAGACCGTTCACCAGATAGCGCGAATAGCTCGCCGGGACTGCATCAGGGTGAGAACACATGACGACGAATGCGGGGGGCCGCGTCTTGGCCTGCGTGACATAGCGCATGCGGATCCGTCGCCCGCCCGGAGCGGGGGGCGGATGCATCTCCAGCATGCCGATGAGCCAGCGGTTGAGCTTTGCGGTAGAAATACGGCGGTTCCAGACTTCATGCGCCTGCGCGACGGCGGCTTGCAACCGGTCCAGACCCCGCCCGGTCTTGGCCGACACCGTGACCAGCGGCGCGCCGCGCAACTGGGGCAGGAGACGCTCGAACGCTTCGCGCAGATCACGCAGCTTGCCCTGCTTGTCCTCTTCCATGTCCCATTTGTTGACCGCGATCACCACCGCGCGCCCCTCACGCTCGGCGAGGTCCGCAATCCGCAGATCCTGCTGTTCGAACGGAATGGCCGCGTCCAGCAGCACCACGACGACCTCAGCGAACTTCACCGCGCGCAAACCGTCGGAGACCGAGAGTTTTTCGAGCTTTTCCTGAACCTTGGCCTTTTTGCGCATCCCGGCGGTATCAAAGATCCGAACCGGCAGGCCGCCCCAGTCCATCCGCAGTGAGATCGAATCCCGCGTGATCCCCGCCTCGGGGCCCGTCAACAGACGATCATCGCCGAGGATGCGGTTGATCAGCGTGGATTTGCCCGCATTGGGTCGCCCGACCACCGCAACTTGCAAGGGGCGATCCTCGCTCGGACGCCAGCTTTCGTCGTCCTCGGGTTCTTCGTCGACGTCCATGTCGGTGTCGGGGGTCAGCCCTTCGGCCTCCATCCGGCGCGCGGCTTCCTCCTCGCGTGCGGCGAACTGGTCCGCGATCGGGTCGAGGACCGAGGCCAGATCGCTCATCCCTTCGCCATGCTCGGCCGACAAGCGCACAGGCTCGCCAAGGCCCAACTCATAGGCTTCCATCAGGCCGGCCTCGCCAGCGCGCCCTTCCGCCTTGTTGGCGGCAAGGATCACATGGGCCGAGCGTTTGCGCAGAATTTCGGCAAAGAACTGATCCGCATAGGTCACGCCCGCGCGCGCATCGATCACGAAAAGGCAGACGTCCGCCATATCGACCGCGCGTTCGGTCAGCTTGCGCATCCGGCCTTGCAGGCTCTCATCCGTCGCCTCTTCCAGCCCGGCGGTGTCGATCACGGTAAAGCGCAAATGGCCGAGGCGCGCTTCGCCCTCGCGCAGATCGCGGGTCACACCCGGCTGGTTATCGACCAGCGCAAGCCGTCGCCCGACGAGGCGATTGAACAGCGTCGACTTGCCCACATTGGGCCGCCCGACAATGGCGAGAGTAAAGGACATCCGGACCTCGATCCCTTGGAAAAGGGGTGAAAGTCGCCCCGATACCCTATTCCTGCGTCAACGGAAAGCCAGCAGTTGACCGCGCCGCGACACAACGTAAAGCGTGCCGCCCGCAACCACCGGGTTCGAGGAGGCGCCGCCGGGGATCTCCGCCTGGCCCAACAAGGCACCGCTCGCCGGATCAAAGCTGCGAAGCGCGCCGTCGCCCGAAGCGACGATCAACCGGCCACCGGCCATGATCGGTCCGTAATGGGCATAGACCTCGCGCTGGCGGCGGGGACGTTCGGTGGTGAAGAGTGGCAGCTTTTCACCCCAGACCCGCTCACCGGTCGCGGCATCGATGCGCACCAGCTCATTCAAATCCGACACCAGGAACACCGCATCGCCGACCGCCCAGACGGGGGACATCGGCCCCTCTTTGGCCGTCCAGAGTCGTTCGCCGGACTCGGCATTCAGCGCGACCATGGAGCCGGATTGCACGCCCGTATAGACCGTCCCGCCGGAGACCACGGGATCACCCGAGATGTCTCCGATTTCGGATTTCGCATAGCCGCGACGCCGACCCGAGACCAAGGCCCCCCATGTCTGCAGCCCGCCTGCGCGTGTCACCGCCTGAACCTCGCCCGAGGCATGGGCAAAGATCACGAGGTCATTTGTTACCGCCGGGGCCGGTCCGCCCAAAAGCGAATTGCGATCCGGCGTCGCCGTCACCTGCCACAACACGCGCCCGTTGGCGGTGTTGATCGCCCAGGCCGTCGCATCGCCCGAAACGACATAAACGATATCGCCCGCCACCGTCGGCGTGCCTGTTCCCGAGGCGTCGAGGTCCTGTTCCCACAGGATCGCGCCGCTCACCGGGTCGAGCGCGGAGAGGATGCCGTAGCCAGTCGAGACGAACAGCTTGCCTCCGCCATAGGCCAGCCCACCGCCCGT
This sequence comes from Pseudooceanicola sp., assembly GCA_002709085.1. GTDB lineage: Bacteria > Pseudomonadota > Alphaproteobacteria > Rhodobacterales > Rhodobacteraceae > Pseudooceanicola. Next base: position 43,803 of record PAPR01000065.1, on the reverse strand, counting down.
CGCCTGTCCACTGCCATCACCCGGCGGGGTCAGATCGCGGGTCCAGGCGGTCGCACCACCGGTGCTGAGCGCGGTGACACGCGCCTCGCTGTCCAGTGCAAAGACCCGGCCATCCGCGACGACGGGATCGCCCGTGACTCGCGCCTTGCGGTCATCGCCCGAGCCGATGTTGCTGGCCCAGATCAGGCGCGGCGCGCCGGAGAGTGCGGCGTTGTCGACCCGAGTTGCCGGGGTGCCGGGGCGCTGTACCCAGTTTGCATTGTTGGTGGCACGCGGAATGGCGACCGGAGCTGTGCGGTTTACCGTTTGCGTGTCATCCGCGCCGTCCGGCTGATCTGACAGGATCGCCGTCACCTGTTCCCGCTTGCCGGGCAAAATCTCGTCCGGTTCGGCGCAGGCGCCGAGGGTCGCGACCCCGAGGATCATCGTCAGCCGGGTCATCCACGCCAACGGGTTCTGTCTCGTCGCGTCCTGTCTCGTCGCCATCGCCCGCATCCCCACTTGTCTCATTTTATACGCCCGTCATATCCGCCGTCACGTTCACCGGTCACGATCACCCTTCGGATGTCGCCGCGTCGGTTTCTGCCGCCGGATCCGGATCCCCGCCAAGCGCCACAATCAACTGAGAAACCCGGCGAAGCAAGTCCGGCGTCACCCCGGCCTCGTCCTGAATAGCCTTCAGACGGTTCAGCGCCTCTTCGGAATTGCCTTCCTCGACATAGGTCATGGCGATCTGTTCCATCGCCATGAGGCGCAGCGGATTTCCGACGCCCGACAATTCCTCGTATCCGGCGCGACGCTCTTCGGGCGGCATGGTGCCGGCCTGCAGGGCCAGCGCGCGGAATTTCGCGATCGAGCGGTAGATCACCGGCACGCCCGCCTCATTTGCCACGCCGTTCAGCACATCAGCCGCCGCGTCGGTGTCGTCCGCCTCGGCCAATTCGCCAGCGCGCATGAGGTCGCGCAGCGCGCCTGCGTCAGCGCTATCCACTGCGATCGCATCCAGCGCCGTAGCGCGCTCGGCCGGTTCGCCCTGCTCCAGCGCCGTCAGCAACGCATCCCCGTAGGCTTCGGCTGTGGCGGTGTCCTGGGCGCGGCGGTATTCATACCAGGCCGCCCCGCCGACGATCAGCACCACGAGGATCGCGGCGATCCAGCCATACCGGCGGAAGGTCGCGAACAACTTGTCGCGGCGGACTTCGTCGCTCACTTCTTCGATGAATGAATCCGACTGGCTCAAGGCTAACTCCCGATCTTTGTCGGCCTGTCTTAACCTGTCACCCCGACCCTGCCAAGGGCAGCAAGCGCATCCTTTGCACCTCTCGTGGCACGCGCGGACAAAACCGGCTGCGACAGCCGTCGGGGACGTTTTCTCTGACCTTGCAACATTGCGAAAATGTTAATCTGAACTCTATCGTTCAGAAAGCCCCCAGGACGCCTTGCAAGACGATGTCAATTCTCACCTTCGGCGGCTGAGGGGCACTTATACACAAAGCCGCCTGCCCCATGCGTCTTGTTGCGATCATCAGCGCGATCCTCCGAGGACGGGCGGCGATAAACGACACCTCGCCCGGCAACCGCACAGACTACCGGCGCGCATTAGAGCATCGCCATGCCGCCGTTTACATGCAGCGTCGCGCCCGTCACATAGCCGGCCTCCGGCGAGGCGAGGTAGAGCACGGCTGCCGCGATCTCATCCCCTGTCCCCATGCGGGCGGCGGGGATCTGCGTGTTGATCTTGTCTTTCTGCTCATCCGTCAGCTTGTCGGTCATCGCGGTGGCGATGAACCCCGGCGCGACGCAATTGGCGGTGATGCCACGGCTCGCCACCTCATAGGCGATGGATTTTGTCATGCCGACGACACCAGCCTTGGAGGCCGCGTAATTCGCCTGACCGGGGTTGCCGGTCGCCCCGACGATGGAAGAGATGTTGATGATCCGACCCCATCTCGCCTTCATCATCGGGCGCATGACACCCCGGCAAAGCCGCATGGTCGAGGTCAGGTTCACGTCGAGCACGTTGGCCCAATCCTCGTCCGACATCCGCATGAAGATCTGATCCTTGGTGATCCCGGCGTTGTTGATCAGGATGTCGAGGCTGCCCATGGCTGCGACGGCCTGCTTGGGCAGGGCCTCCACCGCCTCGCTGTCGCCGAGGTTGCAGGGCAGCACATGGGCGCGCTCTCCCAGCTCCGCCGCCAAAGCCTCAAGCGGTTCGAGGCGCGTGCCAGACAGGCCGACCGTCGCGCCCGCGCCATGCAGCGCCTTGGCAATCGCGCCGCCTATTCCGCCAGAGGCCCCGGTGACCAAGGCCGCCTTACCCGTCAGATCAAACATATCTCACCCTTTCGTTCATCCGGCGCGACGGTTGGTCCTCGTCCCGCGTGACCGGTTTCGTCGTCTTGACTATTTCACGACCGGCGGATGTCGCACACCCGGCCGGTCCATGGCGCGGAACGCTCAACCCTGCAGAGAAGCTACGGCGCTCGCCACAGTTTCGGGCGTGCCGACCGCCTGACAGGTCAGCGACTTGTCGATGCGCCGGATCATACCGCAGAGCGCCTTGCCAGCGCCGATCTCCCAAACTTCGCTCACCCCGTTCGCGGCCATACAGAGCACGCTTTCCCGCCAACGCACGGCCCCGGTGACCTGTTCGACCAGTAGCGACCGGATGGAGGTCGGGTCACTGATCGCGGAGGCGCGCACATTGCTGACGAGCGGCACGGCGGGCCGGTTCAGATCGACATCGTCCAGCGCCTCGGCCATCACCCGGGCGGCGGGCTCCATCAAGGCGCAATGAAACGGGGCGGAGACGGGCAACAACATGGCCCGCTTGGCCCCGTGTCCCTTGGCGATCTCTACCGCCCGCTCAACCGCCGCGCGGTGCCCTGAAACGACGACCTGAGATGGATCGTTATCGTTGGCCGCCTGACAGACATCGCCCTCGGCGGCCTCTTCGGCCACCGACTGTGCTGTTTCAAAGTCGAGTCCCAGAAGGGCCGCCATCGCGCCCTCGCCCACGGGCACCGCCTGTTGCATGGCCAGACCACGCGTGCGCAGCAGACGTGCCGCATCGCTGACGCTGAACGCACCCGCCGCAGCCAGCGCGGAATATTCCCCGAGCGAGTGACCGGCAACGTAGCTCGCCGCATCGATCCCGACGCCCTCGGCCTCCAGCGCACGGAATGCGGCCAGAGAGGTCGCCATCAACGCGGGCTGGGCGTTCTGTGTCAGGGTCAGCGCGTCCTGTTCGCCCTCCCAGATCAGGGTAGAGAGCTTTTCACCAAGTGCGTCGTCCACCTCATCAAAGACGGCTTTGGCGGCGGGATAGGCCTCGGCAAGGGCCTTGCCCATTCCGATGGTCTGGGCACCCTGCCCTGGAAACACGAATGCGCGGCTCATGGTCTTCTCCCTGAAAATCTACGGGCCGGGATAGCCTTTGCGACGCGCCGTGGCAATCAGGCAGCCTGAGTTTAAGCCGCCATGAGATGGGCGGCGCGCGCCTCTAGTTCTGTGCGCCACCATCTTAAAGCATGACGATGTCAGTGAAAATCGGACAGAGCGCGGCCCGCAGGACCCCTGCGCCGCTTGCCTGCCTGCCCCCTGCGGCGCCCACGGCCCCGCCCGCTGCGCAGCGCGATCCGCGCCGCAGCAAAGGTCGCGACAAGCCCGATGATCAGCGCCAGCACGCCCGGCAGCAACACCGCCATTACCAGACCGAGCGTAATGGCCAGCCCACCGAGAGTGACGCTGTCCCTGCGCCGCCACCGCGCGCTTGTGATCTTTGTCCTCAAGCCGAGCGCTGTGGGTGGCTCGGGCGTGTCGGTGCGTCCGAACCGCTGACGCTGCATGTCGTGCCGGATAAATCCAGCGCAGGTGCCACGCCGCGTTTGCCGCGCCGTCGCGGGCGGGTTGCTTATGAATGCCATTCTCTGCTCGTCTCTTTTTTTTGGCGCTGTGACTTCTGATGAATCACTCTCGGCCGGGCCTGATATCGTTTCTCATAACAGAGCAATTGCGGCGGGAATGTGACGAAATCGCTGCCCGTCACGCCACCGCCACGCCAGCCGCGGAATTCCGCCGATCCGGGCCCTCGCCGCAGACCGGAACCACGACGACTGGTCATAGCGCCACCGGCCCGCCAACCCGTCTTGTCGCCACCACCGATCCGCGCTAAAGGAACGCCTCTTGCCGCAAGACGTATGAACCGCGCGGACTCTCGTGGATGGGCCGCGGCAAGATCATGCCCTCCTATGAAACGCGCCCTGATAGAAATGGAGCACACATGCCGCTATATGAGCATGTCTTTATTGCGCGCCAGGATCTTTCCAACGCGCAGGCCGAAGGCCTCATCGAACACTTCGGCGCCGTCCTGTCCGACAACGGCGGGAAACTCGTGGAACACGAGTACTGGGGCGTCAAGACGATGGCCTACAAGATCAACAAGAACCGCAAGGGCCACTATGCCTTTCTGCGCTCCGACGCACCGGCCCCCGCCGTGCAGGAGATGGAGCGTCTGATGCGTCTGCATGATGACGTGATGCGCGTGCTGACCATCAAGGTTGACGAACATGCCGAAGGCCCGTCGATCCAGATGCAAAAGCGCGAAGAGCGCGACGACCGTCGCCGCGAACGCCGTTGATCGAACGCCTGAGGAAAGGACACTAACCCATGGCCACCAAACCATTTTTCCGTCGTCGCAAAGTCTGCCCCTTCTCCGGCGACAACGCGCCCAAGATTGACTACAAGGACACCCGTCTGCTGCAGCGCTACATCTCCGAGCGTGGCAAGATCGTGCCCAGCCGTATCACCGCCGTCTCGGCGAAGAAGCAGCGTGAACTCGCCCGCGCCATCAAGCGCGCCCGCTTCCTCGCCCTGTTGCCCTACGCCGTGAAGTAAGGAGAGAGACCGATGGATGTCATTCTACTCGAACGCGTCGCCAAGCTTGGCCAGATGGGTGACGTCGTCACCGTCAAGGCGGGCTACGCGCGCAACTACCTGCTGCTGCAAGGCAAGGCGCTGACCGCGTCCAAGGAAAACATCGCCTCCTTCGAGGGTCGCAAGGCCCAGCTCGAAGCGAACAACCTTGAGACCAAGAAAGAGGCCGAAGCCCTCGCGTCGCGTCTCGACGGCGAGACCTTCGTGGTGATTCGCTCGGCCTCCGACGGCGGCAACCTCTACGGCTCCGTCACCCCGCGTGACGTGTCCCAGACCGCCAACGAAGCCGGTTACACGGTCGAGCGTAAGCAGGTCATCATCCCGATGCCGATCAAGGAGTTGGGTCTGCACACGGTGAACGTCACCCTGCACCCCGAGGTCGAGGTTCAGATCACCCTGAACGTCGCACGCTCTCCGGAAGAAGCAGAGCTTCAGGCCTCCGGCAAGTCTATCCAGGACCTCGCCGCAGAGGAAGAAGCCGCCGCTGATTTCGAGATCTCCGAACTCTTCGACGATCTGGGCTCCGCAGCCTCCGACGATGACGACGACGATCAGCCGTCGCAGGACGCCGCTTCGGACGACGACGAAGACGAAAACCAGTAATTCTCGTCTCGCAGTCACAGACATGGAAAACGCCGCGGCAGGAAATCCTGCGCGGCGTTTTTGGTTTGCTCCGGCGAATGCGCGCCCCGTTACTGCGCCGCGATCTGCAACTGATCCGGCCCCAGCACCTGCCGCAAGAGCGGGAAGCGTTGCACCAACATACCCATCTCTTCATCCGGAACCGGCGATTTCTCGTCCACCATCGCGCGGCTGTCGTTCGCCCCATGCACGCAGCGAATGTAGTAAGGTCTCAGGTCATTATAGACAAAGCTCGCATGCGTACGCGCCACCTTCTTATGCGCGATGCCGAAGGCGCTGGTGCGTGTCCAGGCCGGCGACACCAGCGCCAGGCCGAGGTTGGTATAGGGCACCTCGCGGCGGTACATGCGCGGATGCGTGTCACCGGTCCGATAGACGGCGCTGACCCCGCGTGACATGGAGATAAAGAAATGCTCCACGCTCTCGGGCATCCGTTCGCGTATGGCGCGGGCCTCGGACTTGATCCGGCCCATGTAATCCGTGGACAGTGCATCGTCGTCGTCCAGCACGATCTGGATGACGCGCGCCTCTTCCGGCAGGTTCGCCCAATTGTAGCGGACGAACTGCCGGTGCGCCGATGAGGGCTTGCGTGGGATCACCTCAGCCCGGTCGCCCAACATATCGCCCACGTATTCCTTCAGCTTCATGAGATGCGGACGCGGCAGATCCTGAGAAGTGAGGATAACGAGGCCAAAGTCCTGGTCTTCCTGATCCAGCAGCGACTGCATGGCAAATTGCTGCAAGAACCGGAACCGATGCTCCAGCCGATCCGAGGCAAAGAGGATCTCTTTCTGCTGGCTCGCGTCCGAGCGCCAGCCGGATTGACCAAAGAAGGAATAGCGCATCTGGACGATTGGAAACACGGGGAAAACCTGGCCTGTTGGGAATGTAGTCCTCGCATCATGGCACAGCCGGTCCTTCGGTGTCAGGTCGCTGACGTCTCTGTGGTGAACGTCGTGGCTGAATGGCCACGCGATGATGCTGCCGGTCGGAATGGGCACCCAGCCAGAATGACCCTTCATGCGGTCCTCAGCGACGTCGCGCCTCTCACGGGCTACGCCACGTGAACCACCCCCCGATTCCCGCTCCCGATTCGCGCGGCAGCGACCCGGGGGGCCATTTGGCACAAAGCCGTCCTGGGCATGTAGGCTTGGCTATGGCACAAAAAAAACGCCGGCACGAAGCCGGCGTTAAGTTATTGAGGCAGGTTTCATACAGGCAAGAAACCTATCGAGCAGTGCCCTCTTTATAAGCCTTCCTTCGCCCACTTCCAAGCTAAAAGTTTGATAACAAGCGAAAGCCTAGATACCGTCCGGATCAACGGACCAAGGCTGAACAGGGATTGTTGCCAATATGAGGCTGGTGAATTTCGCAAAACGAATGATGACGACCGGCGCCTGTGCCCTGCTGATTTTTGGCGGCGCGGCGATGGCAGAGCCGCGCCATGGCATAGCTATGTATGGCGACCCTGCCCTCCCACCTGATTTTGTGTCCCTGCCTTACGTCAACCCCGAAGCGCCTAAAGGCGGCCGGCTGGTCAGCGGCAACGAGGGCGGCTTTGACAGCCTCAATCCCTATGTCATCACGGGGAACCCGCCGTGGCAGCTGCGCTTCCTGATCTCCGAGGGGCTGATGTACCGTTCCCAGGACGAACCTTTCACGGTCTACGGCCTGCTCGCCGAATCGGTCGAAACCCCGGAAGACCGGTCCTGGGTCGAATTCACCCTGCGCGCGGAGGCGCAGTTCTCGGATGGCTCGCCCGTGACGGTCGAGGATGTGATCTGGAGCTATGAGACCCTCGGCACCCAAGGGAACGCGCGCTATCGTGGGTTGTGGTCCCAGATCGACAAGATCGAAGAGGTCGGCCCGCGCAAAGTGCGCTTTACCTTCAAGGCGATCGACCGCGAACTGCCCCTGCTGACCGGGTTGCAACCGATCCTGAAGAAAGCGCAATTCGCCGATCGCAGTTTCACCGGCCTCAGCCTCGAAGAAGCGCCGATCGGCACCGCGCCCTATTCCGTGACGGCCTTTGAGCCAGCACGCTCCGTCACACTGACGCGCAATCCGGATTACTGGGGCAAGGACCTGCCCATCCGGCGCGGCACGAACAATTTCGATGAGATCCGGATCGAATTCTACGGTGATTCCGCGGTCCTCTTCGAAGGCTTCAAGGGGCAGGAGATCAGCTATATCCGAGAGTTCAACGCCGAAAAATGGGCCCGCGATTACGATTTCCCGGCGGTGCGCTCCGGTGACATCGTGCTGTCCGAAGTGCCCTCGGGTCGTCCCTCGGGCATCACCGGTTTCGTGATGAACACACGCAATGCGCCGTTTAACGACATCCGGGTGCGTGACGCGATGATCCATGCCTTTAACTTTGAATACATTAACGAAACCCTCACCGGCGGGCGTCAGCCGCGCATCTCCTCATATTTCTCGGGCTCTGTCCTCGGGATGACCCATGGCCCCGCCGAGGGCCGCACGAAGGAGCTGCTCAGCCCCTTTGCCGACCAAATTCCCGCCGGTGCGCTGGAGGGGTACAACCTGCCCGTCTCGGACGGCTCTCCCCGGAACCGCGCCAACATCCGCAAGGCCATCGCCCTGCTGGAAGACGCGGGTTGGACCATCGACAATGGCCGTCTGGTCAACGAACAGGGTCAGCCCTTCCGCTTTACCCTGCTGCTGCGTCAGGGCGCAGGAGAATTTGCCACCATCGCCGATATCTATGTCAAAGCGTTGGAACGGCTCGGCATTCAGATGGACATAGAGGTTGTCGACAACGCCCAATATCAGCTGCGCATTACCGATTTCGATTTCCAGATGACAGACATTCGCCGCCAGTTCTCGCTCTCCCCCGGCAACGATCAGCGGCTTTACTGGGGCGGTGAGGTGGCTAATACGCCGGGATCACGTAACCTCATGGGGGTGGAAAGCCCGGCGATTGACGCGATGATCGACGCCATGCTCGCCTCGGTCAGTTCCAAGGATTTCTACGCTGCCACGCGCGCGCTGGATCGTCTGCTGACCGCCGGGCGTTATGTCATCCCGATCCACAGCTTTGACGTCGGGCGCATCGCGCATGTGAAGGAAATGACCTACGACGCCGAGAACGTGCCGCTTTATGGCGACTCGGTCTATTTCCTGCCCGAGGTCTGGTGGATGACGCCTGAATGATCCGTCATAGAGATGTTACATTCGAAAGGTACCTGCAGTGACATGAATATACTCGTTCTCTGCACCGGCAACTCGGCCCGCTCGATCCTTTTGGAAACCATCTTGAACGCCCGTGGCGCAGGCCGCGTAAGGGCCTATTCCGCTGGCTCCAGCCCGGCGGGCGCGGTCCATCCGCAATCCTACAAGCTGCTGGAGGAGCTGGACTACGACACCTCGCACGCGCGGTCGAAAAGCTGGGATGAATTCGCCACCTCCGACGCTCCGGAAATGGACATGGTGATCACCGTCTGCGCCTCTGCCGCCGGGGAGACCTGTCCCTTCTGGCCCGGCGCGCCGCTTCGCGCCCATTGGGGCGTCGATGATCCGGCTGCCGCCCCTGAGGACCAATGGGAAGAAGCCTTCCGCACCGCCTACGATCTGCTCGACAAAAAGGCCGAGGCGTTGCTGAAACACCCGATCGAGACCATGGAACCGGGCGAATTGAAAGCCACTCTCGACCGCATCGGCAGAACATGAACCGGAAATATGTCGCAGAGACGGTCGGCACCGCGATGCTGCTGATCGGGGTCGTCGGCTCTGGCATCATGGGCGAATCCCTGGCGGACGGCAATGCCGCCATCGCCCTCTTGGCGAATGCTATTGCCACGGGCGCAATGCTCTACGTCATTATCACCACGCTCGGCCCGGTGTCCGGCGCGCATTTCAATCCTGCTGTGACACTGGCCTTTGCCCTGCGGGGTGAAATCACACCCACCGCCGCGCTGATCTACGTGGCTTGTCAGATCGCTGGCGGGCTGATCGGGGTTTGGCTGACGCATCTGATGTTTGACCTGCCGATCCTGCAGACGTCGGGTACGATGCACCGTAGTGGGATCGGCCCGTGGTCGTCGGAAATACTGGCGACGGCGGGTTTGATGTTTGTGATCTTTGGTGGCTTCGCCTCGCGCGAGGATCAGGTACCGATCCTCGTGGCGCTCTATATCACCGGGGCCTATTGGTTCACCTCCTCCACCAGTTTTGCCAATCCTGCGGTGACCATCGCGCGCAGCTTTTCCGACACCTTTGCAGGGATTTATCCGGGACACGCGCCCATGTTTATTTTGATGCAGTTACTCGCAACCGGCATGATCGCGCTTATCCTGCCCCGTCTGTTCCCGAAGGCGTGATACCCCGGAACTGACCGCTCCGCCGCGCCGTTGGCCTTTCAAGCATAGACAAACGGAGGATCCCGCAATGCGTTGGAATCAGATCAGCGAGAACTGGAAAGCCTTTGCCCCCGCGATCCTTGACCGGTGGCCCGAAGCCGAAGAGGAAGACGTTCTGGCCCTGGACGGCTCGGAAACGGCGCTGGCGCTCTATCTCTCCAAGGTGACGGGCGAGCAATCTCGCGACACCTTGGCCCAGATTGAAGACTGGCGCATGGGGAGCTTTCCCGCCGACATCGCGATGGATGAATTTCGCGACAACGAAAATATCTCGCAAAGCGGTCGAAACCTCGGTCCGGGTGAAGATGTCTCGGACCGCGACGACCTCTTTGGCGACGATGAAAAGGTCGCCTCACCTGTAGGTCGTCGTTGAGTATTTGCGCATCTTAGGCGGGCGGGCGGGTCTCTATCCGTATGGCCCTTTTGCCGCTTACCTAAGGGAACCTTGGCAACTCGGACCTTACGGCCAGGACTCCGCCCTTGCGCAAGAAGGGGTGCACGCCTAATTCTGGGCTCATGCTCTCCGTCTTCGATCACGGGCCTTTCGCGCCTTGCCCGACGTCCTTCAACATGGCCGCGCATGTTCTGGCCCATGCCGATCGTCTCTCAGACAAGGTTGCCTTGGTTGAAGTCGGACTGTCGGGGGCGCAGCATTGGGCTTATGCGCGACTGGCTGCCGCGGTACGCGGGACCGGGACAGGTTTGCTGAACGCAGGGTTCAAAACTGGCGATATCCTGTTGATGCGGATCGGAAATTCAGTTGATTTCCCAATCGCGTACCTCGGCGCGATTGCGGTCGGCATGGTTCCGGTTCCGACGTCCGCGCAACTGACCACGCGCGAGGTCCAGGGTATCGTGGATGAGCTGCAGCCGGCCGGTATTTTGCGTGATCCCGCTATTGCCTGTCCGACAGTCGCATGCCCTGTGATCGAGACAATGGCGCTACGGATGATGCAGGACCTACCCCCGGCAGACTATGCGATGGGCGATCCAGAACGCCTTGCATATATCGCCTATACCTCTGGGACCTCAGGGAAATCCCGCGCCGTAATGCATGCGCATCGCGCCATCTGGGCGCGCCGGATGATGCACAAGGACTGGCACAGGCTGACTGAACAGGACCGCCTGATGCACGCCGGGGCCTTCAACTGGACCTATACGCTTGGCACCGGCTTGATGGATCCGTGGTCAGTGGGTGCGACGGCTCTGATCCCCAAGACGGACGTGACACCGGGCGATATCCCCTCTCTCCTCAAGCGACATGAATCGAGCATTTTTGCCGCCACACCAGGTGTTTACCGCAAAATCCTAAACCACCACAAATCGATCGTTCTGCCGAATCTGCGCCATGGCTTGAGCGCCGGCGAAAAGCTGTCGGACTCTCTACGTCAAAACTGGAAAAACGCAGCTGGGAGAGAGCTTTACGAGGCGTTCGGCATGTCGGAGTGTTCAACATTCATCTCTGCCTCACCAGACTCCCCGGCAAAACCCGGCACGTTGGGCCGGCCTCAACGTGGGCGGCGCGTCGCAATTGTCGGGCCCGAGGGGCCAGTCGAGCTAGGCTCCGAAGGCGTCATCGCCATTCATCGGCGCGATCCGGGTCTGATGCTGGGCTATTACGGCGCCCCGGAAGAAACCGCGGAAAGGTTTCAGAACGATTGGTTTCTCACCGGCGATCACGGAAGCATGGATGAGGACGGACAGATCACCTACCTCGCGCGCGCCGATGATATGATGAACGCGGGCGGATACCGCGTTTCTCCGCTGGAAGTCGAGGCCGCCCTCAGTGACCTTCCCGGCGTCAGCGAAATCGGCGTGACCGATTGCGAGATTAAGGCGGATGTCCGTCTCATCATCGCCTTTTACACCGGGACCCCGCAAAACGAGTCCGCAATGAAGGCCGTGGCAGCGCGGCGGTTGGCCCGATACAAGCAGCCGCGCGCCTATGTCCACCTGCCCGACCTCCCGCGCAATCCCAACGGAAAGCTGAAACGCAGTGCGCTGCGCGACGCCTGGATCGCCCGCCCCGACCCCTCCTGACGCCACGATGCTCGCTTGCGCACATTAAGCCGCGTCATTGTGGCTGGACCTCGGCCAGTCATCGGCGCAAAAGCGAACCATGAGAGGCGAACCATTCATGACGGCGCGTTTGCGCCCTGCAGATGATGAAGAAAGGCCCCGAAATGGAAGAGAAAAAGGTCGTAAAGCTCGACATCCTGTCCGATCCGATCTGCCCTTGGTGTTACATCGGCAAGGTCCAACTGGAACGCGCCCTGGCCGAGCGGCCCGATCATCCCTTTGTGGTTGAATGGCATCCCTTTCAGCTCAACCCCGACATGCCGCGCGAAGGCATGTCCCGTAAGGGTTATCTCTCGGCCAAGTTCGGCAATCCCGACAGCGCCCAACAGGTCTACGGCAAGATCGCGGAGCATTTTCGCGAGATCGGCGTGGAGGCGAACCTCGACGCGATCAGCCGCACGCCAAACACCCTCGACGCCCATCGCCTGATCCATTGGGCGGGTATCGACGGGCACCAAAGCGCGGTGGTCGACGCACTGTTCAAGGCGAATTTCGTCGATGGTCGCGATATCGGGGACCGTGATGTCCTGGCCGATGTCGCGGATAGCGCCGGCATGGATGCGGCCGTTGTTCTGCGGCTCTTGAACTCCGACGCGGACGAGGCGGCGATCCGCGATCGCGACAAGAACTCGCGCGAGATGGGCGTCAATGCCGTACCGACCTTTGTGGTAGGCAGCCAGCATGCCGTGCCGGGCGCACAGCCCCCCGAATTATGGCTGAAGGTCATCGACGAGATTTCCGCCGATCTGGCCTGAGCGATCACAGCGCCTCAGGGCAAGAACACGCGGACCGGACGGCAAGACGCGGAGGGTCAGATGAAAAGCAGGGTCTCGCAATCCGAATTTGTCGCGATGATGGCTATGATGGTGGCCACCGTCGCCTTTTCCATCGACTCCATGCTGCCCGCGATGCCGGTTATCGCCGCAGAGCTGAGCCCGCAGGCCCCGAACTACGCGCAATTGGTCCTCTCGGCGTTCATCGTCGGAATGGGGGTCGGCACGCTGTTCACGGGCCCATTGTCTGACACCTTTGGGCGCAAGACGGTGATCAACCTCGGGGCTGCGCTTTATGTGCTGGGCGCGACGCTGGCCTGGGCGGCGCCGTCGATTGAACTGATGGTCGCGGCGCGCGTCATGCAGGGCATCGGCGCGGCGGGTCCGCGCGTCGTCTCCATCGCCATCGTGCGTGATCTCTATGCGGGACGCGAGATGGCGCGGATCGTGTCGTTCATCATGATCGTCTTCGCGATTGTCCCGGCCCTCGCGCCATTGCTCGGGTCGGGCGTGATCGCGATCGGCGGCTGGCGCAGCATATTCCTGTCCTTCATCCTTTTCGCGACCATCGCGACAGGCTGGCTCAACTTTCGGCTGGCAGAGCCTTTGCCGATCGATCAGCGTCGCCCCTTTCGCCTGGCCGCGCTATGGGCGGCGACCCGCCACATGATGACGCTGCCAATGGTGCGGCACTCGATCTTTGTGCAAACGCTTGTCTTTACGCTGTTGTTCAGCGCGATATCGCTGATCCAGCCGACGTTCGACCTGATCTTTGAGCGTGGCGATCAATTTGCGATCTTTTTCTTTGCCGTCGGGGCCTTCTGTGCGAGCTCGTCGTTGGTAAATGCGATATTCGTCATGCGCTACGGCATGCGGGCGATCATCTCTCTCGCCATCGCGATCACGCTGGGCCTGACCGCGATCATGCTGGTGCTGAGCCTCATTGGACTGAATGCAAAGGTGTATTTCTGGGTCTACGTGGTCTGGCAGGGCGTGATTTTTTATCAGATGGGTCTGACAATCGGAAACCTGAACGCCCTCGCGATGGAGCCGTTAGGCCATATTGCGGGGTTGGCCGCCAGCGTTATGGGCGCAATCTCGACGATCAGTGCCGGCATTCTCGCTACCTTGATCGCGCAGCTGTTTAACCAGACGACCCTCCCCCAGATTGTCGGTTCGCTGATCGCTCTTACCCTCGCCGTGCCTTCGCTGATCCGTATGCGCCGGTTGGATCGTCCCGCAGAGACGAGCCAGCGATAAATTTTGCGCAAATCGGGCGCGAGCCGCGAAATAACTCCGTGCAAAGGCGTCCCTTCTTTCCCGAAGGAGGCGATCAGGCTATCTATCGCGGGAACGCAGCCCGAAAGGAGTTCTGATGAGCAAGATCAAGGTAGACAACCCGATCGTAGAGATGGACGGCGACGAGATGACCCGGATTATCTGGCAGTTCATCAAGGACAAGCTGATCCTGCCCTATCTCGACGTCGATCTTCTCTATTATGACCTCGGCATCGAAGAGCGCGACCGTACCAGCGACCAGATCACCATCGACGCCGCCGAAAAGACCAAGGAGGTCGGCGTTGCCGTCAAATGTGCCACGATCACCCCGGATGAGGCACGGGTCGAGGAATTCGGCCTGAAGGAGATGTGGAAATCGCCCAATGGCACGATCCGCAACATCCTTGGCGGGGTGGTCTTTCGCCAGCCCATCATCTGCCGCAACGTGCCCCGTCTGGTCCCCGGCTGGACCAAGCCGATCGTGATTGGCCGCCACGCTTTTGGCGATCAATACAAGGCCTCGGACATGAAGTTCCCCGGCCCCGGCAAGCTGACCATGACCTTCACCGGGGACGATGGCACGGTGATCGAACGGGAGGTCTATCAGGCGCCGTCCTCGGGCGTTTACATGGGCATGTACAACCTCGATGATTCCATCCGCGACTTTGCGCGGGCCTCCCTGAACTATGGGCTGCAACTCGGTTGGCCAGTTTACCTTTCGACCAAGAACACCATCCTCAAGCAATACGACGGCCAGTTCCTGCAAATCTTCGAGGAGGTTTATGAAGCGGAATTCAAAGAGGCCTTCGAGAAGGCCGAGATCTGGTACGAACACCGCCTGATCGACGACATGGTCGCCTGTTGCATGAAATGGAACGGCGGTTTCGTCTGGGCGTGCAAGAATTACGACGGCGACGTGCAATCGGATACGGTCGCGCAGGGCTTTGGGTCTCTCGGTATGATGAGTTCTCAATTGATGACGCCGGACGGCCTGATTGTTGAATCCGAAGCGGCCCATGGCACCGTCACCCGCCATTACCGCCAACATCAGGCCGGAGAGGCGACATCCACGAATTCCATCGCCTCTATCTTTGCCTGGACCGGCGGACTGAAGCATCGGGCCAAGCTGGATGACAACGCAAAACTGATGGGCTTTGCCGACACGCTGGAAAAGGTGATCGTCGCGACGGTCGAAGACGGACATATGACCAAGGATCTGGCCTTGCTCGTTGGTCCGGATCAAGGCTGGCTGACGACGATGGGGTTTCTTGAGAAGATTGACGAAAACCTGCAAGCGGCGCTGGCGTAGTATAGCGGGTTCGGCCGAATAACTGACAGATCATTCTGAAAAGAAAATTGCAGCCGGATCAACCGGCTGCAATTCGTTCTGCTAAGTAAGGATCAAGCGGCGGCGCGGTCGTGGCGCCCCTCTTCGATCTCCTCAATGATCTTGGCGCTGAAGGCGTCCAGATCGTCAGGGTTGCGCGAAGTCACTAGTCCCTGATCTGCGATCACGGGTTCGTCGTGCCACGTCGCTCCGGCGTTTTCCACATCGGTGCGGATCGAGGGATAGGACGTCATCTTGCGCCCCTTCGCGATCCCGGCTTCGATCAGCATCCAGGGACCGTGGCAAATCGCAGCGACCACTTTGCCAGCGTTGTACATCGCCTTGACGAACTCGACAGCCTCGGGTTTCGTGCGCAGGATATCGGGGTTGATCTGACCGCCCGGCAAAACCAGCGCGTCATAGTCAGAGGCGCTGATGTCCTTCAGCCCCTTATCGACCGTGACATCATTGCCCCAATTCTTGCCGGACCAGCCGGTGATGGTCTCGCCATCGGGGGAAATCACATGAACCTCGGCGCCGGCCTCTTTCAGTTTGTCGCGCGGCACTTCCAATTCGCTCTGCTCGAATCCATTGGTGGACAGGATCGCGATGCGGGATTTTGTAATCTCTGGCATTTCGGCCTCCTTGGTTAAGTCAGTTTCGGGCATTTGCCCGGCTCCATGACCAACCGATCCGCTATCGCGAAGTTCCCGCGGATCTACGGTCGGCAACGCCCCGCCGAAGGTACCGCCGAAGGTCGTGCCTCCGGCCCGCAAATGTCCCCTACCATTCCCTTTGCAACCTAGCTTGCGCGCGACACCTGCCCGCCGCCAACTGCCATACGCACCCCCGTCGTTGATGGGCAAGAGGTCGGCAGCCCGCGCGAGACCCGCACCGCAAGATAGCCAAAGGCCTGCGCTTCGAGCATGTCACCGTCCAGTCCGACCTCCTCAACCGGCAGAACCTCGCAATCGAGCGAGACGCTCAGCATCTCCATCAACACCGGGTTCTTGCGCCCGCCACCCGTCACGAAAAGCTGTTGCGGCGGCTCGGGGCAATGCTCCATCCCGCGTAGAACAGAGGCCGCCGCCATGCCCATCAGGGTCGCGGCGGCATCGGCGTCTTCCAACTCCCGAACCAGCGACATCATCTCCGGAAAAGCGTTTCGGTCCAGTGACTTCGGTGGCATTCGAGAGAAATAGGGATCGCCGAGAAACAGCTCCAGCGCGCCGGATTCGACCTGTCCCTGCAGGGCAAGCTTGCCATCTTCGTCAAACGATACGCCGAGCCGCGCCTGCATCAAATCGTTTACCGGCGCATTCGCGGGGCCAGTGTCAAAAGCCAGCAGCGCCCCCGGCTCTTCGGGGCGTTGCAGGCGCGGATCCACCCATGTCAGGTTGCCGACGCCCCCCATGTTGAGAAAGGCGACCGGCGCATCCGCCCCCATCCAGCGCGCGCAGGCATGGTGATAGAAGGAGGCGAGCGGCGCGCCCTCACCGCCCAGTTCCATGTCAGCCGAGCGGAAATCCCAGACCACCGGACGGCCAAGCGCCATTGCCAGCGCGTCACCGTCACCGATCTGATGCGTGCCGCGCCCCTGCGGTTCATGCGCGAGCGTCTGACCGTGAAACCCAACGAGATCGATATCACGAAAGGTCGTCAGCAGCGCCTCGTGGCTGCGCATCACCACCTCACTGGCTGCCGCAATGTCATCGTCGGGCCATAGTCCCAAAGCGGCGCGCAGCACTGCACGTTCCGCGTCCGAATAGGGACGATAATCGCTTTCGCCAAACCCCAGCAAGTCGACCCCGTCCGTCACCACGACCGCCGCGTCCACGCCATCCAGCGATGTTCCCGACATCGCCCCTAGGGCGCGCATTGGCCCTTTCTTGTCACCTGCCCTCGACACGGTCTTTTCCTTTGCCAACCCTGGACCTATAGAGTGCCCTGCACAGCAACCCGGGACAAGAGACATGACCTACCATCCCAAGTCCGACTTCATGAGTGTGATGATGGAGCGCGGCTTTCTCGCCGATTGCACCGATTATCAAAGCCTTGACGACGCGCTGATCAAAGGGGTGGTTCCGACCTATATCGGCTATGATGCGACGGCACAGTCGCTGCATGTCGGTCATCTGCTCAACATCATGATGCTGCGCTGGCTGCAAAAGACCGGGCACAAGCCGATCACCCTGATGGGTGGTGGCACGACCAAGGTGGGTGATCCGTCCTTTCGCGCGGACGAACGCCCGCTGCTGACCCCGGCACAGATCACCGACAATATCGCCGGGATGCAACAGGTCTTTGCCAAGTACCTCAGCTACGGCGACGGCGCGACGGACGCGCTGATGCTCAACAACGCCGAGTGGCTGGACCAGCTGAACTACCTCGATTTCCTGCGCGACATCGGGCGGCATTTTTCGGTCAACCGGATGCTGAGTTTCGAAAGCGTCAAGTCGCGGCTCGATCGTGAGCAGTCGCTGTCGTTCCTCGAATTCAACTACATGATCCTGCAAGCCTATGATTTCCTTGAACTGAACCGTCGTTATGGCTGCCTGTTGCAAATGGGCGGGTCGGATCAATGGGGCAATATCGTCAACGGGATCGATCTGACGCGCCGGGTGCTCGATCACGAGATCTATGGCCTCACCTCCCCTCTGCTGACGACCTCGGACGGGCGCAAGATGGGCAAAAGCCAGGGCGGTGCGATCTGGCTCAACGCCGATATGCTCAGCCCCTACGAGTTCTGGCAGTTCTGGCGCAACACCACGGATGCGGATGTGGGACGTTTCCTCAAGCTCTATACCGAGATTCCGGTTGATGAATGCGAGCGCCTCGGCGCGCTCGGCGGGTCCGAGATCAATGACGCGAAAATCACGCTGGCCAATGCCGTCACTGCCCTCTGCCACGGTGAGGACGCGGCCCAGGCCGCCGAAGCCACGGCGCGCGAAGTCTTTGAGAAGGGCGGCGTCGGGGCCGATCTGCCGACACTGGAGCTGACGGCGGAAGAGGCGGATAACGGCGTTTCCGTCGCGCAGCTCTTCGTGCGCACGGGCCTCGCCAAGACCGGCAAGGAGGCCAAGCGCCTGATTGCAGAGAACGGCGCACGCATGAATGACGCACCACTGAGCGATGCGGGTCTGATGATCCACGCCGAGGCGCTTTCCACCCCGATCAAACTGTCGGCAGGTAAAAAGCGTCATGCACTTGTCAGGCTCGCTGATTGACGCTGCATTGAGGGGCGACCGTCACGGCCGCCCCTCCCGCGAAATCAGCGCTTTTTCTGTAAGATCGCATTTGAAATCGCGCAGGATCACCCCTATATCTCAACTGTCTGGCAACAGACTATGAACATAAACGCGCTCGTAATAAGCGGATCGGACCCGGGGGCGGTACCCGGCGACTCCACCAAACACCCTTCATTTGGGGGTCATGGGGTCGAAATAGGATCGACGAACGTCTAAAGGGGTTTGCTTTGTTTCGGCGGGGTGCCACCGTATCGGCCCGACAAGTACAATTGCAAATGACAATCGTGCTCCGGTTGCTCTCGCTGCGTAAGCAGTTCGAGTAATCGAAACTCTAAGCCCTTGCGTTTAGCGACGTAAGGCGGGGTTCGCAGGCACCTGGCAACAGAAGCCTGCACTAACCCCCTGTTTTACCAGACTATTTCGCAGTCCCAGTTACGGGTTTCGGCCCTATTTGGACTTTGGTGGCCTTCCTTACCCGGCATGTTTGACCCAGCGACATAGGGCGCGGCCCGCTGGAATGGCATCTCTGTCCCCGGAGACTGGTCACGGGGCGGGAATCCAGCCATACAGCCCTTCCGTTTTGGCGCGAATCCCCTATGCTCAAAGCGAAATCTCTGGAAGTCTCTATGTCGCGTTCGATTGATTACGGTAACTTGATGCATCGCGCCATGCGCGGGCTTATTCAGGAAGTGCTGGAGGACGTGGCCGACAACGGACTGCCGGGCAGCCATCATTTCTTTATCACCTTCGACACCACGCATAGCGCGACCGAGATCGCCGACTGGCTGACGGATCGCTATCCGAGCGAGATGACCGTGGTGCTGCAGCATTGGTATGACAACCTTATCGTGACCGACGAAGGCTTTGGTATCACACTAAATTTCGGAGATTCGCCGGAACGGCTTTATATCCCCTATGACGCGATTTTGACCTTCGTGGACCCTTCGGTAGAATTCGGGTTGCGGTTCGAAACGCAGGACGAGACATCCGACGACGATCCCGAACCGTCGCATTCGCAGCGCGACAGCAAGGACGACTCCGGCAATGACAGTGCCAAGGATCAGAGCGCGCCGGACGCCGACATCGTACAATTGGATAAGTTTCGCAAATAGGCTAATGGCAGGCTGTTGAGCGGCAAAACGATCGTTCCGCACGGCCTCATGTCGCGCTTTTCATGATGTCGTTCAGCGTATTGGCTGGAAAGATGAATGTAAAACCGATCAGATTATTTCAGACGGTATTCCAGCAGATCGAGAAAAACGGCGGCGTGTTCGCGTAGGATGTCGGGTTTTTCAACGCTGCGGGACGCGGTCCACAACCCGTTGGAAAAAATCACCACCGTCCGCGCTAGCGCGCGCCGGTGCGCAACAGGCAGCCGGGTGGAGTTTTCTCGCTCCAGCGCCGTGGCAAAGGCCGTTTCCAGCCGGGCGTTGTGATCCGCCACCTTGGCAGCCACGTCCGGGTCGTGCGGCGCTGTTTCTGTCGAGGCATTGACGACAAAGCAGCCCGGTCCCGGTAGACCGATCCCTTCCGCCATCTCCACCAAGCGGCCGAAATACCCGACGATGGCGGCGATACCGTCGCCCGACCCCGTGACGGGGTTCAACACTGGTGCGATGACATGGTCGTGGTAGCGCGAGAAACAGGCAAGATAGAGCGCTTTCTTCCCACCGTAATCGGAATAGATGCCATGACGGCTGACACCGGTTTTCTTGACCAGCACATCCATTGATGTGGCTTCGTATCCGCCGTGCCAGAACTGCGCGAGGGCGCTATCGGCAAGACTTTCAGGCGTATGGGAGGGTTTACGTGGCATCTTTGAAGTATGTCGGAACATCTATTCTGACACAAGAGAGCTTATGAACAGATGCGTTCTTTTTCTCACGATTGCGCGGCTGCGGGTGAGCGCGTATAGCAGGCGCGACGTCAGCCATCGGAGTTCGAAAGACCATGACCAATACCCGCACGGAAAGCGACAGCTTCGGCCCCCTCGAAGTGCCCGAGGACAAATACTGGGGCGCGCAGACGCAGCGGTCGATCATGAATTTCCCGATTGGCTGGGAAAAGCAGCCGGTCGCCATCGTGCGCGCACTTGGGGTCATCAAACAGGCCTGCGCGCAAGCGAACAAGGCGAGCGGCGACCTGGACGCGAAACTGGCCGATGCGATCATTCAGGCGGCGGGCGAAGTCATTGAGGGCAAGTTCGACGACAACTTCCCGCTGGTGGTCTGGCAGACGGGCTCTGGTACGCAATCCAACATGAACGCGAACGAAGTGATCGCGAACCGCGCCATCGAGATCCTCGGCGGTCAGATCGGCTCCAAGGATCCTGTCCATCCAAACGATCACTGCAACATGGGTCAATCCTCCAACGACACCTTCCCGACGGCGATGCATATCGCCGCCGCGATGACCGTACGAGACGTTCTGCTACCGGGGTTGAATAAACTTCTTAAGGGGTTGGACGCCAAGGCTGATCAATTCAAGGACATCATCAAGATCGGCCGGACCCACACGCAGGACGCAACACCGCTGACTTTGGGGCAGGAGTTTTCGGGCTACGCGCATCAGATCCGCCAGGGGATCAAGAGGATCGAACTGGCGCTGCCGGACATCTACGAACTGGCACAGGGAGGCACCGCGGTCGGCACCGGCCTCAACACGAAAGAGGGCTGGGGCGAAACCGTCGCCGCACATATGGCCGAGATCACCGACCTGCCATTTGTGACCGCACCCAACAAGTTCGAAGCGCTTGCGGCCCATGACGCCATGGTCTTCATGTCCGGCGCCTTGGCGACCGTGGCAGGGGCGATGTACAAGATCGCGAATGATATCCGCTTTCTCGGCTCCGGCCCCCGCTCGGGGCTGGGTGAATTGATCCTGCCGGAAAATGAACCGGGCTCCTCCATCATGCCTGGCAAGGTTAACCCGACTCAGGCCGAAGCGATGACGCAGGTTGCTGCGCACGTCATGGGCAATGATGCGGCGATGAAATTCGCCGGTTCGCAGGGTCATTTTGAACTGAACGTCTACAATCCGATGATGTCTTATAACTTGTTGCAATCCATGCAGCTTTTGGGCGACGTCGCCGACAGCTTTACCGAGCGGATGCTGAACGGCATCGAAGCGAATGAGCCGCGCATCGAAAAGCTGATGACGGAATCTCTGATGCTTGTGACGGCGCTGGCCCCCACCATCGGTTATGACAATGCCACCAAGGTTGCCAAGACCGCGCACAAGAACGGCACGACCCTCAAGGAAGAGGCGATCGCCCTTGGTTTTGTCGACGCGGAGACTTTTGACCGGGTGGTGCGCCCCGAGGACATGGTCGGACCGAAGTCCTGAACCTTCGAGCCGGACAGATCAAAGTAAAAAAGGGCGGTCCGACGAGGCCGCCCTTTGTCTGTTTTCGCATCCATTCATCAGATTTTCGCAAATGACATTGGTCTCTTACACTGTCGGCTCTACATTTCCGCTATGTCAAAAATCGTGAACCTGAACCACGCCCGAAAATCACGTGCCCGCAGCGAGAAGCGAGCGAAAGCCGACGCCAATGCGGTGGCGTTCGGGCGAACCAAGGCTGAGAAAACCAAGATGACAACGCAGAATGCGAAGGCGGACCGCGATCTTGACGGCAAAGTGCTGACGGCGCGTGCACATGTTCCCCCCGACACCCCGGATCAGGTCATCGCGCAGGGCCCAAAGGCGCCTGGCGATATGCGGGACGACGAGGTTTGAGATGGGAGGGCGTCCGGAAAAACACTCCCTGACACTTAGGGGCCACCGCACAAGCGTATCGTTGGAGCCGGAATTTTGGCAGGCGTTTCGCGATATTGCCGCATCGCAGCAAAAGGCGGTGAATGCCTTGGCCGTGGAGATCGACGAGGCGCGCGGAACGGAGACCGGCCTGGCCTCCGCGATCCGCGTCTACGTGCTAAAGCACTACCGGCGTTGAAAATTACTCGGCCGCAGCGGCATTTCCTTCGCCGCTGCCGCTGCTTCCGCCATTGCCGCCCTCGGGGTCCTTTTTTGCACGCGGCTTGCGATTGTAGCTGCGCTTTGGCTTGGACTTGGGCTCGGGCTTCGTGTCGTCGGCGGGCTGGGGTTCGCTCTGGCTTTCCGGCGTCTCCACAAGGTTGCCACCCGCCTCGTTCGAGGCCGGCGCAATGACGTCGGGTTGATCGCCGGCGCCGGGGTCCTGCGGTGTGGACTGAGGCACGGTCTCAGCTGCTTCGGCTTCTTGGCGGGCCCGCTCGCGATCACGGTCTGCCTGACGCTTGCGGTTTTCCTGATCTTGCTGTTCGCGCTGCTTTTCCTGCTGCTCTCGCTGCTGGTCCTGCTCTTTCTGCGCGACACTCAACATCCGAAGGTAATGTTCGGCGTGCTGCTGAAAATTCTCGGTCGCCACACGATCACCGGACAGCTGGGCATCACGTGCCAACTGGTTGTATTTGTCGATGATTTGCTGGGGCGTACCGCGCACTTTTCCCTCGGGGCCGGAGGAGTCAAACACCCGGTTTACGATATTGCCGACGGACCGGTTGCGGTTCGACTTATTGCGCGAACGTGATTTAGATGATCTCATGAGTCTTGGGTGAGCCTTGCTGAAATGGCTGTCGTTTGCCACCGGCCTGCGCGAGTTTCGCGCGTTGGTTGCGGTCGACGTTTTGGGCTTACTGAGGTCAAGGGGGACGCGAGCAGGCTTCCCAGCCTTGACTGAGTACCGAATAAACACGTCATGGATTGGATTACAAGCGCAAATGCCCCGATGCGCGAGAAACGGGGCGAAGAGTCGCGCGTCCCCTCGATCCACCCTAGCCAGGTCGCTGTCCGGTGACGACCCGGTCGCGTTGATCGAGATCTGGCAGGATCGCGACATCAATCAGCCCGACAGCCGTGAACATGCCCCGGACGGCTGCACCCTGCGTCGGTCCGATCTCTACTGCCAGATGCCCGTGGGACTTGAGGTGTGTCCGCGCCTGCGCGGTGATCGCGCGATAGGCTGTCAGCCCGTCCGCCCCGTCGCTGAGCGCGAGATGGGGTTCCCAATCGCGGACCTCCGGCGAAAGATCCGGCATTTCGACGGCGGAGATGTAGGGCGGGTTTGACACGATCAGATCGAATTGACCCTCGATATTGTCGAACCAATCCGATGTGACAAGCTGGACCCGGTCCACGACCTGTAGGGCGTCTGCATTCCGCCGGGCGACGTCCAACGCCTCCGGTGACATATCGCTGCCGACACCCTGCGCTTCGGGACGATCCGCGAGGAGAGAGAAGAGGATCGCGCCCGACCCGGTGCCAAGGTCCAGCACCTTCGAAAAGGGCAGTGACAGTGCGTGTTCGACCAGCGTTTCAGTCTCGGGGCGCGGATCGAGCACATCGGGGGTCACGATAAATTCGTGCTTCCAGAACGCGCGCCGACCGATGATATGGCTGACCGGCTGACGCTGCTGGCGGGCGGCCACTGCGCGATCAAAGGTCGCTCGGGTCGTGGCGTTGGGGGCGTCGCGATCCTGCGGCTCACCACGCTGCCCCAGTGCGTAGGCCCAGTCGAACAGCCGGCGCGCATCGCCCGCAGGGTCGGCCACGCCGGCCGCCTGCAATGCGTTGATCGCAGGACGCAGGTTCACCCGGCCATCTCAGCCATAAGGGTCGCCTGGTGATC
This sequence comes from Pseudooceanicola sp., assembly GCA_002709085.1. Taxonomy (GTDB): domain Bacteria; phylum Pseudomonadota; class Alphaproteobacteria; order Rhodobacterales; family Rhodobacteraceae; genus Pseudooceanicola. The sequence goes on along the minus strand of PAPR01000065.1, from coordinate 19,471 downwards.
GGCGGTCAGCGCGTCGATGATCTCATCGAGATCGCCCTGCATCACCTGATCCAGACGATAGAGCGTCAGGTTGATCCGGTGGTCCGTCACCCTGCCCTGCGGGAAGTTGTAGGTGCGAATGCGTTCGCTGCGATCACCGCTGCCGACCTGCGACTTACGATCCGCCGCGCGTTCATCCGCCGCGCGTTGGCGTTCCATGTTAAACAGACGATTGCGCAGGACCTGCATGGCGATTGCCCGGTTCTGATGCTGCGATTTCTCGGCGCTCGTGACCACGATACCCGATGGGATATGGGTGATGCGCACGGCGGAATCCGTCGTGTTGACGTGCTGGCCACCGGCGCCGGAGGCGCGCATGGTGTCGATACGCAAATCATTGGGATCTATGTGAATATCGACGTCTTCGGCTTCGGGTAGAACAGCGACCGTCGCGGCAGACGTATGGATCCGCCCGCCGCTTTCGGTTTCCGGCACGCGCTGGACTCTGTGCACACCACTTTCGAACTTGAGCCGGGCAAAGACGTTGACGCCCTGGATGTTGCCGACGACCTCCTTGATGCCGCCCAGTTCGGTCTCCGTCATGTCGACGATGTTAAATCGCCAGCCGCGTGCTTCGGCGTAGCGCTGGTACATCCGCAGAAGGCTCCCTGCGAAAAGCGCGGCCTCGTCGCCACCGGTACCGGGGCGAATTTCGATCATCGCGGGGCGCCCATCGGCCGCGTCGCGCGGTAGCAGGGCCAGTTGCAGATCGCGCTCCAGCTGCGGTAGCTGCGCCGACAATCTCTCGACCTCTTCATTTGCGAGGTCACGCATCTCGGGGTCAGAACGCATCGCCTCTGCCTCATCCAGCGCGATTTGACCCGACTGCCAATGATTGATCGCCTCGACCACTGGGCGCAGGTCGGAATACTCGCGTGAAAGGGCGGCAAAACCCCCGCCCCCTTCGGCCATGCGCGCCTCGAGGTATTCGAACCGTTGTGTGATCTGAGAGAGCCGTTCGGAGGAAATCATGGCTTTCCTGTCCCGCATTCGCGCCAGTTGGTCAAGACCAGTGGTGTTTTGGGGATTTTAATAGTCCGCAAAATAGAGCTGTTCGCGGGAAGTCAGGCGCTACCGAAATCCACGCGCGCCCGTCCCGATCTTTTACTGATAAGGTGGCGAAGCGCTACTGTCAGCCAAGAGGGTGCCGGCACACTCCGCTCATTCAGTGACTGACTTCCAATGACCGGTCGCTCGGGAACCAACTACAATCGATCTCGTCGTAGCGGTTTTCGTATTGCGCGATCCGACGCAGCTCGGCCGGTTGCAGGATCCGGACGTAGGGGCGCTGAATCTCGATCAGCTTTTCTTCGGTGAAGGCGCGCAACAGGCGGTTGACGTAAACCTTGGTCAGGCCCAGCACCTCAGCCATGTCGACCTGGCGCATCGGCAGGCGGAACCGCTTGCCCAGATCGGGATTGGCCAACAGCAGCCGCTCATGCACGTCGAGCAGGAAGTGGGCCATTCGCTCGCGTGCGGTGCCCGCCCCCATCATGGCTAACCGGTCCTTCAGCGCGATCTGGTCCAGACTGGCGATGGCGGTCAGCAAGGCGGCGACCCGCGGGGCGCGTGTGTAGAGCGCGGTGACGTGGTCCTTCGGAAAGGGGCAGACGGCGCCGGATGTTACCATGGTCACATCGTGGGCCGCGTCCCGCACGCCCAATCCCGGAAGGCCGATCACCTCACCCGGCAGATAAATCCGCAACGATTGCCGACGCCCTTTGCTAAGCGTCGTGGAGGCCACTGCCCAGCCTTCCTTGAGGATGAACAGCTCACTCGCCGGGGTGCCGGACCGCATGATAACGCTGTCCCGCTTTACCTTGCGCTCATCCTCTTCCATCCGGGCGATAAAGGTCTTCTCATCGTCGGACAGATCGGCGTAGCGGCCCAATCGGCAGGCGAAACAACTGGGCGGGGTCGCCTCACTGCGGCTGTCGGTCCGAAAGGGTGTGCGGGGGATCTGTTGCATGGTCGGTCTTTCGTCGCTCCCAAAATTTATCGTTCGTCTCAGTCGTCGTCCTAGTGGTCACGGTTCTTTGATCGTCGGAGAACCTTGGGGACAAAACCGTCCAGTCGCAGCGAAGTTCCGCTGAATCCCCGCAGCACAACGCAGATGATGCAGCTTGGAAACCCTCAAGGCCTTGAATAGGTGAGTAAAAATTAACACAACCATCCGCCACCGAATAACATTCAATTATAAACGAAAAGGCTTGGCGGCGCCCGTCGCAAAAGTGGTGCAGATCGGGAATGAGGGTATTCAAGGCCGCCACAGGGGCAACCGGATACGGCAGGAAACGACTGCCTCGCGCATAGATTTCCGTTAAAAAATCCAATTAGTTTAACTATAATCGCTTCATGATGTTATTGAGCGTCGTAACCGCTGTTTGATTTTGGAACACACTTCAAAACTCGAATGCGTGCGTGAAAAGAGTGCGCGATTCTTCGCGTTAACCGGAGAGAACGGGAATTTTGAGGATTGGTGTGGTGGTTCACGTCTGAAATCGCGCTGCGGCATGTGATATCTGACGTATGCCTCCGGCGGGAGTATTTTTGACGAGATGAAGCGGGGTCAAAACAGGCTCAGTTGGTCGCCCTTGCGAGGTGGCATGGCAAAGAGGTCCCTGCGCAGCGCCAAGGACCCGGTCGCGAATCCGAGCCGTTTGACTGCAGCTTCGAACCTGGTGGCGATCATGCTGGCATAGACGCCCTCGCCACGCATCCGCTTGCCCCATTGCGCATCGTAAAGCTTCCCTCCGTGCATCTCGCGCAACCGGCGCAACACCTTTTCGGCGCGGTCGGGGAAATGTTCGCGCAGCCAGTCCTCGACCAGCGGCGCCACCTCTTGCGGCAGGCGCAACATGATCCAGCTCGCCGCGCGCGCGCCGGCAGCGCGACCGGCCTCGAGGATCGCTTCGACTTCATGGTCCGTGAGGCCGGGTACGACTGGCGAGACCATGATCCGGGTCGGCACCCCGGCCTCTGACAATGCGCGTATCACCTGCAATCGCTTGGCCGGGCCGGGCACGCGAGGCTCCATCTTGCGCGCGATCTCGGGCGACAGGGTCGTCACTGAGATGCCGACAAGTGCGAGGTTCCTGGCCGCCAAATCGGCGATAATGTCGAGGTCCTGCAAGATTCCGGTGCCTTTGGTCACGATGGCGACGGGGTGGTTATAGTCGCGCAGAACCTCAAGACAGGCGCGCGTGATCCTGTGCTGGTGTTCAATCGGCTGGTAAGGGTCCGTGTTGGTCCCGATGGCTATCGGCGCAACGCTATATTTGGGATTGCGCAACTCACGCTCCAGCACCTCGGCGGCGTTCGGGCGCGCGGTCAATCGGGTTTCGAAATCAAGGCCCGGTGACAGTCCAAGATAGGCGTGACTGGGCCGCGCGAAACAATAGACGCAGCCATGCTCACAACCCCGATATGGATTGATCGAGCGATCAAAGGGCAGATCGGGCGATTTGTTGTAGGTGATGATGGAGCGCGCGGTTTCCAAGCGTACTTCGGTGCGGATCTGGGTGACCTCGTCGGCGATGTCCCAGCCATCGTCGATCACGAGGCGATCATAGGTTTCGAACCGGCCCGGACGATTCGTCGCCGCGCCGCGCCCGCGGCGGCGTTCAGCATCAAGGGTTTGATCGGGCAGATGGGGGCGAATGGGCGTATACATGTCCGAAATGTGGAACATAGCGCGAACATTCACAAGAGGGCAGCGCCTTATCCAAGCCACATCCATGATCTAGATGAAGATTTTTCGCATTCTCCCCACGGCGATTGCGACCTAAGGTCGGTCCAACGCAATGCGGTGTCGCAATCGACCGCGTTCTATCACGTCAAAGCCGTCATGCCTTGGCGCAGCAGGACGTTCCCACCGCGCATCGAGGTTAGGCATATGTCGGACGAAGACAACGAAATCATCCTGGCGGATCTGAATGACGACGAATTGGTCGAACAGATGTGCGATGACCTTTACGATGGGATGAAGGAAGAGATCGAAGAGAGCGTCAACATCCTGCTGGAACGCGGATGGCAGCCCTACGACATCCTGACCAAGGCTCTGGTCAGCGGGATGACCATCGTGGGCAACGACTTTCGCGACGGCATTCTCTTTGTCCCCGAGGTTCTCTTGGCGGCGAACGCGATGAAGGGGGGCATGGCCATCCTGAAACCGCTGCTCATCGAAACTGGCGCACCTCGTGTCGGCAAGATGGTGATCGGCACCGTGAAGGGCGACATCCACGACATCGGCAAGAACCTTGTGGCGATGATGATGGAGGGCGCCGGATTTGAGGTGGTCGATCTGGGTATCAACAACGCGGTTGATGCATACCTTGATGCGCTGGTGGCCGAAGAGGCCGATATTCTGGGCATGTCCGCCCTGTTGACCACCACGATGCCTTACATGAAGGTCGTGATCGACACCCTCAAGGAAAAGGGCCAGCGCGACGACTACATCGTTTTGGTCGGCGGCGCCCCGTTGAACGAAGAGTTCGGGCGCGCCATCGGGGCGGATGCCTATTGCCGGGATGCCGCCGTCGCGGTGGAGACTGCGAAAACCATGGTGGCCCGCAGACACAATCAAAGCGCCACAGGCTGACGCCTGTCGCCCTTGAAAGGGGGTTTGGCATGCAAGCTGGGACAGCAACCAAACCAGGCGCGCTTCGCGTGAGCGACGGCGCGCTTACCCGCGACGGGCTGTCAGCCAGGGGTGACGGGACGGTTCTGGTCCTTGCTTGCGGTGCCTTGGCGCGCGAAATCCTCGCCCTGATCCGGGTAAACGGCTGGACCCACGTCGATCTGCATTGCCTGCCCGCCATTCTGCACAACCACCCACAAAAGATCGCCGGGGCGGTGCGTGACGCGATCCAGGCGCGCGGAGCCCGGTACGGCAAAATCTTTGTCGCCTACGCCGACTGTGGCACCGGCGGCGATCTCGCTCGGGTTTGCGACGAAATGGGCGTGGCGATGATCCGGGGACCGCATTGTTATGCCTTCTTCGACGGCGTCGATGCCTTTGTCGCGCGTGAGGAGGTCTTTTCTTTTTTCCTCACCGACTTCTTGACCCGCCAATTCGACACCCTGATCTGGCGGGGTCTGAAATTGGACCGTCATCCGGAATTGCGTGAGATGATATTCGGACACTATCAGACCCTGGTCTATTTGGCCCAGACCGAAGATTCCGATCTGACCCGGCAGGCCCAAGCGGCGGCGGACAAGTTGGGACTGTCCTTTGAACGTCGCTTTACCGGCTATGGTGATCTGGCCGGCGCGCTGGAGGCAGCGGTGGCGCAGGCATGACCGTCTCGCTTACCGAAGATTGCGCGAGTTGCGCGGCGCTTTGTTGTCTCGCGCTGGCCTTTGATCGCGGTGAGAGCTTTGCCATCGACAAACCGGCGGGCGTCCCCTGCCCCAACCTGTCGCCGGTCGGGCACGGATGTTCGATCCACGACCGCCTGCATCAGGAAGGGTTTTCCGGCTGTGTGCGATACTCTTGCACCGGCGCCGGTCAGCGCGTGGTACAAGAACTGTTCGCCGGGTGGTCCTGGCGCGATGATCCCGCGTTGGTTGCGCCGATGATGCAAGCGTTTCGGGGCATGCGCGCGATGCAGGAAAGGCTCACCATTCTCACGGCTGCGAAAAATCTGAAGCTTAGCGAGGTAGATGCAGCGCGGTGCGAGGCGCTGATGTCGCGGCTGATGCCCGGAGAGATAGACCGACAGGAGGTTGCGGATTTTCCCGGCTCCGCCTTGCAGAGCGAGATCGACACCTTTGTCTCCGGCCTGCGATCCTACGTCACGGGCTGATCGGGGTTCGCGGCTCAGGCCACAGTCGCCCGGATTCGCGCGATCATCGACCGCACGCCGTTGGAGCGTTGCGCCGAAAGGTGGTCCTGCAACCCGAGGCGCGCCAGCTCTCCACCTGCATCGACCTTGCCCACCTCTGCCACCGGCAAGCCGTTGTAGAGAGTACGCAACACCGCGACCAGCCCCCGCACGATCATGGCGTCGCTGTCGCCATCAAACCGGAAAGCACCGTTTTCGACCGTGGGATAAAGCCAGACCTGACTGGCACAGCCATCGACCTTGTTCGCCGGCACCTTCAGCGCGTCGTCCAGCGGGTCCATCGTCTTGCCCAGTTCGATCACGTGGCGGTACCGGTCCTCCCAGTCCTCCAGGAACTCGAAATCCTCGACGATTGCCTCGAATGCAGGTTGTGCCATCGACCACTCCTTCGCTTTGAAGTGGAGGTATGCGCCCGAAAGCCGCCTGTCCACCCGCTGGAACGGCTTTTCAACCGCTCTCCAATGCGTTACCCAACCTTTAGTGATGAAAGGTCCCGAGATGCGCAAGACGATCCCCCTTCTTCTGATCGCCGCCCTGGTTCTGACAAGCTGCGGACGCGTCCGGGACAGCCGGATCAACCCGCTGAACTGGTTCGGGCGCGCCGAGGCGCGGGAGGTTACCCCTTCTGAGACCAACCCGCTGATTCCGCGCCGCTCTGCGATCTCGCTGCGCCCTGATCGTCCTGATGAGCGTACACCCGTCGCGCAGATCACCGAAATGACGGTGGATCGTCTGCCGGGCGGGGCCATCGTGCGCGTCACCGGCGTGCCCTCCCGTCAAGGGGCCTATAACGTTGGGCTGAAAGCCGTGGACGGACCGGAAGGGCCTGACGACGTGCTGCGCTATGTCTTGGTGGCGGACCAGCCTGTTCGGCCCGTCGGCACTGCCGCCTCGCGCCAGGTCGTAGCGGCGGTGAGGGTATCGGACCAGGATTTGGCTACGATCAAGCGGATCGAAGTGCTTAGCGCCAGCAACATTCTGACCTCGCGCCGCTAAACGGCTGCGGGGCAGCCTCGCAACAATCGCCGTCGCGCACTGGCCCTGGCACCGCCTGCCGGGCCGATCGGCTCAGCCGGCAATCTCAAAGATATCTACCCGGCCATTGCGCGCGGCCAGACCTACTTTGCCTTCGCACAGGCGCAAAGCATCGGAACCAAACACATCCAGCCGCCAACCCGATAGCGCCGGCACGTCGCGCTTGCCGGCCGAGATTGCATCCAGCTCCGACGTGGCCGCGATCAGGCGCGGCGCAACGCCCGCGCCGTCCGCTTTGGCCTTCAAGAGCACGCGCAGCAGATCGGCCAAGGCGGGATCCACCTGAAGCTTTTCGTTCGACCGATCGGGGCGGGGCAATTCATCGTTCGGCATGGCCAGTCCGGTCTGCACGGCGGCGAGGATACCTTCGGCAATCTCGCCCTTGCGGCCTTCGCGCATCAGGAGCCGCGAGCGCGAGAGGTCCTTCATATCCGTCGGCTTGGTCGAGGCCAGCTCTACCAGCGCGTCGTCCTTGTAGACCCGACTGCGCGGTACGTTATTGGTCTGGGCGTAGCTCTCGCGGAACTCCGCCAAGGCCTTGACGATACCGAGGAATCGCGGAGAGGTGGTGCGTGTCCGGATACGCTGCCAAGCCTCTTCGGGACGGGCGATATACGTCTCCGGAGAGGTCAGGATCTTCAGCTCTTCGGCCACCCAGGGTTCGCGGTTCTGGCGTTTCAACTTGTCGGCAAGGAATTCATAGACCTTGCGCAGATGAGTCACATCGGCCAGCGCATATTTCTTTTGCGCATCGGTCAGGGGGCGGCGCGACCAGTCGGTAAAGCGCGAGGATTTGTCGATCTGCTCCTTGGCGATCCGTTTGACCAGCGTCTCATAGCCGACCTGTTCGCCAAAGCCGCAGACCATCGCGGCGATCTGCGTGTCAAACAGCGGCTCGGGGATCACCCCGGCGTCGACAAAGAAGATCTCCAGATCCTGACGCGCGGCATGGAACACCTTGACCACCGAGGTGTCGCGGAAAAGCTCGTAAAGCGGGGCAAGGTCAATGCCCTGGGCCAGCGGGTCCACCAAGACGGCGGTGCTATCGTCCTCGCCAGGCATGGCAAGCTGGATCAGGCAGAGCTGGGAATAATAGGTACGTTCGCGAAGAAACTCGGTATCGACGGTCACATAATCATGGCGGGCCGCTGTCATGCAGAAGTCTGCCAGTTCCTCGGTCGTGGTTATCGTTCGCATGTGACCCTTTTGACGTCGTGAATTAAGGTCGGATAGCACCGACGCTCTGCCCGTATAGGCCATTCCAACCGGGTTGGGAAGGCAAGGCCGCGCAGGACCGGGCGCTGAGCGGACAGGCGATTATTCCGCCCCCAATTCAAAGACACGCCGGTCGCCAAGCGCGAAGCGGCGCAACGCCTCGGGATAAAGGCGATGTTCCTGCAGCAGAACCCTTGCCGCAAGGGTTTCGGCATCATCGCCGGGGTCGATCGCGACCCTCGCCTGCCCCAGAACCGGCCCCCCGTCGAGTTCGGCAGTCACCTCATGAACGGAGCATCCCGCCTGATTGTCGCCCGCCTCGATCGCGCGGGCATGGGTGCTCAGCCCGCGATACTTCGGCAGGAGCGAGGGGTGGATGTTCAACATCCGACCGGCGTAATGGTCGATAAACTGAGGTGTCAGAATCCGCATGAAGCCGGCCAAGCACAGGATGTCGGGTCTCGCGGCATCAAGGACCCGGATCATTTCTGCCTCGAACGCCGCGCGATCCCCCTTGTAGGGCCGGTGATCGACCACCGCTGTCGACACGCCCAAATCCGCCGCCCTGGCCAGCCCCCCTGCGGCGGCGCTGTTGGCCACCACCAGAACAGGGCGTGCGGGGTGATCGCCGGTCATGCTCTCGACCAGCTTCACCATGTTGGACCCGCCGCCCGAAATAAGGATCGCGACCCGTTTGCTCAAAGAAGCGACCCCTGGTAGCTGACCCCCTGCCCGGCTGTGACACGACCCAGAACCGTGACGCCCTCACCTGCCGCAGTGAGCGTCTCGCGCAGCGCCTCCGACCGATCCGGGGCGACCACCAGAACCATGCCGATCCCCGCGTTGAAGGTCTTGAGAAGTTCAGCTTGCGCCATACCGCCCTGCTCCGCGAGCCATTGGAACACGGGTGGCAGCGTCCACGCGCCCAAATCGACCTCGGCGCCCAACCTTTCGGGCAGCACGCGTGGCAGATTCTCCGTCAGACCGCCGCCGGTGATATGGGCCAGCCCGTGCACGCCCCCGGCACGAACTGCGTCGAGCGCCGATTTGACGTAGAGCCGCGTCGGCGCCAGCAGCGCCTCGCCCAGCGTACCCTCGCCCCAGGGACAGGCATCCGACCAGCCGAGGCCGGAGGCCTCGACGATGCGACGCACCAGCGAATACCCGTTGGAATGCACGCCATCCGAGGCGAGGCCCAAGAGCACATCGCCCTCAGCGACACCGGCAGGCAGGTCCGCGCCACGCTCCATCGCGCCGACGGCGAACCCCGCCAGATCAAAATCGCCATCGTGATACATGCCGGGCATCTCGGCGGTCTCCCCCCCGATCAGCGCGCAGCCGGAGCGTTCGCAGCCCAGCGCAATACCCTCGATGATGCGGGTCGCCTCGTCCAGCTTCAATTTGCCGGTGGCGAAATAATCGAGAAAGAACAAGGGCTCCGCGCCCTGACACACCAGATCGTTGACGCACATCGCCACGAGGTCCACCCCGATGGTGTCGACATGACCGGTATCGATCGCGATGCGCAGCTTGGTCCCCACACCATCCGTCGCCGCGACGAGGATCGGATCGTTGTAGCCTGCGCCTTTCAGATCGAACAAGGCACCGAACCCGCCCAGACCGGCCATGGAGCCACTGCGTGCCGTGCGTTTGGCGGCTGGTTTGATGCGATCCACCAACTGGTTCCCAGCGTCGATATCGACCCCCGCATCGGCGTAGGTCATCCCGTTTGTCTTGTCGCTCATCTGGCCCTCCGAAAGCTTGCGCCTGCGATAGACCAACCCAGGCAGAGTGTCTACGGCTGCTGCAAACCGGACCCCTCCTCCACGACCCAGTGCTTGACCACCCGAGCCACTTTGCCTAAGTCACGGCTGTGCGGGCCTGTAGCTCAACGGTTAGAGCAGAGCGCTCATAACGCTTTGGTTGCGGGTTCAAATCCTGCCGGGCCTACCACCCCTTCCCGCATCTCCTCGACCCTCAGACCTTGGCACACCCCCGTCCGGACTCGCCTGACACGGCAAACAAATCGAACAAATCCGGCACATTAGTGCAACCTTTTCCCCACTTTGGTTTCACAAATATCCAAAACCGGCACGAACCCTCCACAGGCGCTACCGCGCAATCACGATGTCCGCCTGCAATCCGCCCAGGCGGTCCGAGGTGCTCAGCCTGAGTGAGCCGCCGTGCGTTCGCGCGATATCCGTCGCGATCGCCAGACCCAGACCGACGCCGGAGCCGCGATTTTGGTTCCGCGCCGGCTCCAGCCTTGAAAACGGGCGGATCGCGGTCTCGCGTTGATCCGCGGGGATGCCGGGACCATCGTCCTCTACGCGGATTCGCAAGGCTCTTTCGCTCAGCAGCACGGATACATCGGCCCTCGTTCCATAGCGCACCGCGTTACCGATCAGGTTCTCGACTGCACGGCGCATGGCACCGGGGCGCAGACGCAAGGTCCCTTCGCCATCTGCTGCAAAGAGGCTTACGGACTCCCCCCCTCGCGCCGCATCCGCGACAATCGCACTCACGAACGTCAGCGGATCGACATCCTCAACCGATTCAGCGGCAGCGCCGCGGGCAAAGGCAAGAAACTCCTCGATCATCCGCTGCATCTCTTCGACGTCGCGCTCCATCGGTTCGCGATCCTCGTCGTCGAGCAGCGACAGTCCCAGCTTGAGCCGGGTCAGAGGCGTGCGCAGGTCGTGACTGACCCCGGAAAGCATCAGCGTGCGCTGTTCGATCTGTCGCTCAATCCGGTTTCGCATGGCAAGAAACGCCTGACCCGCGGCGCGCACCTCGGTCGCGCCGCCGGGGCGATAGGGAACCGTCTGTCCCTTGCCAAAGGCCTCGGCAGCCGTGGCGAGCCGAGTAATCGGACGCAGTTGGTTTCGCAGGTAGATATAGGCCACCAGGGTCATAAGTGCACCGAAAAACACCATGTTGACAAAGAGTTGGTGCGGATTCGTCGCCGAAACCCTCGCGCGGTTGAAGCTGACCTCCAAGGGGGTATCCGCCACCAGGTAGACACGCACAACATTATCGTCGGGCAGGTCCACCGCGCGCAACTGCGGCACCAGCCGGCGCATCGTCGATATCACCGATACGCCAGACAGATCGTACCAGCGTCTCCGGTCCGCCTGGGGAATGTCGCGCTGTAATATCTTGACCACGTCAAAGCCCAGCGCCTGCGCGATCACAGCGCGCTCTGCACCATCGGCGCGCGCCACCAGGACCAGCTCGTCACTGATGGTTCTTGTCATCTGCGTCGTGACACCCTCAAAATGGCGCTGGATAAACACCACCGAGACGACCAGTTGCACCACCACCACCGGCAGGATCAGGATCAGCGCGGCGCGTCCGTATATCCCACGCGGCACATATCGTTTGAGCCAGTCAAAGGTCATCTATAGGGTGCACCTGTTCCGCCATTTCGAGACACAAGCACAGGACGCCCATATGCGCCAGCCCGATGAGTTCAACCCGACCCCCCATATCCCCGAGGAGGTCATGCCCGGCCTGCGCCGCATCCTGTGCGACAACCCCTCGGCCTTCACCTATCGCGGCACCAACACCTATCTGATTGGTGAAGGCGGTGGCATCGCGGTGGTCGATCCCGGTCCTCCAAGCACCGCACATCTGGCAGGCATCATGGGCGCGCTGCGAGAGGGTGAACATATCTCGCATATCTTCATCACCCATGCGCACCTCGACCACACTCCCCTGGCGGCCGATCTGGCACGGCAGACCGGTGCACCGGTCCTCGCCTATGGCGACGCGCTGGCAGGACAATCCGCCGTCATGCGGGAGTTGAGCGCCGAGGGCGGCATGGGCGGCGGCGAAGGAATCGACGCCGATTTCATGCCCGACGAAACCCTTGCCGATGGTCAGGAAGTCGCTGGCGATGGCTGGCGCGTCACCGCGCTCTGGACCCCCGGCCACCAGTGCAATCACCTGTGCTTTGATGTCGACACCGGGTCAGGCTACGGCACGATCCTGACCGGCGATCACGTCATGGGCTGGTCGAGCTCCATCGTCTCTCCACCCGACGGGGATCTCACGCAATTCATGCAGAGCTGCCGATCCCTGCGGGCGCACCCTGCCCGGGTGCACCTGCCCGGCCACGGAGCCGCCATCACCGATCCCGGCGCCCGTCTCGACTGGCTGGTGGCGCACCGCGAACAACGCGAAGCCTCGATCCTCGAAGCGCTCCGCTCCGGCCCCGCTGACGCCACCGGCATCGCCGTCCAGGTCTATACGGAAACTCCGCCCGACCTCTTGCCGGCCGCGACCCGAAACGTCCTCGCGCATCTCATCGACCTTGCCGAGCGTGGTCGTGTCACCACGGACCGGCCCCTGCGCACCACCAGCATTTTCCGCCTGACCTAGCGTGACGCTGGGGCCGACCGGAAAAGTACGCCTGAGAGTCGTTTCACCACTGGACGCGCGGAATCGAGGTTGCTATACGCCCCCTCGTGTTCCGGCGTAGCTCAGCGGTAGAGCAGTTGACTGTTAATCAATTGGTCGTAGGTTCGATCCCTACCGCCGGAGCCAATCACAAAAAAGCCCAGCAAAGTCAGTGACTTGGCTGGGCTTTTTGTTTGGCAAGGTCATTCTCATCCCTCTGTGCCCCAAAGCGCGGTTTTTACTGCGCCCAAAGAGTCGGAGCCAAAGATGGGACGCATTGCTTACCTGACGAAACGTGGTGCCGTGTGGTGGTATCGCCGCCGCTATCCAGTTATTGTCATCCATTCATCACAAAATAACCAAATATCAGTGCCTTGTTGCGACAATGGTACCAGCCTGCAAGCGCGGGGTCATATGGCCGTGAGCTTGCGCACCCGTTCGAAGAGAGAAGCCCGCATTCTCGGCGCTTTCATCTCTGCGGATTTTGAGCGTGCGTGGGCGATGATCGAGGCAGTGATGAACGAACACGAATTTGATACCGACATGATGGACGCCATAGCGATGACTATGGCCAAGCATTTCCGTTCTCTGATCGAGAAGATCGCCCACGGGCCAGCGTCCAGCTTCCCCGATGGAGTCAAGCTGCGCGCCTACCGCATCTTGGAACAGGACTTGCGAAAGGCGCTCGGTGTCGAAGGTAAGGTGATCATTGCGGACGCGCAGCCAACCCCACAGGTCGAAGAAAGCCCAGAAGCGGAAGCTATGTGCCAAGCGGAGCGCGATGCCCTCGCCCATGAAGAGGATCGCGGCGATGACTACTGGGCAAAATGTGGTGAGCTTTTCGACCCGGAAAATGAGCCGGAACACCCGCGCCTTGCCCATATCGGTGAGGGCGCACGAACCAACGACGACTATTATGCCGACTATGTCGTGTCAGATTTCGGCCTACACACACACGCGTTCCGTGCGACGTTGTCGGAATATTTGGATGCCTGCGAACGGCTGAACCTTGATCCGTCCGATGCCAACGCCGCTTTCCCGCTCGCGTTGAAAGAAGCAATGGACGCGGCACAAAAAATCGGAATGGTTCCCGCGCCTGAACCAAAGTCATCGCCTGCTACTGCGCCGCGAAAGAACAGCAACCAGAAGTTTGCCGACTTTGCCGATAAGTACCTGGCCCTTCGCTGCCAAGGCTACACGCTCGCGCGCGAAGATGAGACAGCCGATGCCGCGACGGGCCGGAACTTCGAACGGACCTCGTTGCGGAACTGGCAATCGTCGGTTCGATTGTTCGTTGAAATCGTGGGTGATCTTCCGCTGTGTGATATTGGCAAAGAGGAAGTCATCGAATTCAACGATTGGCTTCAAAGACTTCCCAAGAACTTTGGCAAATCGTCCAAGGACAAGCGCACCGCGCGCCAGTTTATTGAAGACGCCGACGAGCACGACACAATCGGGATCAATGAACTGATTGAGAATCTTAGACGCGAGGGCAAGCCGCCCGGTGAGATCGAAGAGGCCGCAGCCGCAGCCCGTGTCGTACGGCTGTCCGCGACAACGATGAAGCGCCATCAGCAAGCATTGCACGCCATCCTCGCCTTTGCGCACGAAAGCGGCGCGATTGACGGTAACCCGTTCAAAGGGCGTACGCTGACCACATCCGAGATCAAACGGCGCAAGCGCAGCGAACGGCGCGTGGAACGGGTCGGATGGGGTGAAGACATCTACGCCCTTCTCGGTTCGGAAATCTTCCAGAACGAGCTGGCGGAACAGGACGAGCCGCTTTTCTGGTGCCCGCTGATCGCAATGTACGCGGGCTTGCGGCTGGAAGAAATTTTGCAACTGCGGGTGAACGACTTCTACTCGGACGCCGGGATCATGGCAGTGCGGGTCCAGAACGAGATTGGCTCGCAGGAAGTAAAGTCGGAGAACGGTTTTCGGAGCGTTCCGCTGCACAGGGCCTTGATTGACATTGGCCTGCCAGAACTTGTTGCCCTTCGTCGTCAACAGGGCCTAAGCCGCCTGTTCCCACATATTGAGCGCTCAAAGTCCAAGGGAACGTTGAGCGCGATCATGTCGAAGCGGTTCGGCTATTACACCGAAAGCCGTGGCATCAAGAAGCCGGGTCTGGACTTCCACGCGCTTCGAACGGAGTTTCACGTCAGACTCGCGCGGGCAAAAGTGCCTGATCATGTCCGCAAGGGTCTGATGGGACACGAACAGACCGATGTGACCCACAAGAACTATTACCGGCTGGGCGAAACCATCGAAGCTCTCAAAGAGTACGTGGACCTCAATGATATCAATCACTATGGAGTTCGCTCCCCGTTCGGGAAAACCTACCACAGGGCTGCCCCACACTTGCGAGTTGTAAACAGCGCGAACGGCTGATACGCGGAACCGCCCTTACGCGCGCGGGTGCCCTTATCACGCGCGCGCGAGAGGGCCTGCGTTTCCTGCGTGCGTGAAGGTGAGAGGAGCGCTTTGCTTCGGCAAACGCCAACTCGCAGCAATGGCTAATTCACAAGCATGCCAAATCAAATCTTCGCCGCAATTTTCTCGCTTTCTCGCCACATTACCTGATAATCGCGCCAAAGCCTTGACGCAATCAAAACAGAATTTTCCGAACAACCTGAAAGTCAACACATTTCTTTTATTTTATTTCAATGCCTTGCGGTTCGATTGAAGATTTTCTTTTGCTCAACCCCCAAACCAGCATTGCCCAAACGAAGTATCCGTTCATGTCCACTCCACCAACACCAACTGATGGAGATTGCCATGAAAGACCTTTTCGATACCCACGCTAAAACACTGTCCGCGCTGATCAATGCTGACTGCCTTGATACACTAAAATCAATCGATTCGAACTCGGTCGACGCCCAAGTGTACGATCCGCCATACGAGGAAGTACTGGACCACTACTGGGACAAAAACCTCAACCTTCTTCCGATATGGGAAGAGTCATTTCGGGTCTTGAAGCCGGGTGGATATCTTGTGGTCTTTGGAGACCATCGCAGGTTTCACCGAACAATCTGCCAGCTCGAAGATATCGGCTTCACGCTCATATCTGGGATGGGCTGGACCTATAACAACGGGACACCAGCGTGCCAAATGATTGATGACCTACACCACGCCCGCGTGAAACCCGGAATAGAACCAATCGGCTTGTTTATGAAGCCGTTGCTGGAAAAGACATATAAGGCCCACCGTAAAAAGCACGGAAACTCGGGGCTTCGGGTCAAAAACACCGTTCCCGGCGTCAAGATGACAAAGTCAACCTTTGACTACAAAAAGCCATCCCCCACCGAGCGAAACCTCGGCGTTGAACACTTGCAAGCAAAGCGGGTGAACAAACGAGACGAAAGTGGTCGCTCGCTCCACGGCACGACGAGCCGTAAGAACCACGGCCCCTGCGTCAAGCCCGTGCAGCTAATGTACCATTTGTTGAAGCTCGTCACCCCGGAGGGGGGTACCGTGATGGACGCATTTATGGGAACAGGCGCGACCGGAATGGCGGCGGCTTGGGCTGGCCTCAATTTCATCGGAATCGAGCGCGACAAATCGTATTTCGAAGTTGCCAAGCTGCGGGTCGAATACGCCCTCAACAATCCAATGCCAAAGTTTCCGCTCTATGCAGCACAGCGGAAGAAAATGTTGAGGACAGAAAAGTCTTTTTCCAACCCTGCGTCGCACACGACGCCTTGGATTGAGGCGACGACTGACTTGGGCGCGCTCGTGCCCTTGCGTCGCCCAATCCGGGTCAAGCGTGCAATTCAGAAACTGTTGGCGAGCGCTTCCACGCTTTTGGGCAATGCCGTCAATTCAATCAAGCATACGGTCAATAAGGGCAAAGTCTCGCGCCGTCGGCATACAAAAAAGGCAGTGTCCATTGCTGGCGTCAGCCCACACGGCACTAATCTGCCGTTTAAGCGCCTCCCCTTCGTAAAGATGCTCCCCCTTGTATTCCACAACAAGAATGCGGCCATCGGTCAGCATTACGGTGAAGTCGGGGTGGAATTTCCCGTGGGGCAGTTGCAGCCAGAAGGACGAGCGCTTCCGGTCAATGTTGCGCACCCAGTATCGGACCTTTTCGTGCCGGTCTATGTCTTGTTCTTCGTCGTTGCCAAACGTGCCAATCAGCGAAAACAAATGCTTATTGCGGGCCAGCACATCCAGCTCAATCCCAGAGGCCACCAATTCGTCTATGGCCTTGGATATGAATACTACCGCGCTTGGCTTGGTGATATCGGGATGAACGATGCCACTGTCCAGCCAGTTTGCGAGGGGCGGCAAGGCCTAAGTCGGCTTCCGACTGACGCGCGCAAGCTGGCCTTGTAGCGGGTTTATGAAGTTGATTGCGACCTTGCCAATATCACTGACATTTATCGTACCGGTTCAGCTCTTGTCATTGGAGCGGAACCGGTTCTTGATGTTGTTCATATCGAACGCGGCCAGCTGCCACAGCGCTCCAAGGTGGCAGGCTTGATACCGTTGCAAGAAGGCTTGGGGATGGTCATGCCTCTCGCGCCTGCCGCTGCGCCCGTTTGAAGAAATGCCGTGTCGCCTGATCACGCGCATCTTTGTCGGTCATGACGATGTTGCGCATCTCGTTGTCTTGCTGGAACGCCCTGACCATACCTTGGAAAAACGCCTGCGAAAACGCGTTGTAGACCACGTCTGCCGGGTTGTTTTTGACCATCTCGGTCATGTCTTCGTCCATGATATCTCGCGTTACACGCTCAAACCGCAGGAAGTCTTCACGCGAGAACTGGGTGCCGTGCCGTTCGTTGAACGAGTCGATGATCTCGGACAACGACCTCTCTTCTTCCTCGGTGTAAGGGTTTGCGCCGAATTCGGTGATCGGGTCGAGCGTGCGCGTGTCACCCGCATTCAACGATGCGCTCCCTTCCTCGCCCTTCTGCAACTTGAACGCGGCGAGGGTCAGCATATCATCGGTGATTGTGATATCGGCAGGCACGTCCCGAGACGGCAGAAGGCGCGACAACCAAGCTGTGTATGCGTAGAGCTTCTCCAACCAAGCATCGTTGAGCGACACGACCTGTGCCACGAAGGCGTAGAAGCGCTGGAAACTTTTCAGGAGTTGGCGGAACTCTTCTTGTTGTGCCTCGTCTTCATCCAGCTCATACCGGTCCACTGCGAGACGGACCGTGCCTTCCAATTTGAGTCGGTCCTGCGTTGTGAGATCACCTTTGAAAAACTGATCGGCAAACCGTTCGACCTCGTCTTTGTGAATGTAGGTCGAGGACGAGATGCGCTGTTCTAGGTCATAGATTTGGTTCAGATCGGTGCGTTCTTCCAGCGCGGTCGCCTCGAAGAAGGGCGCGAACGCCTCTTTGACCTCTTCCATCGTGTTCTGAAAGTCGAGAACGAATGTGGGTTTGTCCTTGCCGTAACTGCGGTTCAACCGGGCAAGGGTTTGCACCGCCTGCAACCCGGCGAGTTTCTTGTCCACATACATCGCGACAAGCTTGGGTTGGTCGAATCCGGTCTGGTATTTCTCGGCAACGACAAGGATCTGGAATTCATCTGTGTCGAACCTTTTCGGCAGTTCGGTTTCGGCAAAGCCGTTCGCGGTCGCCTCGGTCCAGACATTGCCATCGACGGTCAGATCGCCCGAGAACGCGACCAACGCTTTCAGATCGGCATATCCCTTGTCTTCGATATAACGGTTCAGTTGTTGCCAGTAGCGCAAGGCATGTTCGCGACTTTGGGTCACGATCATCGCCTTCGCCTGACCGTTCAGTTTGCCCGCGACATGGCGGCGGAAGTGTTCGACAATCACTTCGACTTTTTGATCAATGGCGGTCGGATGCAGCGAGGCATAACGCGCGACGCGCGACTGCGCTTTGCGTCCTTTGAAGGCCGGGTCGTCTTCGATGGTTTTTTCGAGCTGATAGTACGCGCCATAGGTCGTGTAATTTTTCAGAACATCGACAATGAACTCTTCCTCGATGGCCTGACGCATCGAATAAAGGTGGAAAGGGTGCGGTTTGCCGTCTGACCCGATGCGACCGAACCGTTCCAGCGTGACGTTGCGCGGCGTCGCGGTGAAGGCGAGGAACGAGATGTTTTTCTGCGGCCCGCGCGCCTTCTGGAAGGACAGAACCATGTCTTCGATATCGTCGGAGCTGGTGGCATCGCGGGTCAGCGCGTCACTCATCGCTTGCGCCGCCTTGCCGGATTGGGACGAATGTGCCTCGTCAATGATCACAGCGAAGTTCCTGCCCCCCTGACCCGAGATTGTCGCCAGATGCTCGGTCCCGAACTTCTGGATCGTCGTGATGATGATCCGCGCGCCTTTCAGGATGGCATCTTTAAGATCGCGGGACGTGCCGTCGATCTTCTTCACCACGCCCTCGGTCTGGGCGAACCCACCGATGGTGTTCTGCAATTGCCGGTCCAGCACCAAACGGTCGGTCACGATGATCGCCGTATCAAACAACGGCTGGTCGTCCGTGTCATGCAGGTTGATGATCTGGTGCGCGGTCCACGCGATGGTGTTCGACTTGCCCGACCCGGCGCTGTGTTGAATGAGGTAGTTCTGCCCCGCGCCCTCGGAACGCGCATCCTCCAACACCTTCCGCACGGCATCGAATTGCTGGAACCGGGGAAAGATCACCACCTCTTTGCCGCCCGAGCGTTCAAGGTGAATGAACCGCCCGATCAGGTCGAGCAGCACCTCGCGCGAGAAGACCGCCTTGGTGTCGGGCAGATCCTTGTAGAGATAGGCGACCCGGTTCTCGCCCGGCACATCGGGGTTTCCGGCACCGCCATCGCGCCCGCGATTGAACGGCAGGAACCGCGTCTTGCCGTTCATCAGGCGCGTGGTCATCGACACGTTGTCCTGATCCATCGCGAAATGAACAATGGCCCCACGTTTGAAGGTCAGCAGCGGTTCACCAGCCGGGGAGCGG
>PAPR01000064.1 GCA_002709085.1 Pseudooceanicola sp. | reverse complement strand
TATGAGAACGGCAATGTCGATGCCGGCCTCGCGCTTGGCCTGCGTGGTAAAGGTCAGATCGGAAAAGGTATGTGGGCCAAACCCGATATGATGGCCGAGATGCTGGGCGCCAAGGTCAACCATCCGATGGCCGGCGCGAATACCGCTTGGGTGCCATCGCCCACCGCCGCCACCCTGCACGCCACGCATTACCACAGTATCGATGTCGCCGCGCGACAGGACGAACTGGCCAGCCGGGAACGCGCGCCGATCGAAGATCTGCTGACGCCGCCCCTGCTGTCGGGTCGCAACCTGACCGAAGATGAGGTGCGCCGCGATCTCGACAACAATTGTCAGGGCATTCTCGGCTACGTCGTCAGGTGGGTCGATCAGGGCGTGGGCTGCTCCAAGGTGCCGGACATCAACGATGTTGGTTTGATGGAAGACCGCGCCACCTTGCGCATTTCGTCCCAATACCTGGCGAATTGGCTCGAACACGGGCTGGTGACAAGAGATGAGGTCGATGCAGCGCTGATGCGTATGGCCGCCAAGGTGGATGCGCAGAATGCGGATGATCCGGCCTATAGATCGCTCATCCAAAACCCGGATGGTCCGGCGTTCCAGGCCGCGCGTGATCTGATCTTTTCCGGCATCGCGCAGCCGTCGGGATATACCGAGCCTGTGCTGCACGCAGCACGCCGCAAAGCCAAGGAGATATAGCATGATCACCATCCAGAGACTCGACCTCGACGACGCCCGCCTCATGCTCGACGCCGCAAAGGTCAAAGCGGTCGAGATCGCGGTGCCGATGTGCATCGCGATCACCGACGATGCGGGCAACCTCATCGCGTTCGAACGCATGGATGGGGGCAAGGTGACCTCTACCACCATCGCAATCGACAAGAGCTACACCGCCTCGGGAGCCAAGAAGGCGACGCATGAATACGGGGACGCCAGCCAGCCGGGCAAGCCGGCCTATGGAATTTCCTCCGCGATCGGCGGACGGCTGATGGTCGTCGGGGGCGGCCTGCCGGTCGTGGTCGACGGCCATTGCGTGGGCGGAATCGGGGTGAGTTCAGGCTCTCCGGCGCAAGACATGGAAGTTGCGCAGGCCGGGGTGGATGCGCTCTTCTCCTCGCTCTGATACCGGAGCTGGATCATGCCGCGGTGGTTGCGCCATCCCTCGCCGAAGGGACGGGATATGTGCGTGACAAGGCCAGAAGCGCGATGGCACGGGGCGGCGAACAACTCGCGCCATTTTGCGAGAATCCGCGCCGCACCTTCGTCAACTGGCCGGTCGGGCTGAGCGCGGCACTCACGAAAGGTGGGCGCACCTTCCATTTTTAAACCGTTAGAACATTCTCGAAATAGCGGTTTTCGTTCTGCATTGGACGAGAAAAGGGGCGCGGGCCGTACCGCGCCCCAGTCGTTACGAGGGTAAATCCAGTTTTCTGGCTTTAGACCGCCTGTGCTCAGGCAGTTTCATTGGCCTCGAGCGCTTTGGCGTCGATCGAGGTGCCCTTGGCGATCTCGATGCGGCGCGGCTTCAGCGCTTCGGGGACTTCGCGGACCAGGTCGATGTGCAGCATGCCGTCTGCATGTGTCGCGCCCGTCACCTTCACATGATCGGCCAGTTGGAACCGACGCTCGAATGCGCGGGTGGCGATGCCACGGTGCAGGTAGCTGCGCTGATCTTCCTCACCCTTCTTCGCGGAAACGATCAGGGCGTGTTCCTTGACCTCGATCGCCAGTTCTTCGTCGCTGAAACCGGCGACGGCGATGGTGATCCGGTAGGAGTCCTGATCGAGCTTCTCGATATTGTAGGGCGGGTAGGTCGGTTGCGCGACATCGGCGCTGAGGACACGGTCCATCATGTCAGCCAACTGGTCGTAACCGACGGTGGCACGGTAAAGTGGAGCAAGGTCAAAATTTCGCATGGGGTCATCCTCTTCAAGCGATAACAAAGGGTGCCTTCCCGGAGGGACAGGCAGGTTTACGGAACCCGTTCTGGCGTCCCGATGAGGCGGATTTGGGGATCCGCCCGTCACGTTTCAAGAGGTGTGATTTCGGGATCGGCGATCAGTTGCCGGGCCGGATGAACTTTGCGCCGATGCCACTACGGCTTTGGATCGGGGCAGCGCGCGACTGCCCGATGGTGATCCGGTTGGTGCGCGGCGCGACAGGTAAGGACGAGCCGCCCCCGGCGCGCAGATCCGCCATCAGGTGTTCGATTTGCCCAAGGTCAGTGCCGAGGGAGACATCGTTCCCCTCCACCTCGGCCTTGGCCGATACGACGGAAACAATCCGTGCCACACCACCCGTGAGGCTGAAGACGGGCGCGCCGGAAGACCCGAAATCGACCTCACAGGACATGATCAGCACCCCTTCCTGGCTGGTGATTACATTGCAAAGTTCTTGCAGGCTGGGCGTTTCGGCCCGGTCGTGCGCGTAAGAGACGACGGAGATTTCATCACCCTGTCGCGGGCGCTGCGTCAGGTTGAAGGGCACGACGGAGGAGTTTCTAATGGGTTGATACAGTTCCAGCAGCGCCACATCGTCCCGAACCCGTTCCGGCGTGACATCGGCGTCGAACTGATAGGTGGGGGGCACGACCGCGCGCCTGACCTGTCGATAGGCAGAGGCGCGCCCGTTGCGCCAACCCGCGAGAAATTCGATGCGCGTCGGATCGAACCGCAGGCCCGATTGCTTGTCATAGAGACAATGCGCGGCGGTCAACACGAGGTCTTCGGCGACCAGAGCGCCCGTGCAGAACCCCCGCCCGTCAAGGTTCAGCCGCCCGACAGCTTCCCAACCCCGGCCATCGTCCCCGGTGTTGAGGGCGCGCAACCCGCTTTCCTCGGCGGACGCGCTGCCCAAGGTGGTCAGGAGCAGGCTCGCCATCAAGGCGAGGCGGGAAATGAGAGGTCTTTGCATTGCGGAATCCGGGTTTCGACACCCCGGACCTTAGGCACCGCATGGGGCGAAAATAGGGCAAAGCGAGGCGGTCAGTCGGTTTTCAGCTGAGCAGGTTTCGGCCCTCCGGTCGCCCAGTCCAGCAATTCCACTGTGTGGACGATCGGAGTCGCGCTGCCCTGTCCGATCTGCATCATGCAGCCGATATTGCCCGCCGCGATCACATCGGGTTCGATTGCCGCGAGTGTCGCCACCTTGCGGTCGCGCAGTTGAGCGGAGATCTGCGGCTGCATCAGGTTGTAGGTGCCGGCCGAGCCACAGCAGAGGTGGCTGTCGGCGGGGCTTACGACCTCGAATCCGGCGTTTTTCAGCAGGGTCTTGGGCGCATCCTTGATCTGCTGGCCGTGTTGCAGCGAACAGGCGGCATGATAGCCGACCCGCAGGGGTTCAGGCGCACTGGTGGTAAGGTCGAGCTGCGACAGAACCTCGGTCACGTCCATGGCGATAGCGGCGACGCGGGCGGCATCCCCGGCCAGCGGATCGTTGCGGAACATATGGCTGTAATCCTTGATCGTCGTGCCGCAGCCGGAGGTATTTATGACGATAGCGTCCAGCCCGCCTTCGTCCATCTCGCGTGACCAGGCGCGAATGTTGCGCGCGGCGGAGGCATGGGCCAACCCCTCCTTCCCCATGTGATGGGTGAGGGATCCGCAGCAGCCTTCGCCCTCTGGAATGACGACTTCGACGCCGAGACGCGTGAGCAGGCGGATGGTGGCGTCGTTGATGTCTGTGTTCAGCGCCTTTTGTGCGCAGCCCGTCAAGAGGGCAACGCGGCGGATCGGGGTCTTTTGTTGCGCCTTATCTTGCGGCTTGGCGGGCCTCGCTTGCGCCGGAAAGGTCTGCGGGGTGTCGTTGCGCGACGGTGTTGGCAGGCGACGCGGGGCCATCGCGATCATCGCGCGCAGACGTGGATCGGGGATCACACGGCGTATCGGACGCACGAGCCGCGCGGCGAAGAGCGCGAGGCGAAACCGGGTGGGGTAGGGAATGAGATGGGCCAGGATCCAGCGCAGCGCCCTATCATCCCAGCTTCGCCGGTAATTGTCGTTGATATAGGCGCGGGCGTGATCGACGAGATGCATGTAATGCACGCCTGACGGACAGGTCGTCATACAGGCCAGACAAGAGAGGCAGCGGTCGATGTGCGTGACGGTCTTTTCGTCGGGCACGCGCTCGTTCTCGAGCATATCCTTGATGAGGTAAATGCGTCCGCGAGGGCTATCGAGCTCATCACCGAGAACCTGATAGGTGGGGCAGGTCGCCGTGCAAAACCCACAGTGCACACAGGCGCGCAGGATTTCGTTCGCACGCGCGGTGCCAGGATCCTGCAGTTGTTCTGGCGTGAATTCGGTGCGCATCAGGTCATTGTTCTGGCGATCAGGAACCCCGCAATCGGCGCCAGGGTCGCCACCGCGCCGGTCAAGACCGGCCACGGGTAACTGCCGGGCAGACGATTTTGCACCATTTGCACGACCAGTGCCATCAGGCCCAGCCAGCCTATCCACAACAGGGCCAGCGCGATCAGGACGCGTGTGGTGTTCTGCGCGGCGTCGATGGGCAAGAGGCGCAGAATCCCGATCCCGGCGAGAGCCAGTAACACGACGCCTGGGCCTAACATCGGCACGAAGGCCCTGTTCGGACTGCGTCGAACCAGCGCGGCATATATACCGAGGCCGACGGCGGCTATAAGGATCAGGTAGAGAACAAGCAACATGCGGGCTATTCCATCAGAGCGGGGCCATGAGGCCGGGATTGAGAATTTGGCGTGGATCGAATTTTTCTCGCAGGCCGGCGGCAATCCTTTCCAGCGCAGGAGGTTGAGGCTGAAAGGTCGCGACCTTGGCACGGATGTCGGGATTCGCTCGGATCAGGGTCGCATGTCCGCCGTATCGCGCCAGTTCCTGGCGGATCGCCGCCGCGCCCGCGTCCTGCGTATCGGCCTCAGCGTCGAGGCTTAGCCAGAGCAAGCCGCCGCTCCAGTCAGCGATCACGCTATGTGCGATGCCGCGCGAGGTCAGCGCGCCGCAGAAATCAGCCGCAATGGACGGGCGGGTGGAGACCTTCCACACCGTGCCGGGCCGGTTAGCGAATGGCGTGACGTCACGCACCTGTTGCCACAGGACCGCGCTTTGGTTGCCGGTCGCTACGTGGTCCGCACCCAGCAAATCGGCCAGCCTCTCACTGCGGTAGGCGACACTACCGGCCATGCCTTCGACCCTGATGCGCCGCTCGCCGCCGCCATCGCTTGCGCTGGCGTCCAGCCAAGCGGCGCCCGAAACATCGAAAGCTGTACCCATGGCGCGGGTCAGATCGGCGACGGCGGTGCGCATGTCCTGACCGCGCAGGATCAGGGTCGCTTCGGCCTCGGGGATGGCCTGCACCTTGAGGCTGAGTTCGCTGAGCACACCGAGCGTTCCGAAACTGCCGGCCATCAGCTTTACAAGGTCGTAGCCTGTCACATTCTTCATCACCCGACCGCCATTCTTAACGATGTCGCCGGTGCCGGTGACGAAGCGGACACCCAGCATGTGATCACGCGCTGCACCGACCTGAATGCGGCGCGGTCCCGAAATGTTCGCAGCCGTCACGCCGCCGATGGTGGGTTCGCCTTGAGTCGCCATCAGGGCGCGATGATCCATCGGTTCGAACGCCATCCTTTGGTCCTTTTCGGCCAATATAGTGTCAATTTCCTTAATCGGCGTCCCCGCCCCGACGACGAGGGTCAGCGCGCCCGGCTCATACAACCGGATGCCATGCAGCCCGGTGGTGTCCAGCGCCTCACCGGGCAGGGGCAGACCGCGCGTGGCACCGCCCCGGATGGCGAGCGGCGCGTGGGCGGCGCGGATCATCTCGGCCAGCTCGGCCTCGCTTTCGGGTCGCAGCATGAATCAGGCCCGCCGCGCATCGCTGGTGTCGAGGGGAAAGACCTTGGCGGGATTGAGCAGCCAAGCCGGGTCGAACACGTCCTTTACCGCCATCTGAGCCTCCAGATCGGCAGGCGCGTATTGATGGGTCATCAGATCACGCTTTTCGACGCCGACGCCGTGCTCTCCGGTCAGACAGCCACCGACTTCGACACAAAGCTTGAGGATTTCAGCGCCCATGGCCTCACAGGTGTCCAACTGGCCATCGGTGTTCGCGTCGAACAGGATCAGAGGATGCAGATTGCCGTCCCCTGCATGAAAGACATTGGCGACCTTCAACCCGTATTCGTCGGAGAGGTCGCTCATCCGTCTCAACACGGTCGGCAATTCACTGACGGGAATCGTGCCGTCGAGACACATATAGTCGTTGATCTGACCCATGGCGCCGAACGCGGACTTTCGGCCCAGCCAGATGCGACCCGATTCCTCGGCGCTTTGGCTCTGGCGCACCGCAACCGGATCGTGGCGCTGTGCGATCCCGGTGATGACGGCGAGCTGCTCGTCAATCTCCGCGTCGGAGCCTTCGACCTCCACGATCAGAAGCGCCTCGCAATCGGGATATCCGGCGTGGGCAAACGCCTCGGTTGCCTCGATACAGGGTCGATCCATGAACTCGATCGCGACCGGCAGAACGCCGGCTTCGATGATGTCGCGCACGCAGGCGCCCGCGACCTCGTTGCTGTTAAAACCTATCAGGACCGGGCGCGCGCCCTCGGGTTTGGGCAGGATGCGCAGGGTCGCTTCGGTGACGACGCCCAACTGCCCTTCGGAGCCGCAGATGAGGCCCAGCAGGTCCAGAGCGCCGGGATCGAGATGCGCGCCGCCGATCTCGACCACGTCGCCGTCCATCATCACCATGGTCACGCCGAGCAGGTTGTTGGTCGTCACACCGTATTTCAGACAATGCGCGCCGCCGGAATTCATCGCGATATTGCCGGCGATGGCACAGGCCAGTTGCGAGGAGGGATCGGGCGCGTAGAAGAAACCATCCTCTTCGACCGCGCCGGTCACGGAAAGGTTCGTCATGCCGGATTCGACCCTGATAAAGCGATCCGGATAGTTCCTCTCCAGCACCTTGTTCATCCGCGCCACACCGAGGATGACGCAATCGGCTGTCGGCAGCGCCCCCCCGGCGAGCGAGGTGCCTGATCCACGCGGGACGACCGGCACACCGTACAGATGGCACAGTCGCAGCACGGCCGAGACCTCTGCTGTGCTTGCGGGCAGAACGGCGATCATGGGCGGGCAACGGTAGGCCGTCAGCGCATCGCACTCATAGGCGCGCGTCTCGGCAGGGTCAGAGATCACGGCGTCGCCGGGCAAAACCTTGCGCAGCGCCCCGACGAGCGCGTCCTTTTGCGACAAGATCCGGGGATCAGGGACAGGCATCTGCATGGCGGGCCTCGCGACGTGCGGAAGTGGTCTGTTTCTATCGCTGAACCTCGCGCATTGGCAAGGCGCGTGAGGTTGGGCTAAATGGGTGAATGACCTGGATGGATCGCCTGTCGCTCTTTACGCCGCTTGACCTCGCCGCCGTCGTCTCGATCTATCTCGCTTGGTTTCTGATCGGCTGGCGGATCGAGAATTCGCCGAAGTCCGCGCCTTCCGTCTCGATGCTGATGGCAGAGTACCGGCGGGAATGGATGCGTCAGATGGTGACGCGCAATCCGCGGATATTCGACGCCCAGACCCTGTCGACCCTGCGTCAGAGCACGTCGTTCTTTGCCTCAGCAACGCTGATTGCCTTGGGCGGCGCGACGGCAGCCATCGCGAATTCAGAGCAGTTGATGGGTCTCGGCAACCAAATCACACTGGAAAGCCATCCTGCCATCGTGTGGGAGATCAAGCTTCTCATCACGATTACGTTCCTGATGAACGCTTTTCTGAAATTCGTCTGGTCAAACAGGCTCTTCGGATATTGCGCAGTCATCATGGCGGCGGTGCCAAATGACATCACAGACCCGAATGCAGAACCGCGCGCGGCCAAGGCGGCAAAGCTTAACATCTCGGCCGCGCTCAGTTTCAACCGGGGTTTGCGCAGCATCTATTTCGCCCTTTGTTCAGGGGCGTGGTTTCTGGGGCCCGAAGCCCTGATCGCAGCGACGGTGATCACCTGCGCGGTGCTTTGGCGGCGTGAGTTCAACTCCAAATCCCGCGCGGCGCTCATGGATGACACAGACCGCACGCCAGTGTGAAAGCTCGTGCGCTTCCAAAGACCGGTCAAGCGCGTATAAGAAATGTCATGATCCGTATCCCCGCTCTTTGCTTCGCCGCATGCCTTGCTGTTGTACCGACCTTTGCATTCGCGGAGGCGCCGGTCATCACCGCGGCCAAGGCCGTCCGATCCGGCATGGGTTGGAAGATCAGCGTAACGCTGAAGCACCCGGACCAAGGCTGGGACCATTTCGCCGACGGCTGGGAAGTGCGCGACATGGCGGGCAACCGGCTGGGACTGCGCGAATTGGCCCACCCGCATGGCCATAATAAATCGTTCACGCGGTCGCTATCCTCGGTCATGATACCGGACGGGGTGCGCAAGGTGCAGATCCGGGCACGCTGTTCGGGCGACGGCTGGGGCGCGCAGGTCTACGTACTGACGCTGGAGTGATCCGTTACAGCTGTTGATCTCGCCGAGCATCTCATTCGCCGCGCGGATAGCGCTGCTTTTCCTCGACGACATTCAGGTCCATGTGGTTGCGCATGAATCGTTCTGAGGCCTTTTGCAGAGGCTGATAATCCCACGGATAATAGGACCCGTTCCGAAGTGCCTCATAGACGATCCATCGGCGCGCCTGAGATTTGCGGACGCCCGCATCAAAGGCGTCGAGGTCCCAGCGTGCCTCCGCCTCTGCCTGAAACCCAGCGAGGGTCTTGGCATGGTCGGGGTCGTCGGCGAGATTTCTCAATTCCTGCGGATCAGTGTCTAAGTTGAACAGTTGATCTGGGTCGAGTTGGCAGCGATTGTATTTCCACGGCCCCTGACGAAGCGAGATGAGCGGAGCGTAGGACCCCTCGGCCGCATATTCCATGCGTACGGGCGATTGACGCCCAGCGCCTCCAGCAACCGGCAGGAGGGACTCGCCATGCGTCCAATCCGCGATGTCGTCCAGCGAGATCCCGGCAAGGTCGCAAAGGGTCGGACAGACGTCGATATTTGACACCGGATCAGTCACCAAACCGGGCAAAACTTCGGGTGCGCAGAGCATCATGGGGACACGTGCAGCGCCCTCAAAGAAGGTCATCTTGAACCACAACCCACGCTCTCCCAGCATGTCGCCGTGATCCGAGACGAACAGGATCGCGGCCTCCTGCCGGGTACGCTCGAGCACGTCGAGGATCTCTCCGACCTTGTGGTCGAGATACGAGATGTTGGCGAAATAGGCGCGCCGGGACTTGCGGATATCATCGGGGGTGATGTCAAAGGCGCGCCAGTCGTTCGCGTCGAAAATGCGCTGTGAATGGGGGTCCTGCTGCGCATAGGGGATCGCGGGAACTTCGGGGTCCAGATGGGCGCAATCCTCGTAGAGATCCCAGAATTCCTTGCGGGCGACATAGGGATCATGCGGGTGGGTAAAGCTGACCGTCAGGCACCAAGGTCGGGAATCGTGACCGCGCGCCAGATCGTAGAGCTTGCGGGTCGCGTTGTAAGCGACCTCATCATCGTATTCCATCTGGTTGGTGATCTCTGCGACCCCGGCCCCGGTGACAGAGCCCAGGTTATGATACCACCAGTCGATACGCTCGCCAGGTTTGCGATAGTCCGGGGTCCAGCCGAAATCGGCGGGATAGATGTCTGTGGTCAGACGCTCCTCAAACCCGTGCAACTGGTCCGGACCTACAAAATGCATCTTGCCGCTGAGGCAGGTCTGATAGCCCGCGCGGCGCAAATGGTGGGCATAGGTCGGCAGATCGGAGGGGAACTCCGCCGCGTTGTCATAAACCCCGGTCACAGAGGGCAGTTGGCCCGACATGAAGGATGCCCGCCCCGGCGCACATAGGGGTGAGGCGGTATAGCAGTTGCGGAAGCGCGCGGATCTCGCGGCGAGCTTCTTGAGGTTCGGCGCATGCAGCCAGTCGGCGGGTCCATCGGGAAACAGGGTTCCACTCAACTGGTCGACCATGATGACGAGGATATTCGGCTGGCTCACGACAGGGCCTCCAGTTCATTGTCGAGCAACGTCAGCACATGCGAGGAGGCCTGTTGGCTGGTGGTCTCATTCGGGTTCAGCGCGGAGCGGAAGTAGATGCCGTCGATCAATCCAGCAATGCGAAGCGCAATATCGCTGGCCCTCTCACCCGCAAGCGGTCGCAGATCGCGGGTCAGGTTGGATTTCAACCGGCGGTGATATATCGACAACAGCCGCCGTGCCTCGGCAGACTGCTGCGCCATAACGTAAAAGTTCAGCCAGGTCGCGACGACCTCTGCGCGGAAATTGGCCGGGGTAAAGCATGAGCGAATCACACCTTCCACACGCTCCCGCGGGGATTGTGCCGCGAGCAGCGCACGCCGGGCCTCATCGCCATATATCCTGAGGATATAGCGCATGGTGGCGAGGAACAGCCGATCCTTGTCACCGAAATAGTGAAAGGCAAGCGCAGCCGAGACACCCGCCCGCTTGGCGATTTGTCCCACGGTGACGCTGAGAGACCCCGAGGTTCCGATCTCGTAGATCGCGGCCTCTACAAGCTGTTGCTTTCTGGCGGGCAAGGCGGCCATTTCGGTCTCCGCAGGTTCTAGAAACTGGTTGCAATAATCTGGTAGCCGTGGATTGATTGACTGGTCAATCAAAAACCTGCCTAGATAAACTCACGGAGTTCTCATGCGTTTTCTGTCTACCGTTTCCGCCTTGTCCATCTGCCTCGCAGGTGTGGCACAGGCCGATTGTGGCGAAGTCGTCATGTCCGACGTCGGTTGGACCGATATCACCACAACCACCGCCACCGCCAAACATGTGCTGGAGGCGCTCGGTTACGAGGTGGACGTCAAAATCCTCTCGGTGCCCGTGACCTTTGCGTCCTTGGAGAGCGATGACGTCGACGTCTTTCTCGGCAACTGGATGCCAGCGCAATCGGGCGCGATCGGCCCCTATATCGAAAGCGGTGAGATCGAATCAATCAACACCAATCTCACCGGGACCAAATATACGCTGGCCGTGCCGACCTACACCTACGAGGCCGGTCTGAAGAGCTATGGCGACATCCACAAGTTCAAGGACGAGCTGGATGGCAAGATCTACGGGATTGAGCCGGGCAATGAGGGCAACGATTATCTTGTGGGACTCACCGAGTCGAACACCTTTGATCTGGAGGGGTTCCAGATTGTGGAATCTTCGGAACAGGGGATGCTGGCGCAGGTCGCACGCATCTACAAGAAAGAGCAGCCGGTTGTCTTCCTTGGTTGGGAGCCGCATCCGATGAACGCCAACTTCTCGCTCAAGTATTTGACGGGGGGCGAGGATTTCTTTGGCGGTGAGGGCCAGGTCCATACCGTGACGCGCAAGGGGTATTCCGACGAATGCCCAAACATCGGCAAGCTGTTCAGCCAGATGAATTTCTCGCTGGAGATGGAGAACAGCATCATGGGCCAGATTCTGGACGATGGCGCCGACCCGGAGGACGCGACTCTGGAGTGGATCAAGGCCAACCCTGACACTGTCGCCGGATGGGCTGACGGCGTGACCACACTGGATGGCGGTGACGGCGTCGAGGCTCTGAAAGCCGAATTGGGTCTCTGAGTGTGACCTTTGGAACCCCGCCGTCCCGAACGGACGGTGGGGTTTTCCGTCATCGCGATCTGTTCGCGGCTATGAACGAGGCCCCGCGAGAGGGCTAGGATCACGGGGGATGAGCCAGTGGAATGGCTGACGGATAACAAGCTACCGGTTGGCAAGGCGGCAGCGGCGGTTTTCGAATGGGTGCGCGACAACGGTGAGTGGTTCCTCGACTTCCTGTCGGTGGTGATGGAGACCTTGATCGATTCGATCCTCTGGGTCTTGCAGGGGCCCCACCCCTTGATCGTGATCGTGGCCTTTGTGGCTCTAACCTGGCTAATTCAGCGTAACTGGAAAGTCTGTGCCTTCATCTTCCTCGGCTTCCTCTTCATCCTTAATCAGGACTACTGGGAGGAAACGACAGAGAGCCTGACGCTGGTGCTATCGGCGTGCGTCGTCTGCATGGCCATCGGTGTGCCGATTGGGATCGCCTCGGCGCATCGCCCGAAACTCTATGCATATCTGCGCCCCGTTCTGGACCTGATGCAAACCTTGCCGACGTTCGTTTATCTTATACCGGCAATCGTGTTCTTTGGCATCGGCATGGTGCCGGGGCTCATTGCCACGGTGATCTTTGTGCTACCGGCGCCCATTCGCATGACGCATCTGGGGGTATCTTCGACCCCGCAGGCCCTGCTGGAGGCCGCACGTGCATTCGGGGCGACCCCCGAACAGACCCTGTATAAGGTGGAATTGCCCTTCGCCCTGCCGCAGATCATGGCCGGACTGAACCAGACGATCATGCTATCTCTATCGATGGTGGTGGTTGCGGCACTGGTCGGGGCGAATGGGTTGGGCGTGCCGGTGGTGAGGGCGCTCAATCAGGTGAATACGGCGCTCGGCTTTGAATCGGGTTTTGTCATCGTCGTGGTGGCGATCATGCTCGACCGCATCCTTAACGTGGGAGGGCGGAAATGAGCGTGGCTGTCGATATTGAGAATGTCTCCATCGTGTTTGGCAATACACCCGACAAGGCTCTTCCGCTGATGGATGCCGGTCAGGAGCGGAGCGAGATCCAGGCCTCCACCGGCCAGATTCTCGGGGTGCACGATTGCACGCTTGCGGTCGAAGAGGGCGAAATCCTCGTTCTCATGGGGCTGTCGGGGTCCGGAAAATCGACCCTGTTACGGGCAGTTAACGGGCTGAATCCTGTGGTTCGTGGAACCGTCCGAATTCATGACGGTGACGGGATGGTTGACGTCACCAACGCCGATCCGGCGACCCTGCGGCGCTTGCGAATGCACAATATCGCGATGGTTTTTCAGCAGTTCGGGCTGCTGCCCTGGCGCACGGTGCGCGAGAATGTCGGGTTGCCGCTGGAACTGGCGGGCATGCGCGCCAAACAGGCGAATGCGCAGATCGACGAGCAACTGGCACTGGTCGGTCTGTCGGAGTGGTCTGAACGCAAGGTCGGTGAGTTATCTGGCGGGATGCAGCAACGGGTTGGACTGGCGCGTGCCTTTATCACGGACGCGCCGATCCTTCTGATGGACGAGCCGTTTTCGGCGCTCGACCCATTGATTCGCACCAAGTTGCAAGACGAACTGCTAGAACTGCAGCAGAAGCTGAAGCGCACGCTGATCTTCGTGTCGCACGACCTCGACGAAGCGTTCAAGCTCGGCAACAAGATCGCGATCATGGAAGGCGGCCGGATCGTCCAGATGGGGACGCCGCAGGAGATCTTTCGCGACCCCAAGAATGACTACGTCAAGGAATTTGTCCAGCATATGAACCCTCTCGGCGTCTTGCGCGCGCGAGATCTCATGCGCGCATCGCGCGGCGCGCATGAGGTAACGATCGAGGCGGACGCGCTGATCCGGGACGGGATGGAGAGGATGATCGGCGCGCCCGGTCCTATCGGCGTG
This sequence comes from Pseudooceanicola sp., assembly GCA_002709085.1. Lineage (GTDB taxonomy): Bacteria > Pseudomonadota > Alphaproteobacteria > Rhodobacterales > Rhodobacteraceae > Pseudooceanicola. The sequence goes on along the minus strand of PAPR01000064.1, from coordinate 30,537 downwards.
GTCGAGAACGGCGCGGTGATCGGGCAGCTGAGCAAGGATGACCTGCTGCGCGGGTTAAGTAACCCTTCGGGAGCTTAGACGGCTGTCGTGTAGAGACAGAAAAGGGTCAGCGCAAAGCGCCGACCCTCTAGTTCCGTAATGCGGGGCTAATCAGGTCAACAGACCCGCATGGCGCATGGCCGCACGTAGCCTTTCCTTCGTCTCGTCGGTGACGGTCTGCAGCGGCAGGCGAACCTCGTCCGAGCAGAGACCGAGTTCCGACATCGCGAACTTCACACCGCACAGGCCAGGTTCGACAAAGACCGCATCATGCAGGGGCATCAAAAGGTCCTGATAGGCGAGCGCCGACTTGTAATCGCCAGCGGCGCAAGCGGCCTGCATTTCGGCGCTGAGCTTTGGCGCGACATTTGCGGTAACGGAAATGCAGCCCGTGCCGCCCATGGCATTATAGCCGATGGCCGTTGCGTCCTCGCCCGAAAGCTGGACGAAATCCCTGCCACAGGTGATGCGCTGCAGGGCAACACGCTCCAGTTTGGCGGTGGCGTCCTTGACGCCGATAATGCGTGGCAGCTTGGCCAGTTCGCCCATCGTTTCAGGCGACATGTCGACGACGGAGCGCGGCGGGATGTTATAGATGATGATCGGTATGTCGACGGCGTCGTGCATCGCGGTGAAGTGCGCGATCAATCCACGCTGCGTCGGCTTGTTGTAATAGGGCGTCACAACCAACGCGCCATCGGCGCCGACATCGGCGGCGTGCTTGATCAGGCGCACACCCTCGGCGGTGTTGTTCGCCCCCGCACCCGCGATGACGGGAATGCGCCCGGCCGCGTATTTCACCACTTCCTCGACGACAATCTCATGTTCACGCAGCGACAGGGTCGGTGATTCCCCGGTCGTGCCCACGGGGACGAGGCCATTCGATCCCTGATCGACATGCCAGTCGACCAGCTTTTTCAGCGTATCCAGATCCAGCTCGCCGTTCTTGAACGGCGTGACCAAAGCGGGGATAGACCCGTGAAACATGACACGCTCCTTTCGTTTGGCGGGTGGCGGATGGCCGATCCCGTTGCGATTCCCTGCCGGTGACATGCCGGTGACATGGATGTGTCTTGCGACATGGCGGGGCGGCACTACATTTGCTCCGTGTCTATCCGGGTTCGACAAAAGAAATGCAAGTAGTAGTGCGCCTCAGCGGTCTGGCTCTCGGTGTGGGTCTGGCCGGGGTCCTTTGTGCCCTGCCCGTGCCTCTGCGAGCGGCCGAAAGTCCGCTGGTCAGCTCTGTTGCGACGACGGCCCCCAGACCGCTGGCCTCTGCCCTTGACGCGGCGCGGGATGGACGCTGGAGTCAGGCCTACGCGATTGCGGAGCGTGACGGTGAGGTCGCGTTAGACATCCTGCGCTGGCTGAAACTGCGCAATGGTCTCGGTACGCCAGTCGAGGTCTTGGAATTCCTCGACTCGAATGCTGACTGGCCGGGGCTCGACTACATGCGCCGGCGGAGCGAGCGTTCATTTGGCGCGGCGACCGATGCGCAGGTTCTGACATTTTTTGCCGACTATGCGCCGCAGACCGGGGAGGGGGCGTTGCGCTACGCCGCCGCGCTTGAGGCCGCCGGACGAAAGGGCGAGGCCGAAGCAACCATCGTCCTGGCCTGGCGGACCCTTGATCTGGACCCTGCAACTCACGACAAATTCCGTGCGCAATACGTCGCCCAGTTGGTTCCGCATCACGAGGCCCGCCTGTCCCACGCGATTTGGGAAAATCGCGACGGCGATACCCTGCGGATGCTGGATTTGGTCGACGACGATCACGTGGCGATTGCCCGCGCGCGGATGGCGTTACAGGGCAAGGCCGGAAATATCGACGCATTGATTGATGCCGTGCCCGAGGCGATGCAGTCGGACCCGGGTCTTGCCTTCGACCGGTTTGCCTGGCGGGTGCAGAAGGGGCTGCGTGACGACGCCCAGGAGCTTTTGCTGGAACAGAGCCAAATACCCAACGGCCTCGGCTTCCCCGAGAAATGGGCGAACAAGCGTCGATCCTATGCGCGAGACGAGATGCGCAATGGCAGCGCAGAGGTCGCCTATAAACTCGCCTCGACGCATCAACTGGCCGAGGGCAGCAACTTTGCCGATCTGGAATGGCTGGCGGGGTATATCGCTCTTAGGTTCCTGAAGCAGCCCGAGGTGGCGCTAAAGCATTTCACAAGGCTCCAGGACGCCGTTCAGACACCAATTTCGTTAGGGCGCGCCGGGTATTGGCGCGGGCGGGCCTTCGAGGCCTTGGAGGCGCCGGAGAAAGCGATGGAGGCCTATCGCATCGGCGGAGAGCATCAGACGTCCTTTTATGGATTACTCGCAGCCGAGAAGGCAGGCATCCCCTTTGAGGCCTCGCTCGCCGGACAAGAACTGGGGAAACCCTGGCAAGAGACTGCCCTGGCCGAAAACCCACTACGAGAGGCGGTGGCCTTGCTGCAAGCCGCAGGTGAGGACTTCGAGGCCGAGCGATTCCTCAAACAATTGGTAGCGACCGTCACCGAAGACGAGATCCACAGCCTTGGCCGCATGGTCGAGGAGTTTGGCGATCCGCATCTGGAGATCATGCTGGGCAAGGCCGCCGCCAGCCGCGGTATCGTGATCCCCCGGCATTATTACGCGCTGCATCCGATGGTCGAGATGAAGCTGCCGATTTCCATGGAAATGGCTCTGGCAATCGCAAGACGTGAAAGCGAATTTGATCCCGCCGTGACTTCGCATGTCGGGGCACGCGGTCTGATGCAGCTGATGCCGCGCACTGCCGCAGCCATGGCGAGGGTCGTGGGTGATACCGACGGCGTGTCTGATCGGTTGGGATACTGGGCATATAACGCCAGTTTAGGCTCTGCTTACCTCGCAAAGCTGGCGCGTGATTTTGATGGCAACGTTATGCTGATGTCGGTGGGTTACAACGCCGGGCCGTCGCGGGCGACAAGATGGTCGGCGCTGTTTGGCGATCCCCGGTTCGATACCGTTGACGCAGTTGACTGGGTAGAACATATCCCGTTCCGCGAGACGCGAAACTACGTGCAACGGGTGGCCGAGAGCCTGCCAATCTATCGCGCCCGACTGGGGCAGCCGCCCTTGCCGATCCCCTTCAGTCAGGAATTGTCCGGCTCAACCCTTTCTGCGTTCGCGCCAGAGGGTGAATAGACCTGCGGCAATGACGATTACGGCGCCGATCGCGACATTGATCTCCACGGTCTCGTCAAAGACACTCATCCCGATGATCGCGACAAAGACCAGTTGGAAATAGGTGAAGGGTTGAACCGCGCTCGCTTCGGCGATCTCGTAGGTGCGGATCAATAGGTAATGCCCCAGCGCCCCGGTCACGCAGAGGCAAGCCAACCAGATCGACGCAGTCGGTGACATCGGCGTCCACGTCCAGATTCCCACCATTGTCATCAACACGCCGCCGGTCACGCCTGTCCAAAAGAACGAGGTGGCCGAGGAATCGCGACGCGAGACAAAGCGCGTCAGCAAGACGTAAGTGGCGAACATCAAAGCGGCGGTCAAAGGTATCAGCGCGTCGGGCGAAAACACCCCATAGCCCGGTCTCAGGATGATCAGCACGCCGATAAAGCCGACGCCGATCGCCGACCAGCGCAGCCATCCGACGGATTCACCTAAGATAGGGCCTGACAACGCCGCCACCAGAAGCGGAGCACAAACAAAAATCGCATGGGTTTCGACCAGACCCAGCCGGTCGAAGGCCACGATTACGATGCAAATCTGCGCGGCCAAGAGCGCGCCGCGAAAAATCTGCAGAAACGGCTGCTGGGTCCGCGCGGCGTTGACGATACCGCCCGCCTGTCGGCTGGCCACCACCATGACGAAAATCGCAAAGAACCAATATCGGACCATCACGATCATCGGCACGGGATAATCCGCCGCCAGATGACGTGAGATTCCGTCCTGCACCGCAAACACGATTGTCGTGGTAATCATCAGCAGGATGCCGAGGCGGGTGTTCTGTTCTGTCATGTTTTTATCGCCTTGGTCATATGACGTTTGCGGCCGTAGCCTGGGTGCCGCACGACATCAAATCCGGCGTCCGACAACGCGCGGCGGACATGGCCCGCAGCGGTGTAGGTCGCTGCGGTGCCGTCGGGTTTCGTATGGTCGTGCACAGCGCGCATCAGATCGGGTGCCCATAGTTCAGGGTTCTTCGCCGGGGCGAAGCCATCCAGAAACCATGCATCAGCGCGACCCGTCCATGTCGGCAGGGTCTCGCGGGCGTCTCCCTGCACGATGTTAAGCCAGAGGTCGGGCAGGGTGATCCGCGCTTCGCCCCAAAAGGGGGCCAGTTCGGTTGCGATCTCGGATACCTCGGGAAAAGCGGATAGCGCCCGGATCATGTCATCAGCGGCCATGGGAAAGGCTTCGAAGGTCGTGAAACGCAGCGGCCCGGTGACGCCCCTTTGTCGCCAAGCCCTGAGGGCGGCCAACAGGTTGAGGCCCGTTCCAAAGCCGAGTTCGGCGATATGAAACCCTTTGCAGAACCGCGCGGGCAGATCATTGCCCGCCAGAAACACATGTTCAGTCTCTTCCAAACCGTTTTCGAGGCTGAAATATGGATCATCAAAGCGGGCCGATACCGGGGTCTTCCCTTCGCGCCAGGTTAGCTCGGGCTCGTGGGGGCATGTGGGCTGGCCGGACATAGACGGATCCTCTAGATACCGCCGTGGCGGTGCGCGGGCACCATGTAGCGGAAGGTGCGGGATGACAAGGCGGCTATGACCGGGATCGACGTAACCATACGCGGGGCAGGAATCTTTGGTCTGTCCTGTGCCTGGGCCTGTGTGCAGCGCGGCGCCAAGGTGCAGATCATTGACCCCGGTGGGGTGGCCGCAGGTGCGTCAGGCGGGGTGGTCGGCGCGCTTGCCCCCCATGTCCCGGAGAATTGGAACGAGAAGAAGGCCTTTCAGCTCGACAGTCTCTTGATGGCGGCTGATTGGTGGCAGGAAATAGAGACTAAATCGAGGCTTTCCACCGGCTACGCGCGAACCGGACGCTTGCAGCCCCTGGCTGACCATCATGCCTGTGATTTGGCACGAGCGCGGGAAATTACCGCGCGCGCGCTATGGGGCGAGGCTGCGACATGGTGGGTCACCGAGGTCCCAGGCGCGTTCGCACCGATCAGCCCCACAGGCCTGTTCATCCACGATACGTTGAGCGCGCGTGTGCATCCACGCAAAGCCAGCTTTGCACTGGCCGAGGCTCTGCGGATCTGCGGTTGCGATGTAATCACTGACGGTTCGGAACAGGGCGTGGTGATCCATGCGACCGGTGTTTCGGGGCTCGAGGAAATGGGCCGCAACGCGGGACACATGATCGGAACCGGCGTCAAAGGTCAGGCGGCTCTGTTGCAATTCAGCGCGACCGAAGCGCCGCAAGTTTTTGCGAGCGGGATTCATGTGGTCCCGCATGGCGATGGTACCGTCGCGATCGGCTCGACGAGCGAACGGGACTATACGCGCGGCGATACAACTGATGAGGCGCTAACCGGCGTCATTTCCCAGGCCCGCGACGCCGTGCCCGCGCTGCGCGGCGCTGAGGTCGTCGCGACCTGGGCTGGCGTGCGACCTCGCGCGCGCAGCCGGGCCCCCATGCTGGGCGCCTGGCCGGGCAGGGCGGGTCACTACATCGCGAACGGTGGCTTCAAAATCGGGTTCGGCGTGGCGCCAAAGGTAGGCCAGGTCATGGCAGATCTGGTGTTGGAGGGCCGAGACTCGATCCCACCGGATTTCCGGGCAGAGAAACTCTGGCCCTAATCAGGCGTGTCGTTGGAACAGGACCGGCCCCACGGCGCGGCGGGGGCCGGTCAAAGGCTCTGACCTTGGGTTATTTGGGCGCTTTGGCAAACCGCAGGTAAGGCAGCTTCTTGTCGAGCTTACCGTATTTCGCCTCGGCCTGCTCGTCGTTGAGCGAAAGCGCGACGATCACATCCTCGCCCGGCGTCCAGTTGGCGGGCGCTGCCAGGGGCACCTCGTAGGTCGCTTGCAAAGCGTCCAGCGCCCGGACAACTTCACCGAAGTTGCGACCAATGGTCATCGGATAAGTCATCGAGAGCTTCAGCTTCTTGTCGGGGCCGATGATGAACACCGCACGCACGGTGGCGCTATCCGCGGGGGTCGCTTTTTCGGGTAGGTGAGCTTCGGCAGGCAGCATGTCATAGGCCTTAGCAACCGCCAGATCCTTGTCCGCTATGATGGGAAATCCGGCTTTGGTTCCGGCGTAGTTTTCGATGTCGCCTTTCCATTTCTTGTGATCTTCGGCTCCATCGACCGAAATCCCGATCACCTTGGTGCCGCGCTTTTCCCATTCGTCAGCCAATTGGGCGACCGCACCGAATTCGGTGGTGCAAACGGGGGTGAAATCCTTGGGGTGGGAAAAAAGGATCGCCCAGCTGTCGCCGATCCAGTCGTGGAACTGGATGGTGCCTTGGTCGGTCTCTGCTTTGAAATCCGGTACGGTCTCATTGATACGCAATGCCATGTCGTTCTCCGTAATATGGGTAGGCGGTTGGGTCTGCCGCCTTGGCACCCTATTTAGACGTAGCGGGGCGACTTTACACCCCCCGCCTTGCAAGCCAGCAGGCGGAGTGAAAGAGTGCCGGAAAGTCGGCGGGACGCTAAAACCGCACTGCGGAATAATCCCCCTCAAGAACGTTATCAGGAAGAGCATCATGATCGAGAAACGCCAATTTTACATCAATGGTGAGTGGGTCGATCCCGTCACCGCCAATGATCATCAGGTCATCGACCCCTCGACCGAGGAACCCTGTGCCACCATATCGCTCGGTTCGGGCGCGGACGTCGACAAGGCGGTTGCGGCAGCCAAGGCAGCCTTCCCTGCCTGGATGAAGCGCGACCCCGCGGAACGGATCGCCTACGCAGAAAAATTCCTCGATCTCTACGCTGCGCGACAGGACGATATGGGCACGGCGATCTCAACCGAGATGGGCGCCCCGATCGACATGGCCAAGGCGCAGCAGTGGGGCGCTGGTTTCGCGCACACCAAGAATTTCATCAACGCGGCCAAATCGTTTCAGTTTGTTCGCCCGCTGGGCGATCATGCGCCAAACGACCGGATCATCTACGAAGGGTTCGGCGTCTGCGCGATGATCACGCCGTGGAACTGGCCGATGAACCAGGTCACGCTCAAGGTGATCGCGGGGCTCATCGCTGGTTGCACCATGGTTTTGAAACCCTCCGAAGAAAGCCCGTTGAGCGCCATGCTCTTCGCCGAAATCATGCATGAGGCTGGCGTGCCCGCCGGGGTCTTTAACCTCGTCAACGGCGATGGTGCCGGTGTCGGGACCGCGCTGACGGGACATGAGGATGTCGACATGGTTTCCTTCACGGGATCGACCCGAGCAGGCGTTGCGATCTCGAAAAACGCGGCGGCGACCCTGAAGAAGGTACACCTGGAACTCGGCGGAAAGGGCGCAAACGTCATCTTTGCCGATGCCGATGACACTGCGGTCAAGCGCGGCGTCATGCACATGATGAACAACACCGGGCAGTCGTGCAACGCGCCCTCGCGGATGCTGGTTCAGCGTGACCGCTACGACGCTGCCGTCGAAGAAGCGGCCGCCCTCGCCAGTGCCGTGACGGTCGGGTCCGCGCACGAGTCCGGGCGTCATATCGGACCTGTCGTCAATGAAGCGCAGTTCAACAAGATCCAGTCCCTGATCCAGAAGGGCATTGATGAAGGCGCAAGACTCATCGCCGGCGGCACCGGGCGCCCTGATGGTCTGAACCGGGGCTTTTTCGTCAAACCGACGGTCTTTGCGGACGCCAACAACCAGATGACCATCGCGCGCGAGGAAATTTTCGGTCCGGTCCTGACGATGATCCCCTTCGATACCGAAGAGGAGGCCATCGAGATTGCCAACGATACGCCTTATGGCCTGACGAACTATGTCCAGACGCAGGACGCAGAGCGGGCCAATCGCGTGGCGCAATCCCTGCGGTCGGGCATGGTTGAGATGAATGGTCAGTCACGCGGGGCCGGATCGCCCTTTGGTGGCATGAAAGCCTCTGGCCAGGGACGCGAAGGCGGCGTCTGGGGTCTGGAAGACTTCATGGAGGTCAAGGCCGTCTCGGGTTGGGACGCAAAAACCGCCTGATCGGCCTTTGGGTCGAACACACCGCTAAACGGCGCGGGATCCGCTCCCGCGCCGTTTGTCATTTCCAACGATGCGCACAGCAGAGATTGCCTGCGCATCGCTCCGCCTGCTAGATGGCACGGACTGCCGACCCCTAGATCCTGTCAGGTCCCAACCTTGTCCGACCCCGAATTCATTCCCGTCACCGTGTTGAAGCGCGACGCCTTTTCCGAGACGATCTCGGGGCATCTTGCCGATCAGCCCGAGCGTCGCCTGGCGCTTCGCAAGCTGGACGCGCTGCCATTCTGGTCGCGCCCGATCGCGTGGTTTCTGGCGCGTCGGGAGGCAAAGGCCCTGCGTGCCGTTCGGGGGATCGAGGGCTGCCCCACACTGTTGACCGCCAGTCGGAAAGGCATCTTGCGCGACTGGTCCGATGGGACGCCGCTACAACTCGCCAAACCCTCCGATGCCGCGTTCTACCGCGATGCTAAACGCCTGCTACGTCAGATGCGTCGGCGGGGCGTCACGCATAACGACATCGCCAAGCCGCAGAACTGGCTCATGACGCCCGATGGACGCGCGGCGGTGATCGACTTTCAACTCGCCTCGGTGCATCGCCGCCGCGGCGCGCTGTTCCGTACAATGGCGCGAGAGGACCTGCGCCACCTCTTGAAACAGAAGCGCGCCTATGCGCCTGACCTGCTGACACGCGCCGAACATGCGATGCTGAACCGCAAGGCACTGCCCGCGCGCATCTGGATGGCAACGGCCAAGCCGCTCTACAATTATGTCACGCGGCGTCTGCTCAACTGGTCTGACGGTGAGGGGACCGAGGATCGACTGGAGCGCGACGGCCCGATCATCGGCCAAGCGCTGGATCGCCCGGATGTGCGCGCGTATTACACCTGCGCCTTCGCGCTGCCGGGCAAGGGCGTTGGCCTCTATACCTTTGTCGAAACCGAGGCGCCCGAGGCGGAGCTGCGCCAGGGCTTACCTGATGGGTTGCCTGAACACTTGCAAGCCGTCACAAGGTTGCCCCGAACAACTGAAAACAGGCTCGACGAGGCGGTTTTGTCCCTGATCGCGGCGAACCGGCTCGACGAGGTCGCCCTCCTGACGCAGTCTAACCCTGACCTCGATCGGATCATCGCCCCCATCGTCGCAGACCGGCGCAACCTGACGGACCGCATTTTGAAGGTCTGACATCTCGTTGCAAAACATCCTCAATAGAGACCGGGCTGCGCACCCTCGATGCCTCGAACCCCTCAGAACGGCGCTGGCGCGCGAAACGACATCCCCTTGCCGCCATCCGGATGCAACAGGCGCAACTCCTCGGAATGCAGCATCATCCGGGGATAATCCCGAACCTTCCCTTCGGCATAGAACGGATCCCCCAGTATCGGATGGCCAAGCGCCAGCATGTGAACGCGCAACTGATGTGACCGTCCCGTGCGTGGCATGAGACGGACGCGGGTTTCGCCCTCGACATATCGCTGCACACGCCAATCGGTCTGGGCCGCGCGACCGTTTTCGTGGTCAACCATCTGACGCGGGCGATTCGGCCAATCGGCGCAGAGCGGCAGATCGACCGTGCCGGTCTTGGGCTCCAACTTGCCATGAACGCGGGCGACGTAGGTCTTCTTCGTGCGGCGGTGTTCGAATTGCAGCCCGAGGTGACGCTGCGCATGCGGGGTCAGCGCGAACACCATGATCCCCGAAGTGTCGCGATCCAGCCGGTGCACCAGCAGCGCCGTGGGAAAGGCCGCTTGCGCGCGGGTTAGCAGGCAGTCGGCCAGATGCTCCCCCTTGCCGGGGACGGACAAAAGGCCCGCAGGCTTGTCCAGCAGCAGGATCTCGTGATCCTCATGGACCACGTCCAAGGGGGTGTCGGGCGGGGTGTAGGCGTCGCTCATGCCTTCCCTTACCCCGGTGTTCCGCGCGTGACCATGGCTCGGGCCGGGTCAGGCGCGCGCGAAGGTCGCAGTCAGGATGCCGGAGAGGGCCTTGGCATCGGTCATGGTAAACGCATCCGCCCGATCGCTGTCGATGTCAAAGACCGCGATGAGCGCGCCGGCCTGATCACGTACCGGAATCACCAGCTCCGACCGGGTAGAGGAGGCGCAGGCGATATGACCGGGAAAGGCATGGACATCCGCGACCAGCTGAACCTCGCCACTGCGGGCCGCCGCACCGCAAACACCCCGCTCGAAAGGGATTTGCAGGCACCCGTGACCGCCTTGATAAGGGCCGATCTTGAGCATGCCGGGGCCCGTGACGCGGTAAAACCCCGTCCAGTCGAACCGCTCGTCCGCATGATGCACCTCGCAGGCCACGGTCGCCATCAATGCGACCGTGTCGGTCTCGCCTTCGGTCAATGCGTGAACGGTCTTGGCCAGTGTCTTGTAGTCCACCTTCATTTCAGCACCCGTTGCTCCTGCGGATTCTCCGCTGACCTATGGGCATCTTTTGATCCCTCGGGTCACGAGCTGCATAGCCGACCGTCATTAGCGGCGTCCAGTCGCCGCCAAGCGCATCGTTTCGGCGACGTAATCAATCATGGGCCAACGCTCGAATTGCACTCTAAGGGACAACAATCGTTTCCAATTCGCAGTCAATTAGCTGAAATAAGGCGAATTCTCCCGGTGAAACCTCCAAAACATCCCGAAAAAGCCGGAATGCGACCCAACCGTCGCCCAAAACCAAGGCGATACAGTAAGGGTAGCTGCATGGCTTCCCTCGGCGTCGCGTTTACCAGCCCCCACCCAGTGCGCGGCGCCGAGGACTAACTTCCCCCTCCTCCCTAAATCTCTATGATGCCGGTCACACGCCTGAACCGGAGTTTACCATGCGCGATTTCCACCTTCCCGGCCGTTCGCCCGTATGGGCCGAGAACGGCGTTTGCGCGACCTCCTCCCCCATCGCGGCCGAAGCGGCGGTCCAGGTGTTGAAGGATGGCGGCAACGCGTTGGACGCCGCCATCGCGGGCGCGGTCCTGCTGGGGGTATGCGAACCGGCGATGTGCGGGCTGGGCGGGGATTGCTTTGCGCTGATCTCGCCAGCGGGGACGGAGGATGTGGTCAGCTTTAACGGGTCGGGCAAGGCCGCCGCAAAGGCGGATGCGCAGGCTCTGCGTGATCGCGGACTCGACAGTGTGTCGGAGAGCGATCCTCTGGCCGTCACCGTGCCGGGCGCAGTGGACGGATTTTTCCGGATGAACGCGCTTTGGGGCCGCAAGGGGATGGACGAGGTCCTCCGGCCCGCGATTCACTATTTCGAGAGCGGTGTGGCGATGGCGCCGCGTGCGGTGCACGACTACATGCTGCTGGATAACAAACTGAAGGGCGCCGCGCGCAATCATTTTGTCCCTTGGGGCCGGGTCCCCCAACCCGGCGATCGCCTGACCTTGCCCGGTCAGGCCGAGGTGCTGCGCCGTCTGGCCAAGGAGGGTCCGGCGGCCTTTTACGAGGGCGAGGTGGCCGAGGACATCATCGCGACCCTGCAAGCCGCCGGAGGACCGCAGGAGGCCAGCGATCTCTCCGCGCATCATGGCATGCAGACAGATCCGATCCACGGGGAGTATCACGGCATGGAGCTGTGGGAGCATCCCCCGAACGGACAGGGCGCCGCCGCTATTCTGTTGGCCAATATTCTGGCCCGGTTCGACATCGCGTCGATGGACCCAGTCGGCACCCAGCGTGTGCACATCGAGGCCGAGGCGACCCGTCTCGCCTATGACGCGCGCAACCGCTTCATCTCGGATCCCGATCACATGCGTCGACTGGACCATCTGCTTGACCCCGATACGGCACGCAAGCTGGCCGCGCTGATCGACCCGAAACGGGCGACGGCGCGCATCGGCGCCACCGCCGGGATGGTTCACAAGGATACGATCTACATCACGGTGGTGGACCGGGATCGCATGTCCGTTTCACTGATCTACTCACTGTTCCACGGCTTTGGCTCGGGCATCTGCACGGATAAATTCGGCATCATGCTGCACTCCCGCGGGACGGGGTTTTCCCTCAGCCCCGGCCATGGCAACGAGATGGCGCCGGGCAAGCGTCCCATGCACACGATCATTCCTGGCATGCTGAAACAGGACGGGCGGGTGATCATGCCCTTCGGCGTGATGGGCGGCGCCTATCAGGCCTGCGGACACGCTCGGTTCCTGTCCAATATCGTCGATTTCGGGATGGACCCACAGGAGGCTGTTGATGCCCCTCGTGCCTTTGCCGAGGCCGACCTGTTGAGCGTAGAGCGGGGCTATACTCCCGAGGTACGGCAGGAGTTGGCCGACATGGGCCACAGGGTCGAAGTGCCCATAAAGGCAATCGGCGGCGGGCAGGCAATCAGGCTCCATGACAGTGGATTTCTCGAAGCGGGGTCGGATTCGCGCAAGGATGGCTGCGCGATCGGCTACTAGGCTCTAGGTCGAGATTGATGGCTGATGAGACAGACGAGGCACGGGCAAGGCACCTCCGCCTTCGTGCTCAGTTCATCTGGAAGTGCAGCGGGTAAGAGCCGTCCTCGAACGGACCGAACAGGTCGGGAATATCGGGATGGTCCACCGGTTCGCCGGAATAATCCGCGATCAGGTTCTGTTCAGAGACATAGGCGACGTAATAGCTTTGGTCATTTTCGGCCAGCAGGTGATAGAACGGCTGTTCGCGCGAGGGACGGCTGTCCTCCGGAATCGCGTCGTACCATTCCTCGGTGTTGCTGAATTCGGGATCCACATCAAAAACCACCCCTCGAAAGGGATGTTTCTTATGCCGGACGACCTGGCCCAGATAATATTTCGCGCGTGTTTTTAACATCGGCTTGCGGCCCCCTTACGCCACTACTACCAATATGATCCTCGTAATGTCCAATCGTGTAACGGAAAATTAAGGAAACACTCTGTGAACCTTGCCTTTACAGTGCTCGAAATTGTGGCGCCAGTGTTTCTGCTGGCCGCCATTGGTTTCGCCTGGGTGAAGGCGGGTTTTGAATATCGCGTCGAATTCGTGACCCGCCTCGCGATGACCCTTTCGGTGCCTTGCCTGATTTTCGTGGCGCTGATGCAGGCCGAAATTGACCCCGCTGCGCTGACCGCCCTTTCACTCGCCTCGGTTGTGTCCTACGCCGTGCTCACGCTGGTTGTGGCCGGTCTTATCGCTCTCTTGGGATATAACCAACGCACGTATCAAGCGCCACTGATTTTCGGCAATACGGGCAACCTTGGCCTGCCGCTGGCGCTGTTCGCCTTTGGTGATGTCGGGCTGAGTTATGCAGTCGTGGTCTTTGCTGTTATGGCGATTTGGTCGTTCACCTACGGGATTTGGATCACGTCTGGCGGCGGATCGGCGATGAAGGCGGTCAAGGAACCGCTGGTCTGGGCAACCCTTTTGGGTGGTCTGTTCCTGTGGCAGGGATGGCGCACGCCGGTATTTTTGACGAACACGCTTGAGTTGATTGGACAGATGGCGATTCCGATGATGCTGATTACGCTTGGCGTCGCGGTTGCGCGCCTGTCACCGGGCAGCATGACCAAGGCAGTTGCGATGGCCGTCGCGAAACTGGTGATCTGCATCGCGATCGCCTGGGGGGTCGGGCGCTTCTTTGATCTGGACGAAACCGCTTTTGCCGTGCTGGTCCTGCAGGTCGCGACACCCGTTGCCGTAACGTCCTACCTGCTGGCCGAGAAATACGGGGCGGATTCACAGGCGGTGGCGAGCCTCGTGGTGGTCTCAACCTTGCTATCCGTCGCCGCAATCCCATTGATTCTTGCCGTTTTGCTTTGATCTGGCGAATTTGTGAGTTCACCCAGGGCGGTTAATTTGTTACGATTCAGCCAAAGTGCGTCAGACACAGAACCAAAGAGGCATAGGCAGATGATACGAGCGCTGAGCGCCGCCGTGATCCTGATGATCGTGGCATCATGTGGTGGCGGTCCCAAGGACTCACCGCGCAATCTTGAAAACGCCTGCCTGTTGCTGCAAGAACGCAAGCCCTACGCCCGTGCCTTCCGCCGCGTCGAACGTAAATACGGCGTGCCGACGCATGTGATGATGGCGATGATCCATCAGGAGAGCAAATTCGACGGCGACGCCCGGACCCCGCACCGCTACGCGCTGGGGATTATTCCGATGGGGCGGCAATCCTCGGCGTTTGGCTATAGTCAGGCGTTGGATGGCACCTGGGACGAATATGTTCAGGAAACTAATAACCGTCGCGCCAAACGCACCGATATCGACGACGCGACCGACTTCATGGGCTGGTACATGACCAAAACGCGCGACAGCCTCGGCATTCCGCTGTGGGACGTCACCAACCAGTATCTCGCTTATCACGACGGTCGCTCGGGCTATGCGCGCGGCACCTGGAAGAAGAAGGGCTGGCTGATCGCAGTGACGCAGCGGGTTGCGGCGCGGTCCGAACTGTACCGCACCCAACTGGTGAACTGCCGCTACAAGTAGGCGTCAGTGATCCCGCGGAACGCCGTCCTTGAAGTTAAAGAGCCTCTGTTGCAGCGGCATCCCGGTTTTCAGGTCTCCCAGCACCACGGTGGTCGCGCTCCCTGAGTCGTCATGCACCACCCACTGCCGCAACTGAACCGGATTTCCGGTGAACTTCAGCTCGATGTGGCCGTATTCCGGATGTTGCGGGTCCTGCGCCTTCACAATTGTGGAGGGCCCGTCCTCACTATGACCAGTGACCATCCGCGCACGGCTAAGGTCAACATTCGCCGCCAGAATGATGTTCAGCGGCGTACGGTTCAACGGATAGGTTTCGGGCGAGGCATCGCCTTTCGCGTCAAAGATACCGACTGCGCCGTGATCTGCGATGACCAGCGACTTGGTCGGTGGATCATACTCAAACCGCATCTTTCCGGGGCGCTTGATATATAGCGTTCCCGTCGAGACCGAGCCGTCAGCGGCGATCTGGGTAAACTTGGCCTGCGCCGTCTTCATGCTGTTGAGGTAGGATGACAGCGTGTTCAGTGGCAATTTCTCGGCCCAGGCCGGTGCGGCCAAGGCGAGGGTCAGGGCCGAAGCGGCCAGGATACGAAGCGTTTTCATAAGGTGAATTTAGGCTCTGGTTCGGGACTGTACCAGAGGCCAACGCTCACATTCCCGGCAGAGTTCCGTGACGCGCCTCCCCGGCCCGAGCCTATTGCTCGGGCACCAGAATCTCACGTTTGCCAACATGGTTCGCCGGGGTCACCAGCCCGTTATCCTCCATCTGCTCGACGAGACGCGCAGCCTTGTTGTAGCCGATGCCCAGTTTGCGCTGGATGTAGGAGGTGGAGCACTTGCGATCCTTCGCCACGATCGCAACTGCCGTGTCGTATAGCGCATCCTCGCCGTCGGTGTTCCCGCCGGTGTTGAGGCCAAGCACTTGGTCGATATCGTCGGCCTTGTCCTCGTCCGGGCCATCCACCACGCCACCCAGATAGGACGGCGGGCCGAAAGCCTTGAGATGGTTGACGATTTCCTCGACTTCCTCGTCCGAGACGAAAGGGCCGTGGCAGCGGGTGATCTTTGCCCCGCCGGCCATGTAGAGCATGTCGCCCATGCCCAGCAGTTGCTCCGCGCCCATCTCGCCCAGAATTGTGCGCGAGTCGATCTTGGAGGTGACCTGAAAGGAGATTCGCGTGGGGAAGTTCGCCTTGATCGTGCCGGTGATGACGTCGACCGAGGGTCGCTGCGTCGCCATGATCAGGTGGATGCCCGAGGCACGCGCCATCTGGGCCAGACGCTGGATGCAGGCTTCGATCTCCTTGCCCGCAACCATCATCAGGTCGGCCATCTCGTCGACGATCACGACGATATAGGGCATTTTCTGCGGCACGCTCTCCTCGGTCTCGAACACCGGATCGCCGGTTTCGTCGTCAAACCCGGTCTGCACCGTACGGCTGAACATCTCTCCGCGCGACAGGGCGTCGGCGACGCGGCTGTTGTAGCCGTCGATGTTGCGCACGCCCATCTTGGACATCTTGCGATAGCGTTCTTCCATCTCGCCGACGGTCCATTTCAAGGCCACAACAGCCTTCTTAGGGTCCGTTACCACGGGGGAGAGCAGATGCGGAATGCCGTCGTAAACCGACAGTTCCAGCATCTTTGGGTCGATCATGATCAACCGGCAATCATCTGGCGTCAGCTTGTAGAGCAGCGACAGGATCATCGTGTTGATCGCGACGGATTTGCCCGAGCCGGTCGTGCCTGCGATCAGCAGGTGAGGCATCTTGGCAAGGTTTGCGACTATCGGGTCGCCGCCGATATCCTTGCCGAGCGCGAGCGGCAGCTTTTGATTGCCGTCGCCGTATTCGCGGGTGGAGAGGATCTCGCGGAAAGACACCATTTCACGCTTTTCGTTCGGCAGCTCGATCCCGATGACGGACCGGCCCGGAACCGTCGAGACACGCGCCGAGAGAGCGGACATCGACCGCGCGATGTCATCTGCCAGACCGATAACGCGTGATGCCTTGAGGCCCGGCGCGGGCTCCAGCTCGTACATGGTCACGACGGGGCCGGGGCGGACCGAGACGATCTCGCCTTTAACGCCGTAGTCGTCCAGCACGTTTTCCAGCATGCGGGCGTTCTCTTCCAACGCATCGTCGCTGAGGATGTGACGCTCGACGTGCTTGGGGTCCGACAGCAGGTTCAGCGGAGGCAGCTCGAACTCTGTGGTGGATTCCTCGAATTGCAGGCTCGGCTGCGCTTCCAGCTTGGCGCGGGTCGACGGGGTAATCGCCTTGCGCGGGCTGTGCTGAACGACGTTTCTGCGCGGTTCGGCCACCGGCAGGGTCGAGGCCGGGCGGGGCAGGGGGGTCGGATCGGGGTAGGTTCCGTCCTCAAGAAAGATGTTATCGTCATCATAGGCGTCGTCGTCACCCGCGCTGTAGGCAGCATGACGATCCGCATAGGCGGCCTCTGTTGCAGTGGGGGCCGCGGGCGCAGGGGCTTGCGGTTGCGGCGCTGGCGCGTCGGCATGGGCGTGACCCTTGGGCGGCCTTTGCAGCTGGATGGCTCGCGATGCATCGGGGGCGACGCGCGGCGCGGCCGTCAGGGGCGGTTCGACCGGCCGAGGCGGCGAAGGCGGGGCTGTCAGCGGCGGTTCCGCGCGGTTCTGGGGGTTGAAAACCAGCGGTGCAGGGCCATGGCCAAGCCCACGAGTCAGGGGTTTTTCCTCCTGGACTGCCGGCTCTGGTGCGCCGCCTCGCGAGCGTACGATCTCAGCGATACGGGCTTTGATCCGATCGTCTCCCGGTGCGACGGCGTCATCCTGGTCGTCGTCCAGGATCATCGCTTCGTCGATCAGTTCGGGTTCGGGCAACACCTCTATTTCAGGCTCTGCGCGGCGCATCAGGGACGGCAGACGCCCCATGATGCCGACGCGTGCCGGGGCGGTCAGGCTCGGTTCCGGCGCGGCCCAATGGTCGTCATTCGCAGCGCTCCATTCCTCCTGCTCCCCGTGTTGATAGGCGGAGCTTGCGTCGTAGTGATCCTTTTCGGCCTCGGCACGCCGTCGGCTGCGGCGTTGCTGTTGCGCTTCCTGAAGTCTGGAGGCTGACTTTAACGCCCCGACTGCACCTTTTCCGGCCAGCCGCGCAATCCCGGCGTAAATCATGATGACACCGATCAACAGGATACGCGCCACCTGACGCAATTCGCGAGCTGAAAACCCCATGACATAGATGGCGAGAGCGATCACCGGCGCGGCCAAGCCCAATGCGATCAGCTTGAGGGTAAAGCTCGGGGCGACCGGCGCGACACCCAGCAAGGTGCCCAGCACCGTGTCGCCGAACAACCCGCCCATGCCAAAGCGGTTCGACCAGTCCTGATCCGGTACCATCGTCGAGGCATAGATCGACAAGAGCGCGATCCAGATCGGGGCAAAGATCAGCCGCCCGATGGCGCGCTCAGCGCCGGTATGCGTCGCCAGGCGCAGGCCCCAGGCAAAGAGAACAATCGCGACACCCCAGCTGCCGGCCCCGATCACCATGTAGAGCGGCGCGGCAATCGCAGCGCCGTAGCGGCCCAGCCAGTTCTGCACAGCGGCATCATGCGCGGACAGCCACGAGGGGTCTTCGGGCGTATACGAGGCGATCAGCATGGCGGCCAATCCGCCAGCCAGCATCAGCACAAAGCCGGCCAATTCCTTGCCTCGTTTCTCGATGGTTGCCTGCATGTCGCTATCGAACAAAGGGTCTCCGCCACGTGTCTGAAATGCCATTTTGCCTCGTCCTTATTGGTAAAGATGGTTTCGCAGGGTGATCAACGCCTGCGCCATCTCTTCTTTTGGGGTCACCATTGCGACCCTGATGTAGGGTTTTCCGGGAATTTCGCCGTCAACTTCCCGGCTCAGGTAGGCGCCGGGCAGGACCCGGATGCCTGTCTCGGTCCACAGGTCCAGCGCGGCCTGTTCACCGTCCGCCACCGGCAGCCAGAGGAAAAAGCCGCCCTCGGGACCTTGATAGCCGGGCACGCCGTTCAACACGCGGTCGGCTTCAGCGAATTTCGCCTGATAAAGCGCGCGGTTCTCGGTCACATGCGTCTCATCGTTCCAGGCGCGCTCGGCGACCTTTTGCAGCGGCAGCGGGATCGGCGTACCGGAGTAGGCGCGCAACTGGCGCAAGCGGATGATGCTCTCTGGTCCGGCGGCCAGGAAACCGGCGCGCAGACCCGGCAGGTTCGACCGTTTCGAGAGGGATTGAAAGATGACGATACGTTCTGGATCGGCCCCCATCTCTGCCGCGACTTCCAACGCGCCGACAGGCGGGGTGCTGCGGTAAATCTCAGAATAACATTCGTCACTGAAAATAGTGAAATCGTGCTTTTCAGCGAGCGCGATCAACTCACACCAATAGTCGCGATCCGCGACCGCGCCCTGCGGATTTGACGGTGAGCAGATGTAGGCGGCCGTCGCGCGGTCCAGCACGTCATCCGGCAAGCTGGCGTAGTCCGGCAGGAAGCCGGTCTGCGCAGTCGCGGGGATAAAGACCGGCTCCGCCCCGGCGGAGAGCGCACCGATCATGTAGACTTGATAGAACGGATTGGGGATTAGAACGGTCGGCGTCTTGCCTGCCTTCGTCTCTGGCAGCAGGGCCATCGCGGCGTTGTAAAGCCCCTCGCGCGAGCCATTCAGCGTCATCACCCGGTCCGCGCCGATTGTCACGCCGTAGCGCCGCGCGATCCATTGTGAAATCGCCTCCAGCAGCTCCGGGGTGCCGTCGTTGGGCGGGTATTTGGCAAAACCCTCGACATTCTCGGCGAGGACCTGCGGGACCCATTCGGGGTAGCCGTGCCGGGGTTCGCCGATCGTCATGTTCACGACCGGACCGCCGGGCGCACGGCTGTCCAACAGCGCACGAAGGCGCGGAAACGCATAGGCCGGAAGGTTCGAAAACCGCTCGGGGAACATCTGAAACTGCCTCTAGGTCGGGATCGTTATCGCCCCGTTTGCCCGGAAGTTACCCAAATCTAGATGCCGCGTCCAGAGTTCTGACCATCCCAAGCGTCGCTTGTGGCTTTTAGGTCAGCGCCTTTTCCGCCGCGACGCCAATTCGCAGCAGGGCCTCTTCGCCAAAGGGTTTTCCCAGCAACATCAAGCCGCAAGCAGGCACCCCGGTCGGCAGGGTCAGGCTCGCCAGGTCGAACATGTTGGCCACGCGGGTGTTGCGCAGCGCCATCAGATTTTCGCCGACGTAGTAGTCGTGATCCTCCATCATGCGCGCCGCGTCCGGCGGCAGGACCGGCGCGGTCGGAGCAATGACAGCATCATATCCGGCGGTGCGCGCCAACCAGGCGGCGCGCGCCTCGTCGATATGTTTCCACGCCGCGACGAATTCGGGCGCGGACATTCCGGCGCCCGAGCGGAAGCGCCCGAGAATCTCTGCGAACATCTTGTCCGGCGCGGCTTCGATGACGTCTTTCCACAAACCGTAAGCCTCTGCGGCAAAGACTCCGGCCTGGGCGAGGGCCAGATCGACCTCGGGCGCGTCGAAGGGTTCGATCACCGCGCCCGCCTGCCGCATCCGGTCGACGGCGGACTCATGCGCGGCGCGCGGCTGCTCGCGGATGTCGGTGAACATGCTGGTCTGCAACGCCCCGATGCGCAGGCCGCGCAGCCCCGCGTTCCGCAAATCGGGCGGGGTAGAGCCTTCGAGCAGCGCCATCAGGATCGCCGCGTCCTCCACCGTACGGCAAAGCGGGCCGACAGTATCAAAGCTGGTGCAAAGTGGTACGGTCCCTTCCAGCGACAAGCGGCCCGAGGTCGTCTTGAGCCCCACCAGATCGTTCCACGCTGCCGGGATGCGCACGGAGCCGCCGGTATCGCTACCGATCCCGGCGGCGGCGAGTCCGAACGCGACCGAGGTCGCCGCCCCCGACGACGATCCCCCCGGCACCCAGGCCGGGTCGTGCCGGTTGGGCGGTGTCTCCGTCGACGGATTGATACCGATGCCGGAGAAAGCCAATTCGGACATATGTGTCTTGCCCAGACAGATAAGACCAAAAGCCGAGGCCGTCGCCAGTACGCGCGCATCCGCCATAGGCGTGCGGCCCTTCAGCAAGGCAGAGCCGGCTTCGGTGGCGGTCCCGGCGGTATCGAAAAGGTCTTTCCAAGAGATCGGGACGCCATCCAGCAGCGATTTCCGCGTACCGGCACGCGCGCGGGCGGACGCCGCCTTGGCCTCGGCACGGGCGCGATCATGGGTGACGCGGGCATAGATGCGGTCGCGGTATTTGTGGGCGTCGATGGCCTCAAGAAAAACTTCGGTCAGGCTCACCGGATCGATCCCCCCGGCCCCGATTCCGCGCCCCAGATCCGCCGCGCTCATCCATCGCCATTCGTCCATGATGTCATCCCCCGACGTTGTCTCGAGGGTAGCGTCAGCGGGGCGCATGGACAATCCCGCCGCGCGGACCATAATCCTGAGTATGACATATGACAGCGACATTCTGATCGTCGGCGGCGGGCTGAACGGCCCGGCGACAGCCCTTGCCCTCGCCCGTGCCGGGCTGCGCGTCACCATCGTGGATGCCCTCCCCCCCGAGACCCGGCTAAACGACGACTTCGACGGTCGCGGCTATGCGCTCGCGCTCGCCTCCGTCAGGCTGCTGGATCGTATCGGCGTCTGGGACCGGGTCCGTGAGAACAGCCAGCCCATGCTGGAGATCAAGGTCACGGACGGGCGCGCCGGTGAGGCGCCCTCGCCCTTCCTGTTGCACTTCGATCACGCGGAGATCGAGGAAGGCCCGATGGGTCACATGGTCGAGGATCGCTACCTGCGCCGTGCCCTCATGGATGCCGTGGCTGAAAACGACCTGGTCACCCTGCGCTACAGCGACACCGTCGTCGATCAGAGCGTCGAGGCCGCCGGCATCCGCGTCACACTCTCCTCCGGGGATACGCTCAGCACGAGGTTGTTGATCGGCTGTGACGGCCGCAGCAGCGGCACCGCCGAACGGGCGGGAATCAAACGCACCGGCTGGGCCTATGGTCAGACCGCGCTCGTCTGCGCGATTGCGCATGAAAAACCGCACAACGGCATTGCGCACCAGTTGTTCCTGCCGCCCGGCCCGCTGGCGATTCTGCCGCTGCCCGGCAAAAGGTCCTCCATCGTCTGGAGCGAAACCGCCGAGCGCGCCGCCGCCTTCAACGGGTTGAGCGATGCGGATTACCTTGAGGTTCTGCGCCCCCGCTTTGGTGATTTCCTCGGTGAGATTTCGCTGGAGGGTCAGCGGTTCACCTACCCCCTCTCCCTCAGCATCGCGAATGAGTTTGTCGCGGATCGCCTCGCGCTTGTCGGGGATGCGGCGCACGGCATGCATCCTGTCGCGGGGCAGGGGCTGAACGCCGGGCTGCGCGATATAGGCGCGCTGGCACAGGTTCTGGGTGAGGCGCAGAGGCGTGGCGAAGACATCGGTGCGATCGACGTCCTGCGCCGCTATCAGGAATGGCGCCGGTTCGATACGGCCATGCTGGCGCTGACAACGGACCTCTCTAACCGGCTGTTTTCCAGCGATAACCCCCTGTTGCGCGTCGCGCGTGATGTTGGAATGGGCGCGGTCAACGCCTTGCCCGGCCTGCGCCGCCGGTTCATCCGCGAGGCGGCGGGCCTGACCGGAGAGCTGCCTGACTTGATGCGCTAGATCAGCGCTCATAAGTCCTCAGCCATATGCGCAGTGGGGCGCGTTGGACGGAAGCGGGGGCGTTATCGCCGCGTTTTATAGCGGGGTGCCACTGCTCGACGGCGTTTGAGCGTGCTAAAGAGCCTTTCGATGTGATTGCGCAGTCTATACGCGCCTCGATCAGATGCGGGGAGGTTTTAATCGGTTGGGCATTGCGCGATGTCGGCGCAGGCACCACGCGCGCTTGGCGTGAGGCGTCAATTTCGTAAGCTCGGTCGGCCAGCAATGTCGTGCCTGCTTTCAAACTGTCGAACACGTCCACCGGCGAACGTCCATCATGGGCCTGCCTGTTGGTCAGTTTGATCAAGATCGGGCGCCCGATTGCATCCACCAGCGCATGGCTCTGGTGGTCAGCCCGCCGCGTGGAGGACACATGAAATCGGATCGCTCTAATTTTTTAGGCCGTTAGCCCCATGCTGGTGAATCCGGATAGACGAGCTGTCTTTCAGCTGAATGCCACCTGCACAAGTATCGCACAAATGACCACCTCTGAGGAGCTGGCTACTGGTGTTCCAGGCCGTGGGTCCGTTGCGATTGCATATCCTGTGCGTGTTCGGGCCATGAGGATCGAATGTAGGCGAGAATGGTCAAGACTTCGTCCTCGGACAGTGCTTCTTCAAAGGCCGGCATGCCGCTTTCAAATCCGGTGACACCGCGCGCCTCCAGCGCAGCCTGCCCGCCCAGAAGGGTGTATTCCAGCAGGAGCGGCGTGTCGTGGTGCCAGGTGTGGCCGGTGACGTCATGCGGCGGCGCGCCCATGATGCCATCTGGACCGGGGCGCCGCCAATCGGGCTGCCCTTCCAGATTGGCCCCGTGACAGGCGGCGCATTGCTCGGCATAAAGCTCTGCCCCTCGGGTGACATCAAGCCCCTCGAATTCATCATCCGCCAAGGCCGGCATTGCACCGGTCGTCGAGATACCGCAGACCAATAGGCCGGCTAGAACGGAGCGCATCATTCACGATAATCCGAATGACAGGTGCTGCACGATTTTCCGACCTGCTTTAGCAAAGGTCCCAGATCGTCCTCCGACTGGATTGTCCCGGAGAGCCCGGCCGTGACTTTAGTGAGGTCATCGGCCCTTTCTGTGAACCCGGAGAAGTCTTCCCAGATCAGCGCCCTGGCTTCGGACTTCGGGTCGTCCGCGCGTGTTTCAAACAGCCCTTCGATCCGGGCGGATTCCTCGGACATGCGAGCCAGCGCGTCGTTGACGGCCTCGGCATCAAACGCGGCCTCGCCCTTGGCCATCCCGCCTATGATCTTCATGTCCTCAGAGAGGGCTGACATACCTTTCATCCGCGCCAGCACATGTTCGTCCTTCACGCCGCTATGGGCAAAGACCGCGGAGGTGGTCACGAGGGTCAGCGTGGTTATTGCAATGAGTTTCTTCATGCTTGAATCCTTGTTTGGGTTGGTTAAGTCACGTCGATCCATGTCGTCATACCAGACGCCGCGTGGCCCAGCACGTGACAATGAAACAGCCATTTGCCAGGATTATCCGCAGTAAAGGCAATCTCGATCTTCTCGTTTGGCAGGACCAGCACGGTGTCGCGCATCGGCCCCTGAGTGCCATCGGTGGCGATGGTGCGAAAGTGCATGCCGTGCAGGTGCATAGCGTGGGGGAAGACGGTGTCGTTGGTGATCTTCATGCGGGCGGGTTCACCGCGCGACAGGCGGGCAAAGGGTGTTTCGTCCAGACCGATCTGACCGGCCAGCGACCAGAATTGACCCGCTTGCATCAGATCACGAGCGCCCATCATGCCACCGCCCATTCGACCGCCGCGCATCCGGCCCATGGCCCCGCCCTCCATCGGCAAATCCAGCGGACGCGCATCGGCGAGGTTGGGCATGTCCATGCGGAGGTTGGGTGGCAGGGCCGAGGGCGCGGCACGCTTTGACTTTGACGCGCGGCCCCGGACGGGAAAGATCGCCTGCGGACGCCAGGTGTCCTCATCGTCGCGACGAAGTATTCCGGCCGTGTCGCCTTCATCGGCAGTGACGTCGATAATCAGGTCGATCCGCTGTGCCGGGGCGAGGATGATCGGACCCGTCAAAGGTTCGGGCTCCTCCAGCGGCATCCCGTCGAGGGCGATTGTCCAGCCTGTCACCCCCTCCAGCCGCAGACCAAAGATGCGGGCGTTGGCGGCGTTGATGAGGCGCAGCCGCAGCCGCTCGTTCGTCTTGACGGGCAAGGTGTAGTCATACCGTGCGTTCGTGCCGATCAGGTTGCCCATGCGCCCGCCGTGGCTCAGCGTCATGGCGTTGTCGAAATTGTCCACGATCTGGCCGTCCTCGGGGTTGAGCAGCCAGTCGTCCAGCATCAGGACCTCGTCCCGGTCGACGTCGGGCGCATCCGACGCGGCCTCGGCTATGATGAGAGGACCGGAGAGGCCGCGCGCGACCTGCTCCATCGAGTTTGTATGCGCGTGATACCAATAGGTGCCTGCGTCGGGCAGCACGAAGTCGTAATCGAACGTCTCGCCCGGCGCGACCGGGTCCTGCGTCAGCCCCGCGACGCCGTCCATCGCGTTGTCGATGCGGATGCCATGCCAATGGACGGATGTGGCGACGGGCAGTTCATTTACCAGCCGTCGCCGCAAACGCTCCCCCTGTCTGGCGTGCAAGGGCGTGCCGGGGATGGTGCCGCCGTAGCTCCAGACATTGGTTTTGCCGTAGCCTTCGGGCGCAATCTGCACAGAGGTCGGGCCGGCCATCAGGTCCGGCATCTCAGCCGCGCGGAGCGGTCTCGGGCCGAATGCCGCACCGGCGGCGAGGCTGGCGCAGAAGCCGCGCCGGGATATCGCAAACCGTGCCATCCTCAGTTGATCCCGTTGGTGCGTTGGAGTTCGCGGACATAGGTTGTGATCGCGGCCACGTCAGCCTTGGTGAGGCCCGACTGGGCCGGCATGTCGCCGAAGCGCCAATGGTGAGACCGCACGCCATTCTGTACCGCAAGAACAAACGCCATATCGCTATGGTGCGAGGGTTCGTAGACCTTGTGAACCAACGGCGGGCCAGAGCCGAGCTTGCCCGCACTATCGTTGCCATGGCAGGCGGCGCAGGTGGCGTCAAAGGCACGTTTGCCCATTGTCGCCTCAGCGGTCAGGGTTTCGGGACGTGTGACCGCGACCATCGGCTGGCCCTCGATTTGAGGCAAATCGGTCGCTTCTACGGGGTCGTCGCGCGTGAAAGTGTAGGCAGCCAGCGCAACGGCAGCGGCGCCCAGCATGGCAATCATGGGTGTTTTCATATCAAGGTTCCCGGATCACGGCATGGCCTTGTGGCCCGCGCGTGCATCATCTTTTGGGTCGTGGTCAGGCGGTCGCCCTGTGGCGGGGACCGTCGTGGATCTGTCTGAAGAGATCAGGCGCGCGGCGGCGGCAGGTCCAGCGACAGCGCGCTCAGATCCTCCGCTGTGCCGGTCAAGGGACTGAAGCCCGCCCCGCCCGCCACATTGATCCCGTCGAGCGGCTCGGTTGCCGGCACGGTCGCCGAAAGGCATATCATCATGAGTGCGCAATCGGTCGCCATATGGCTGCCTGCGGGCGCGCTGGCTGGATCGAAGCAGGTTTGGCAATGGGGCGACATGCGCGGCATCTCGACGATATCGCCCATGTCAGCCATGACGGTGGCGTGCCCCGCATTACCGGCGACGGATGCAACCGGCACCATGACCCAGACGAAGAGGCCCAGCACGATTGTGGTGATCAGCTGTCGCAAGTCGGCTCCGGTCTCGGTTGAAAATAACGCAGGCGCATCAGGCTTTCGCCCGCGCTGACATGGTGTCGAGAATAGCGCAATCGGGCGCATCGTCACCATGGCATTCGTCGATCAGCCTCTCCAACTGCGCTTCCATCTGTCGTAATTGGCGGATTTTGGCGCGGACTGCGTCCAGATTGCGCGAGGCGAGCGCGCGGACATCCCGGCTAGCGCGGGTCGGATCGTCGTTGAGCGCCAGCAAACGCCGACATTCCTCCAGCCCGAAGCCGAGATGCCGGGCTTGCGCCAGCATTTGCAGCTGGCCGATCTGGCGGTCGCCAAAGTCACGATAGCCATTCTCGGCACGGTCGGCTTCGATCAGGCCGATGTCTTCGTAATAGCGGATCGTCTTGACCGACAATCCCGTCTCTTTCGCGGCACGTCCGATGTTCATCTGCGACTCCTTTCACGGTCAGGATAAAGGTTCCCCTTGCTGGAAGGTGAAATCACGAGAGCGTGAAGACACAGGAAACTTTCCGCCGATCTTCCGGTTGAAACAGAAGAAACAAGTGAGGAAAGAAACCAATGTCTTACGGAAGATTTGCGGCCATGATCGCCACCTCGACAATCGTGATGTTCGGGTTGATGTACCTCAACACCTACGCGATAGATCACGCGACCTTTTCGGAAACGCGGCTTTACATGGCGCTGATCATGGGCGCGGTGATGGCCATTGTCATGTTGGGCTTCATGCTGTCGATGTATACCAACAAGACGCTGAATATGGCGATTTTTGCGGGCGCTGTGGTGGTCTTTGCCGGTGCGCTCTGGCTGGTTCGTTCGCAGACGACAGTGCAGGATGTCAGCTACATGCGGGCGATGATCCCGCACCATTCCATCGCGATCATGACCTCGCGCCGGGCGGAGATTTCGGACCCCCGCGTGCGCGATCTGGCGGACCAGATCATCGAGGCGCAGGTCAAGGAAATCGCGGAAATGAAAGGCCTGATCGCGGACCTCAAAGCCAAGGACTGAGGGTCGCGCGAAAAAAGATTTCTTCCAGCCGTTGGAATGTTGGTGTGTCGAATAGGGGGCCCCTGGGTCCCCTTTTCGTTTGTCCGGAACGCGTGCCGCCCGGCCCCTGCCCGGCTCGGGCCGTCGGCGCATTCCTGACGACCGCGACACGCCGCAGCCTCTACAGCTTTTGCGCGCGCAGGCGCAGGGCGTTGCCGATCACCGAGACCGAAGAGAGGCTCATCGCGGCCGCGGCGATCATCGGCGACAGCAGCAACCCGAAAACGGGATAGAGGATCCCGGCAGCAATCGGCACCCCGGCGGTGTTGTAGATGAAGGCAAAGAACAGGTTCTGGCGGATGTTGCGCATCGTCGCTTCCGCCAGACGCCGCGCGCGGACAATCCCGCCGAGGTCGCCCTTGACCAAGGTCAGACCGGCGCTTTCCACCGCCACATCCGCGCCGGTGCCCATGGCAATGCCGACATCGGCCTCGGCCAGCGCGGGCGCGTCGTTGACGCCGTCCCCGGCCATGGCGACCTTGCGGCCCTCACCGTGCAGGCGGCGGACGAGGGCGTTCTTGTCCTCGGGAGAGACCTCTGCGTGGACCTCGTCGATGTTGAGCTTGCGCGCCACGGCCTGCGCCGTGCCCTCCGCGTCGCCCGTCGCCATGATGATGCGCAGGCCGAGGTCGTGCAGCGCGCGGATCGCGTCGGGGGTGGTCGGTTTGACCTTGTCCGCCACGGCGACCAATCCGCCCGGTTTGCCGTCGACGGCGACGAACATCGCCGTCTTGCCCTCATGCTGGAGGCTGGTCGCACGGTCGGCCAGCGCGCCGAGGTCGACGCCCAGATCGGCCATCAGTGCGGCATTGCCAAGCGCGACGCGGCGCCCGTCGACCACGCCGGTGACGCCCTTGCCGGTGACAGCCTCAAATTCGGTGCTGTCGCGGCGGGGCGCCTTGCGTTCCTCGGCCCCGGCGACGATCGCTTCGGCCAGGGGGTGTTCGGAGCCACGTTCCAGCGCGGCGGCGAAGGAGAGAAGCTCCGCCTCCGTCATGCCGCTCGCCGGTTCCACGTCCGTCAGGCTGGGGCGGCCCTCGGTCAGGGTGCCGGTCTTGTCGACGATCAGCACGTCGACCTTGGCAAAGCGTTCCAGCGCCTCGGCGTCACGGATCAGCACGCCCGCCCCGGCCCCGCGCCCCGTGGCGACCATGATCGACATCGGCGTCGCAAGGCCAAGCGCGCAAGGGCAAGCAATGATCAGCACCGAAACCGCCGCGACAAAGGCGTAGGAGAACGCCGGACTGGGACCAAAGGCCGCCCAAAGCACAAAGGCGGTCAGCGCGCTGAGCACGACGGCGGGCACGAAGTATTCCGCCACCCGGTCCGCCATCGCCTGGATCGGCGCACGGGACCGCTGCGCCTTGGCCACCATCTGCACGATGCGATTGAGGGTTGTGTCGTCCCCGACGTTTTCGGCCAGCATGAGGAAGCTGCCCGTCTTGTTCAGCGTCCCGCCGGTGACGGACTCCTCGGCGGTCTTTTCCACCGGGACGGGTTCGCCGGTGATCATGCTCTCGTCGACGGAGGAGCGCCCTTCGGTCACGACCCCATCGACCGGCACGCTGTCACCGGGCCGCACCCTGAGGATATCGCCGGTGCGAACCTCGTCCAGAGGCACGTCAGATTCGTTGCCGTCCTTGCCCACCCGGCGCGCGGTCTTCGGCGCGAGGTCCATCAGCGCACGGATCGCATCGCCGGTGCGTTCGCGCGCCGCCAGTTCCATCACCTGACCGACCAGCACCAACACGAGGATCACGGCGGTCGCCTCGAAATAGACCGGCGCGCCGCCCATGCCGTCGCGCATCGCCGCCGGGAATATGCCCGGGATCAGCAGCGCGAGGACCGAGAATATGTACGCCGCCCCGGTGCCAAGCGCGATCAACGTCCACATGTTCGGGCTGCGGTTGACGACCGAGCCCCAGCCGCGTTTGAAGAACGGCCAGCAGACGATGACCACCGGTGTCGCCAGCGCAAACTGCACCCAGCCAAAGAGTTCGTGGCCGATCCAGTCGGCAAAGGGGATGCCGATGTGGCTGCCCATCTCAAGCAGGAAAACCGCCAGCGCCAGTGGCGCGGTGATCCAGAGGCGTCTTTTGAAATCAACGTACTCCGGGTTCGGCCCGCTGTCGGCGGTGGGGTTCATCGGCTCCAGCGCCATGCCGCACTTGGGGCAGTCGGCGGGGTGATCCGTCACGATCTCTGGGTGCATGGGGCAGGTGTATTCGGTGCCAGCGGGCATCGCCTCGGGCTTTGGCAGGCCATCGGCGTAGGTTTCCGGATCAGCGTCGAATTTAGTCTGGCAATTGGACGAACAAAAGTAGACCCGCTGGCCGTCATGTTTGCTCATGAATGGGGTGGTCGCGCGCTCTACCGTCATGCCGCAAACCGGGTCGACGGCGGTGCGGTAGGCTTCGGGGTCGCCGACGAATTTGTCATGGCAGCCTTGCGAGCAGAAATGGAAGGTATGGCCCTCGTGGGTCGCCGTCGGCTTGCCCGCATTCGGATCGACACTCATGCCGCAAACCGGGTCTCGGGTGATGTCCGGCGCGTGGACGGAATGTGGTCTCTGGGCGTCAGCCATGGGGGCTATCCTTTCGCTCGGAAATGCGGTTAGCGCGAGAGATAGACCTTCCAGTCGATGGAGGGTCAAGGGGATGAATTCGCCAAATTTGGCGCCTTTCCGCGCCCAATTTCAAAGGAAATACGAGTTGCGCCCCCTCTGCCCGGCGGCGACGGATTTGCAGTCTCCCGCAGCCTGAACGGTGTCTTGGCGGTGAGGTCAACAAGGCACTTTTCTCTGACCGCCAAGGATCCGAGGAGGCCCGGTTGCTGCACCCTTTTATTTTCCCAATTGGAGACGAGCCGCGGACAATAGGACAGGTTATCGCCACATTCTGGACACATTTGGGCCACAAAGCGCGCCATAACCAAGGCGACTCGAGCAAAATCCCCTTTAATATAGGGAGCGGAGCCAATTTTAGAAATTATGGAACCAAACGCTCAGTTTCATAATTTGGCCCAAAATTCAGTGTTATCTACACCGACGGGCAGGCCCGTTTTCGGAAGAAATCCGATGACACGATAAGAAAAAGACTATCGGAGCAGTAAACATGTCATCCATTCTTACCAACCACAGCGCGATGACCGCGCTGTCGACCCTGCGCAACATCAACACGAACCTGTCGGAAACACAGGGCCGCATCTCGACCGGTCTCTCCATTTCCTCGGGCAAGGATAACGCGGCCTATTTCTCGATCTCGAAAACGATGTCCGGCGATTCCGGCATGTTCAAGGCGATCGATGAGAACCTGACGCTGCAGAAGAACGCCGTTTCCACCGCCCGCCTTGGCGCCGAGACGCTGGTCGATCTCGCCCAGCAGTTTTCCGAGCGTGTGGCCTTTGCCCAAGGCGGAACCCAGGAAGTCCGCGACGAC
>PAPR01000063.1 GCA_002709085.1 Pseudooceanicola sp. | reverse complement strand
TTTTCTGGAGATGAACACCCGCCTTCAGGTTGAACATCCGGTGACCGAAATGGTGACGGGCTTTGATCTGGTGAGTGAGCAGCTGCGCATTGCCAACGGTGAGGGGCTGAGCGCCCAGCAGGCCGATATTCCACAGACCGGCCATTCGATCGAACTGCGCATCTGTGCCGAGGATGCCACCGAAGATTTCCGCCCGGCGATCGGGGATATCCTGTTGCTGGATGAACCGCAGGGCGAAGGCGTGCGTGTGGACAGCGGCATTCTGGACGGCGGTAAGGTGACCACCGATTTCGACCCGATGCTGTCCAAGTTGATCGTATATGGGTCAGATCGGACAGAGGCCATCGCCCGTGCCCGTCAGGCGGTGCAGGCCTATGTCATCCTCGGCGTGACGACCAATACCGACTATCTGGACGCGATCCTCGCGCATCCCGATTTTGCCTCGGGCGAGGTTTCGACCGGATTTCTGGCCGAACAGGCGGACGTGCTGACGGCACCGGGCGAGGACGTCTCGGACCTGTTGATGGCCATCGCGGCGCTATCGGATCAACGGCTGGTGGACAACGTGATGCAGATCCCGGAGATGCACCGCAAAATGGGCGGGTGGAGAAACTGATGCAGCGGATTTTTCAGATTAATGGCGAAGAGGCCGAGTGCTGGCTGGCCCATGACGGCAACCGGTTTGTGTTGAATACGCCCTCGGGCGCGTTGCCCTGCCGTCTTGACCCGACGGCTATGCCTGGGGGGTTTGTTCTTCGGGCCAAGGGCCTGGTGCGCGACGTGCGTGTGGCCGTCGGCCCAGAGGCGACCTTCGTGCATATGGAGGGGCGTACATTCGAGGTGGGCCGGGTCGATCCCGCCGAGCGGCTGGCCGGAGGCGACGGGGGCGCGGCAGACGACCGCATCGTCGCCCCGATGCCGGGGGTGGTCGTGTCCGTGAACGCCAAGCCCGGCGATGAAGTCAAGGAAGGCCAGCTATTGCTCGTCATTGAAAGTATGAAACTTGAAACCAGCCTGACCGCGCCGCGTGACGGGGTGGTCGCCGAAATACCATTTGCCGCAGGTGACAGTTTCGGGCTGAAGGCCGTTCTCGCCCAGCTGGCACCGGAGGAGGAGTGACCATGCGCCGGATCGAAAGCCAGATCGACACCAACGCCGCCGATTACAAAGCCAATCACGCGGCGATGTCCGCGCGGCTCAAGGAGTTCCACGAGCGTCAACACGCCGTCCGCTTCGAGCGTCCGCAACGCGATATCGACCGCCTCGCACGCCAGAACAAGCTTGGGGTGCGTGAACGGCTGAAACTGCTGCTGGATCCCGGAACACCGTTCCTGGAGTTCTCAACCCTGGCTGCCTGTCGTGAATACGACGGTGCGGTGCCCGGCGCCGCCGTGGTGACAGGCATCGGCATTGTGCAGGGCCGTGAGGTTGCCATCCACGCCAATGACGCCAGCGTCAAGGGCGGCGCGTGGTATCCCCATACCGTCAAAAAGATCGTGCGGCTCTTGGATGTCGCGCTGGAAAACCGCCTGCCGGTCATTCATATCTGTGACAGCGCCGGCGGCTTCCTGCCTCTTCAACACGGTGTCTTTCCAGACAGGTATCTGGGCGGGCGCGTGTTCCGCAATCAGGTCAAATTGAGCCAGGCCAATATTCCGCAGATCGCGGTGGTCGGCGGCCATTGCACCGCCGGTGGTGCTTATGTTCCGACGCTCAGCGATTACAACATCATCATTGAAGGGACGGGTGCGATCTTCCTCGGCGGGCCGCCGCTGGTGAAGGCCGCGACCGGCGAAGAGGTCGGCGTGCAGGAGCTGGGCGGCGCGGTGATGCACACTTCGGTTTCGGGCACCGGCGATTACCGCGCGGCTACCGAAGAGCGCGCCTTTTCACTGGCGCGCGAGATCGTCAACCAGTGGAAGCGCACGCCGAAAGCGATCATCGAAACCGCCTCGTTCGAAGAACCCTACTACGATCCGAAAGAGCTTTACGGGATCATCCCGAAGGACCGTAAAACCCAGTTCGACATGCGCGAGGTTATAGCGCGGATCGTGGACGGATCTCGCTTTCATGAGTATCAACCTGACTACGGCACCACGATGATCTGCGGCTTTGCCCATATCTGGGGTTACAAGGTGGGGATCCTCGCCAACAACGGGGTGCTGTTCAACGACAGTTCTCTCAAGGCCGCGCATTTCATGCAGCTGTGCAATCAGAACCGCACGCCTTTGGTCTTTTTCCAGAACATCACCGGGTACATGGTGGGGCGCGAATACGAAGAGCGCGGCATCGCCAAGGATGGGGCCAAGATGCTGATGGCGCAGGGCGGCTCGGTCGTGCCGAAATTCACCGTGATCGCCAATGCCTCCTATGGGGCGGGCAATTACGGCATGTGTGGACGCGCCTGGGATCCCCGCACGCTGTTCATGTGGCCGCAGGCTGAAATCGGCGTGATGGGGGCGGATCAGGCGGCCAATACCATGGCGGACGTCAAGATCCGGCAGCTTCAGCGTGAGGGCAAGGAGCTGAGCGCTGAGGAAATCGAAGCGATCCGCGAGCCGGTGCTGGAGAAATATCGCCGCGACGTCGAAGCCTATACTTCGACCTCGGAAATGTGGGACGACGGCATCCTCGATCCGGCGGATACGCGCAACGCGCTGGGCATGTCGATTTCCGCCTCGCTGAACGCACCGATTGACGATCCGCACTACGGGATCTTCCGGCTGTAACGACCCAAAGGGGCGCGCGTCGGGACTTCCGCGCGTGCCCTTGTCGTTCTCGGCCGGTGCGACGTCGGGTGAGGTTCGATCGCAGCGGCGTCGCCCTTCGTCTGCCGTGCTGCGTCGCGTCGGACATTATGATAGAATGTCGGACGCGCGACCTTACAACGTTGCGGTGTTGACAGCAGACCGTCCGGGAATACAAAATCTAACAAATGATAGAAAATAAGCGGACGCCGATTCGCGTCTGACCAGTTTGCTGATGGGAGAGAGAAATGACCAATAAAGCATATGTCACCGGCGTGGGGATGGTCCCATTCCAAAAGCCCGGAAAATCCGAGAGCTATGATGTTCTGGCTGCGACCGCGACGCGCACTGCGCTGGCCGATGCCGGACTGGATTACGACAAGATCCAGCAGGCTTACGTCGGTTATGTCTATGGCGACAGCACCTGTGGTCAGCGGGCTCTTTACCATGTCGGCATGTCCAGCATTCCGATCGTGAACGTGAACAACAACTGCTCGACCGGGTCCTCCGCGCTGTTCCTGGCGCGGCAGGCGGTCGAAAGCGGCGCGGTGGATTGTGCGCTGGCTCTCGGTTTCGAAGAGATGCGGCCCGGTGCGCTCGGTGCGGTGTTCCAGGATCGGACCAGCCCCTTTGCCTCCTTTGATCAGGAAACCGACGACCTGGTCGGAAGCCCGGAAATTCCACTGGCCCTGCGCTACTTCGGCGGTGCCGGCAAAGCGCATATGGAAGAGTTCGGCACAACCATGGAAACCTTTGCCAAAATCCGTGCCAAGGCCAGCCGGCATGCGGCCAAGAACCCCGTCGCCCTTTTCCGGCAGGAAGTCACCGCGGACGAGGTCATGCAGGCACAGGTCGTTTGGCCGGGCGTCATGACGAAACTGATGGCCTGCCCGCCGACTTGCGGCGCGGCCGCGGCGATCGTCTGCTCCAAGGAGTTCGCTGACAAGCACGGTCTCGACAGCACGGTGCGCATCGCCGCGCAGGCCATGACGACGGACGGACCAGAGACCTTCAACGCCCATGACATGCGTGAGGTTGTCGGATATTCCATGGCCAAACGTGCCGCCGATCAGGTCTACGAGGCCGCCGGTATCGGACCGAACGACGTGGACGTGGTCGAACTGCACGATTGTTTCGCCCATAATGAGCTGCTCACCTATGAGGCCCTGGGCCTGTGTGGGCGCGGCGAGGCGGCGAAATTCGTCGACGATGGCGACAATACCTATGGCGGGAAATACGTGACCAACCCATCGGGTGGGCTGCTGTCCAAGGGGCATCCCCTCGGGGCGACCGGTCTCGCGCAATGCACAGAGCTCGTGCAGCAGCTACGCGGCCAGGCCGATGCGCGTCAGGTCGACGGGGCGCGGTTGGCGTTGCAGCATAACCTCGGGATAGGCGGGGCCTGTGTGACCACGCTTTATGAAAGAGCCTGACAGCGCCATTCGGGAGAATAGAACATGACTGACAAACTTGACGGGCGCGTTGCGCTGGTCTCCGGCTCTGGCCGGGGAATCGGGCGTGAAATCGCTCTTAAACTGGCCTCCGAAGGGGCGCGCCTGGTGATTAACGATCTGGACGCGGACCCGGCCAATGAAACTGCCGAGGCCATCCGCGCTGCCGGTGGCGAAGCAGTGGTCTGCGCCGGTAGTGTGACCGAAAACGGCTTTGCCGAGCGGTTCATCAAGACCGGGATGGACAGCTTTGGCGGGCTGGACATCATCGTAAACAACGCCGGTTATACTTGGGACAGCGTCGTTCAAAAGATGACCGACGAACAATGGCAGGCGATCATCGACGTTCACATGACCGCGCCCTTCAAGATCCTGCGCGCCGCCCAGCCGGTGATCAGCGCCAAGGCCAAGGAAGAAGCCGCCGCCGGGCAAGAGGTGTTCCGCAAGGTGGTGAACATCTCGTCCATCGCGGGCACCGGCGGTAATGCGGGACAGATCAACTATTCCGCCGCCAAGTCCGGTATCCTCGGGGTCACCCGGACGATGGCCAAGGAATGGGGCCGCTACAAGGTCAACGTCAACGCCGTGGCTTTCGGCCCGATCCGCACCCGTCTGACCGAAGGCAGCGCCGACGGCGACAGCACGATCAAGGTCGAGGAAAAAGAGATCAAGGTCGGCGTGAACCCCGATCTTCTGTCCCAGATGGAACGGATGATCCCGCTGGGACGGGTCGGTACGCCGCAGGAGGCCGCAGGCGCGGTCTATCTGTTCTGTGCGCCGGAATCGAACTTCATCTCGGGTCAGCACATCATCTGCGGTGGCGGTTTCACGATTTGATCCGGTCGATACGATCCCCGTCTTGCGTGCTCTTGTGCGGTAACCTGGTCCCGGGAGACTCTTGAATGGCCCGTCTTGAATCAGCGGTGGTGATATCCTCCGAGGCCTTTGCGCAAAATCATGCCGCGCAAAGCGAGCGTGTCGAAACCCTGCGCCAACGTATCGCCGAGGCAACCGGTGGCGGGCGACCCGATATGGTCGCCCGCCACCGCAAGCGTGACAAACTATTGGTCCGCGAACGGATCGATCTGCTGGTCGATCCCGGAACCGCTTTCATGGAGCTGTCTTCGCTGGCGGCCTATGGGCAATACGGCGGTGAGGTTCCCGGTGCCGGGATCGTCACAGGCATCGGAATTGTCCACGATCTGCCCTGCATGCTCATCGCCAACGATGCGACGGTGAAGGGCGGCTCCTTCTATCACGAGACGGTGCAAAAACATATCCGCGCGCAAGAGATCGCGGCGGAAAATCGTATGCCTTGCCTCTATCTCGTGGATTGCGGCGGCGCCTACCTTCCCGAACAGGACCGCGTTTTTCCTGACGCGCGGCACTTCGGCAATTCGTTTTATCGCCAGACCAATATGTCGGCCTCGGGGCTGCCGCAAATCTCGGCGGTCTTCGGTGGATGCACGGCCGGTGGAGCCTATATTCCCGCCCTGTCCGACGAGGTCATCATGGTGCGTGGCAACGCGCGCATCCATTTGGGCGGCCCCTCCATCGTCAAGGTTGCGATCAACGAAGAGGCGGATGGAGAAACGCTGGGTGGCGCCGAGATGCATTCGCGCGTCTCCGGCGTGTCGGACCACCTGGCCGAGGATGAGCATCACGCCTTGGCTCTGATGCGCGATATTGTCGCCGAACTGGGTCAGGCGCGCCCCATGCAACCCGACGCAGCCCCGGCAGCGCCTGCGCATGATCCCGAAGAACTGCTGGGCGTGGTCAGTGCAGATCGCAAGCAACCCTACGACATGCGCGAGGTTTTGTTGCGCATGATCGACGCGGGCGAATTCCGTGAATTCAAACCCGGTTGGGGCGAGACGCTGGTCTGCGGCACCGCGCGGATCCATGGCTACCGTGTCGGGATCCTCGCCAATAACGGGGCCCTTTTGTCCGACAGCGCGCTGAAGGGGGCACAATTCGTATCCATGTGCGACCAGCGAAATATCCCGCTGTTGTTCCTGCACAACATCTCGGGCTTCATGGTCGGCACCGAGGCGGAGCGTGGGGGCATCGCCAAGGACAGCGCAAAGCTGGTCTATGCCATGTCGGTGGCCAAGGTGCCGCGCCTCTCGGTGCTTCTGGGTGGGTCTTACGGCGCAGGGAACTATGGCATGTGCGGGCGCGGCTTTGCGCCAAACTTCCTCTTTGCCTGGCCGACAGCGGAGCTGGCGACAATGTCCGCCGACATCGCCACCAATGTGATGTTGGAGTTGCGTCGCCAAAAGGGCGGCGATCCCAACCAGATGCAGGCCGACCTGACACAGATCGAGGCCGGGGTGCGCGCCCAGTACGGCGAACAATCCGACCCCTATTACGCCACCTCGCGCCTTTGGGATGACGGGCTGATCGAGCCTGGCCAGACACGCGATATCCTGGGCCTATGCCTCGCCATCGTGACATCGGTGCCCGAGGCCGGGCGCCATACACCTGTATTTAGAATGTGAGGCTAGAGATGACCCAGACCTACAAGACCATCCTTCTCGAAACCGACGACCGCGGCGTCGCCACTGTGACCCTGAACCGTCCCGAAAAGCACAATGCCCTGAACGGTGATCTGATCACCGAACTCTCGGATGTTGCTGAAAAGCTGGCCGTGGATGACAAGGTCCGCATCGTGATCCTGACCGGCAATGGCAAGAGCTTCTGCGCCGGTGGGGACTTCAACTGGTTCGCGTCGAATATCGATAAAACCCGTGAACAGCGCGTCGACCAGAGCGCCACCTTGGCGCGTCTGCTGCGCCGTCTCGACACATTGCCCAAGCCCCTGATCGGGCGCATCAATGGCCCGGCCTATGGTGGCGGTGTCGGCATGATTTCGGTCTGTGACTATACCATCGGTGCCGAAGGCGCGCGCTTTGGCCTGACCGAGGTGAAGCTGGGTCTGCTGCCGGCAAATATCTCGCCCTACGTCGTGGCCCGCATCGGCAAGGTTCACTCGCGCGAAACAATGTTGTCGGGTGCGCTCTTTGACACGACACGGGCCGAACGGATCGGGTTGCTGACCGAAGTCGCCGCGCCCGATGACCTTGACGCCGCAGTCGAGCGGGTCGTGCACGATCACCTTCAGGCCGCGCCCGGGGCTGTGGCCGACACCAAGGCGCTGGTTGCCTATGTCGCGGCGCATGATCTCGAAACCAACATGATTTACACGGCCGACCGGCTCGCCGATGCCTGGGAAACCGACGAAGGCATCGAGGGGATCAACAGCTTCATCAA
The DNA here is from genome assembly GCA_002709085.1 of Pseudooceanicola sp. Classification (GTDB taxonomy): domain Bacteria; phylum Pseudomonadota; class Alphaproteobacteria; order Rhodobacterales; family Rhodobacteraceae; genus Pseudooceanicola. Next base: position 27,171 of record PAPR01000063.1, on the reverse strand, counting down.
CAAGGGCGTGCCGTCCTGGCGGGTGAAATGACCTTTACCCGTGTCCTGATCGCAAACCGGGGTGAAATTGCCCGCCGGATCCAGCGTGGCTGTCGCAAGCTGGGACTGGAAAGCGTGGCGGTGTTTTCCGAGGCTGATCGCGACGCCCCCTTTGTCATCGATGCGGATCACGCTGTCTGCATCGGCGGGGCCGCCCCGTCGGAAAGCTACCTGAACATCGAGGCGATCCTCGAAGCGGCCCGTGCGACCGGCGCAGGCGCGGTCCATCCGGGATATGGGTTCCTGTCCGAGAACGCCGGTTTCGCGGCGGCTGTCGAAGCGGCAGGCCTGGTGTTCATCGGGCCGGAAGCCGACGCCATCGCCCGCATGGGATCGAAGATCGAAGCCAAGGCCGCTGCCGAGGAGGCCCGCGTGCCGGTGCTGCCCGGCTATCGCGGCGCGGATCAATCCGACGCGCGACTGCTGGAGGAAGCGCGCGCACTCGGCACGCCGTTTCTGGTCAAGGCCAGCGCCGGGGGCGGGGGGCGCGGAATGCGCCTCGTCACCGATCTGAAGGAGGCGCCCGAGGCTATCACCTCGGCGAGGGCGGAGGCAAAAGGTGCCTTTGGCGACGCGGCTGTCTTTCTGGAACGCTATGCGCCACGCACCCGCCATGTGGAGGTGCAAATCCTGGGCGACAGTCACGGCACGGTTTTGCACCTGGGGGATCGCGACTGCTCTCTCCAGCGCAACCATCAGAAGCTGATCGAAGAAGCTCCTGCCGCCGACCTGCCCGAAGCCAGGCGCGACGACATGCGGATGGCTGCGGTCCGTCTGGCGCAATCCATCGCCTATCGTTCGGCCGGCACGGTGGAATACCTTTATGACCCGGCGCGCGGCGAATATTACTTTCTAGAGATGAACACCCGTCTTCAGGTCGAACATCCGGTCACGGAGGCGATCACTGGCGTCGATCTGGTCGAGTGGCAGTTGCGTATCGCCCGCGGAGAGGCCCTGACGCTCGCCCAATCGGATGTGCAATTCGACGGTCACGCCATCGAGGTCCGCGTCGCCGCCGAAAACCCTTCCGAGAATTTTTTTCCGGAAACCGGTCAAATCACGCTTTGGGAACCGCCCGCAGGGGTGCGGCTGGACACCGGGGTCGAACGCGGCTCGGTCGTCGGACATAACTACGATTCCATGATTGCAAAGCTCATCGTCCATGCGCCCGATAGGGCCGGCGCGATCCGTCGGGCCGTCACATCCATCGATGAATTTGCCGTGGGCGGCGTCGGGTTGAACCTGGCCTATCAACGGGCTTTGTTGACCCACCCCGATTTTCAGGCCTTTCGTCATCATACCTCAGGGCTGAGCGAAATGTTTCCGGATGGGTGGGTGCGTCCGGAACCGGACGCCCGTGATCTCGGCCTCGCGGCTATCGCGCTCAACCTGCATCAGGCCCCGTCGGATGCGTCACCCTGGCAACGCCTCGGCGCCTGGCGGCTTACCGCAACCTCCGGACGGCCTGGCGCAACCTCCTATTGGGAGGAGTCCGCTGAAATGCCGATCCGTGTGAGCACCGATGGTGTGCAGCTGGCCGCGCATTTGCCAGAGGGCGAGAGCATCCGCGCAGAGGCGGCGACTCTGATCCGAGGCCGGTTGAGTGGTCGTCTCGATGGGGTTCCCATCTCACGCATCGCCCATGTCGAGCGCGCCAGCGATCACTGGCGGGTCCATCTGCAGACATCCAGCGGCATGATGGCCATCGCGTTCGATACCCTGGAGGACAGGCACCTGAATAGGGCCGCTGGTGGCATGGTCGGCGCGGATACCTTGAGCGCACCGATGCCCGGCGCGGTCGCCGAAATTCGTGTCGCCCCCGGAGACCGTGTAAACGCCGGTGATACGCTGGTGGTGCTGGAGGCCATGAAACTGTTGCAAAGCCTGCCCGCCCCCGTTTCGGGCGTGGTGGCCGAAATCTATTGCGCGCCGGGCGACACTGTCGCCGGGAATACCCCCCTCATCAAACTCGATCCGGAGAACCAGACATGACCAGGCAGGACACTATCACTACAGCCGCAGGACCATTTAGCGAAGACCTCGACATGATCCGCGACCAATTGCGCCGGTTCATCGAAACCGAGGTGACGGCCAAGGCCGACGCCTGGGAGAACGACGGTATGGTTCCTCGCGACGTGCTCCGTCGTATGGGCGATCTGGGCGTGCTCGGTATGCGCTATGATGAGAAATATGGCGGTGCGGGCCTGGATGTTATGGCCAGCGTTGTCCTGGCTGAAGAGGTCGGACGCTCCACCTTTGGCGGCTTCTCGGCCACGGTGCTGGTGCATACCGACATGGCCTCGCCGCATCTGGAGAACGCCGGCACGCCGGAACAGAAGGCCCGCTGGATGCCCTCGATCACCTCGGGCGAAAAGATCGCCGCCGTCGCTGTGACCGAACCCGGAGCGGGCTCGGACGTGGCCGGCATGCGCACACGCGCGGTGCAGGACGGCTCCGACTGGGTGCTGAACGGCAGCAAGATGTTCATCACCAACGGCGTGCATGGCGATATCTATTTCGTCGGTGCCAAGACAGACCCCGACGCCAAGGGCTCCCGCGGGATCACCATGTTCGCGATTGAAAAGGGCACGCCGGGCTTTTCGGTTGGCCGGGCGTTGAACAAGACCGGCTGGCTTTGCTCGGACACCGCCGAACTGATCTTTGAGGATGTCCGCGTCCCGGCTGAAAACGTGCTGGGCGAGGTCAACCGGGGCTTTTATTCGGTGATGAAGAACTTCCAGAACGAACGGATCGTGCTGGGCGCCATGGCCTGTGCGGAATCCCAGATCGCCCTCGATATGACCGTGGATTACGTCAAGCAGCGCAAGGCCTTTGGCGGCGTGCTCTGGGACAAGCAGGCGGTGCGCCAGCGGCTGGCCGATTGCCAGACCCGAATCGAAGCGGGTCGCCAGCTTGTCTATCATGCTGCGGGCATGGACGCGGCAGGCCGTGATTGCGTGAAAGAAGTCTCGATGGTCAAAGCCTATTGCGGTGAGCTGGTGAACACAGTGCTCTACGACTGCGTGCAGTTCCACGGCGGCATGGGCTACATGCGCGAAACTCCTGTCGAGCGGATGTCGCGCGACGCCCGCGTGCAAGCCATCGGCGGCGGCGCAACGGAGGTCATGCTCGAAGAGGTCGCCAAGCGGATGTGACAAAGCGCAAGGTGACGCTGGGGCGAAACCCGGCGTCATCCTCTAGGCGAGCAGTGGGTTCAACTGGCGGTTGCCGCCGCCGGGGCGTATTTCAGCCCAACCCCACAGTTTGAAACAACTCGGTTCGCCCCAGAGGTCGCAGGCTTGCGACCCGTTCGGAATGGCGCTTCTTGCTGCTTGCCACCAGCCAAATACATTGCGGCCAAATATATGGCGAGTGTCAGCCGCCAACGCGATCTACAACGCGACTTAACCGGGGGCGGCCTCAAACCGCGCCCGTTCTACAATCTAGCTCCGCTGTATCTGCACCGGTCTCAGATCAGCAGGCGGATACCGTTCCCTTCACGGCAGGAAGCACCGCGATCGCGAGGGACTCGAAATCCGCTTTGGAGATCGCCAAGTCTTCCTTGTGGGTGAGAACTTCGACGAAGTTGCAGAGAATTTTCGAATAGGCCCAGGTCGATTCGGCGACGACCGTGCCGTCCTTGCGGCACAATTGAATCGTCAGGGGGGCATCCTGCCCAGTGGCCGAACAGGACTGGAAGCCGTCGCCCACACCGAAAGCCTCAACACGGCAGGTTTTATCGTCAAGGCGCTGAACACTTATCTCGACTTCGATCATCCCGACCGAGGCGTCTGAGTTCTCGTCGTAGAAATAAACATGCCCGATTCGACCGTAGCGAACGTCGCCAAGTGCCGCGTCGTCGGGCACCTGCGGATCGGCGCGATCTGGCATCCGCGGCGGCAACACGCCAAGACCGCAAGTTTGAAACTCGCTAACAACTTGAATTTTCATATTGTTTTCCACTCTTCCGGACATAGTCGTAAACCTCCCTGACTTCCGTGCATTGACAAACAGCTTAGTTTGTTTGTAAGTTTGTCGCAAGTAAGTTGATTGCATGATTGGCAGTCGATGAAGGGTAGGGGGGACAATGCGAATCATTTCTCATGATGTGGCGGCCTTTGGCTGGGGCGGTCGCGCTTGACCGGGCGCGTCGTTATTGTTGGCGCCGGACAGGCGGGCGCACGGGTGGCCTTGGGCCTGCGTGCCGCGCAGTTCGCGGGACCGATTACGCTGGTCGGGGCTGAACCGCATCTGCCTTACGAACGTCCGCAGTTGTCCAAGGAAGTTTTGAGCGATCCGGATTGGTCGCTCCAGTTCATCAAACCCGAAGACGATTGGCGCACGGCCGAGATCGACCTGCGGATGGGATGTGCCGTGGTCGACGCGGATCCGGCGGCTCGGACCGTCGCGCTCGCGGGCGGAGAAGAACTTTCCTACGATCACCTGGTCTTGGCGACCGGCACCATTGCCCGGCAATGTGGAGAGCTTGCCGGCTTGACGGTCCCTATCCATGTGGCGCGGACCCTCGAAGATGCCGCCGCCATTCGCGAGCGGCTGACGCTGGGCGGAAAGATCCTGATCGTCGGCGGCGGGATCATCGGCTTGGAAGTGGCGGCGGCCGCGTCAAAGGCCTGCGATGTCACAGTGATCGAAGCCGGGTCGCGTCTCTTCGAAAGGGGCGTGCCGCCCGAAGCGGCCTCGTACCTGGAGCAACTGCACGCAAAGAACGGCGTGCGTTTCCGATATGGCGTGAGGCCCGTCTCGGCGTCTGGCCATGAGGTCACGTTGAGCGACGGGTCGGTGGAAAGCGCCGATCTGGTGATCGTCGGGATCGGCGTCGAGCCGCCGCGCGGAATCGCCGCGATGATCGGCCTTCCGGAAGATACGCCGGGATTGCGCGTCGACGAACATGCCGTGACCGAGCGCAGCAACGTGTTGGCAGTCGGCGATGCGACCGAGCAGTTCAGCCGGTGTCACAATCGCTGGATGCGGATCGAAACCTGGGCGAATGCCAATCAGCAGGCGGCGACTGCCGTTTCAACGATTACCGGCTCGCCTTTGTCGTCGACACCGCCGCCTTGGTTCTGGTCCAATCAATATGACGTCAACCTGCAGGTCGTGGGCGATAGCATCGGTGACGAGACCGTCGTGCGCGGTGATCCGGACAGCGGCCGCTACAGTGTCATTTCCTTGCGCGGCGGTGAAATCGTCGGCGGCACGACCATCAATTCAGCCAAGGACATGGCGGCGTTGCGGCGTTTGGTGGGACTCGGCGTCCATCTGGACCGGTCCGCACTCGAAGATCCAACATACAAACTCAAACAGGCCATCCCTGCCTGACTAACAAAGCTAAGGAGGACAATGCGCAATGAACCCGAACAGTAATGATCCATTGGTGATGATCGACAACGAGCGTCATCTCTTCAAAGTCTCCAGAAGCAATTTCACCGATCCCGAGGTGTTTGCAAAAGAGCGTGAACGCATTTTTTCGACGTGCTGGCTGTACCTCGGCCACGAGTCCGAGCTGAAGAAACCTGGTGATTTCGTGACCCGCGTTGTTGGGGGACGGAGCATCGTTTTCAACAAGGACCGTCAGGGCGAAATGCGCGCTCTGTTCAACTCCTGCCCCCACCGGGGTGCCCAAGTGTGCCGCGAACGCAAAGGTAACGCCAAGGCGTTCCAGTGTTTCTATCACGGCTGGGTGTTCGGTCAGGACGGCGCGCTGAGAAGCCAGCCGGGCGAAGACAGCTATGCACAGGGCTTCAAGGACGATCCCGATTCCAACATGCGCCAGGTGCCCCGTCTGGAAAGCTACCGTGGGCTGTACTTCATTTGCTATGATCCGCAGGCGGTCACGCTCGAAGAGTACCTTGGGAATGCCAAGGAATACCTCGACCTCGTGTGCGACCAGGCGGTTGACGGCATGGAAGTCATCGGCGGGACGCAAGAATACGCGATGAACGCCAACTGGAAGCTTCTCGTCGAGAACAGCATCGATGGATATCACGCGGTCAGCACGCATGCGACCTACCTGGATTACCTCAAATCCATGGAAGGCGGCCTCACCGATGTCGGCCTGAAAGGCGTCGGCAAGGACCTTGGCAATGGCCACGGCGTCATCGAATACACGGCCCCCTGGGGTCGGCCCGCCGGTCAGTGGATTTCGCTGTGGGGCGAAGAAGGCAAGAACGAGATCGACGCCCTTAATGCCCGGAACGAGAAGCTCTATGGCAAGGAAAAGGCGGACCGGATCGCATACAAGAACCGTAACCTGCTGATTTTCCCCAACCTGATCATAAACGACATCATGTCCTTGACGATCCGCACCTTCTTCCCGCAGTCGCCCAGCCTGCTTCACGTCAACGCCTGGGCCGCCGGTCCGCGCGAGGAAAGCGAAGCGGCACGCCAGTTCCGTCTGTCGAACTTCCTGGAGTTCCTCGGGCCAGGCGGCTTTGCCACTCCGGACGACGTCGAAGCGCTGGAACAGTGTCAGCTGGGCTATCGCAACAGTCAGGAAGCGCGGTGGAACGACATCTCAAAAGGCATGAAGCTCGACGAACCCTCGATGGACGACGAAGCGCAGATGCGTGCGTTCTGGCGGGAATGGGATCGCCGGTTGACCGGCTCTGAGCAGGCGCAGGGAGTAGGAGCATGAGCGTGGAAACCTTAAAAGCAGTCGACGCCGCGCCGATCACGCGCCCGGAGGTTGAGGACTTTCTCTATCTGGAGGCCGCGCTTCTGGACGAATGGCGCCTGCCGGAATGGCTGGACTTGTTCACGGATGATGCGATCTATGACATCCCGCCGACGGACATCGCGGCAGATGCATCTTCGGCCAACAACCTGTTTTACATCGCGGATGACAGGTACCGGCTGGGTGAGCGGGTCAAGCGTCTGATGAAGCGGACGGCACATGCTGAATATCCGCATTCAAAGACCCGCCATCAGATCTCAAACGTCCGCATTCTGTCGCAAGAGGCCGGGCTGGTCGAGGTTACGTGCAACTTTACCACGTACCGCACCAAGGACGATTTCAGCAACTTCTTCTTTGGTAGGTTGTTGCATACGCTGGATATTTCCGGCGACGACATCAAGATCAAAGCTAAGCGTGTTGTTCTCGACACCAACGGTCTGCGCAACCAGGGCCGGATCAGCATCATCCTGTGATCCCGGCGACGGCGGTGTCCCGGTTCCGCCGCGACTCCGCCGTCGAATAACGAAAGGACTTGAAAGTGAGCAGCGCATTGACAGGCAAAGTTGCCTTGGTAACGGGTGCCGGACGTGGGATCGGGTTGGTCATCGCCGAACGCCTGATGGCCGACGGCGCACGGCTGGTCATCGCCAATTTCGACGAAGCAGAGGCGAAGGCCGCGGCAGAGGAAATGTCCGCACGTAGTGTCGACGGGAAGCCTCCGGTCGTCGTGCCCGGCAACCTTGCCGATGAAACTGTCGCCAAGGCGGCCATTGACGCGGCGATCGACGCTTACGGACGGCTCGACATCCTGGTCAACAATGCTGGCGGCGGAATCATCAAACCCTTTGCCGAGCACACCCCGGATACCCTTCGCGAAACCATTGACCGCAATCTCTGGACCGCAATCTGGTGCAGCTATCACGCTCTGCCCGTGATGCGCGCGCAGGGCGGTGGTCGGATCGTGAACATCGGGGCTGATTCCGTACGCAACGGTCTGTGGGACCATGCGGCCTACAACGCCGCCAAGGGCGGGATGCACGGGATGTCCACCGGCCTCGCTCGGGAATACGCGCGCGACGGGATTACCGTGAATACGGTCGCTCCCTGCGCCACGAATACGCCGCAGATGGTCGAGATTACAGAACGCGACCCGAAACTGGCCGAGAAATTCCTCAGTGTAATTCCGATGGGCCGACCAGCTGAAATGAGCGAGGTCGCCTCGATGGTCAGCTATCTGTCGTCGGACGAAGCGAGCTTTATCACCGGCCAAGTCATTTCGGTTAATGGCGGGAGCACGATGCTGTGAACGGAGATACGACAAACAAGATCGCGCTTTTTCCGGCCGACGATCTGCCCGAAGGCGAGATCCGCGCAGAGACCCTGCCGAATGGCGATGTGATCGCCGTCTATAATGTTGACGGAACCTTTTATGCGACGCAGGACCAGTGCTCGCACGGAGAGGCTTCGCTGGCGGAAGAGGGTGATCTATGTGGGAAGTTCGTGGAATGCTCATGGCACTTTGGGACCTTTGACGTGACCACCGGGGAACCCGGCTTAACCCCTTGTGAAATCCCGCTGAAAACATATCGCGCTTCAGTCGAAGATGGGAAAGTCTGCGTTGAATATTGATAACTCTCATAAGGGTAAAAGCGACCGTGCTGCTGCCGGAGAGTCGTCCCAAACAACGACGGGGATGCGATCGCAGGATGCGCGCAGCGAAGAGATGCGCGCGCGCCTGATGGCAGCCTCGATCGAAGTCTTGCGGGAACGTGGATTTGCCGGATTTCGCACCGAAGCCGTGGCGCAAGAGGCCGGCGTGTCACGCGGCGCCCTGGTGCACCATTATCCGCACAAGCGCGATCTGATCCTGGCGGTTCACAAGCATCTCTATCAGCTTGCCGTGGACAATAGCGTCGAAAGTGCCGCCGCGGTCACTGACCAAGGGGCCATCATCAATGAAATGTTGAAGGATGCGCAAAGCTTCTTTCTCGGGAACCACTTTTTCAGTGTGCTCGACATTGTTTTGTCCGCCAACACCGATCCCGAACTGAAGACCGAAATTCTCCAGGCATCCCGGAATGCCCGCCTGCCGATCGAAACGGCATGGGTCAATAGAATGTCGGAATTCATGCCGCGCCCCTTGGCCGAAACCGTCGTTTACATGACGTACAACATCGTCAGGGGCTACGCCATGCGGACGCTCTGGGAAGACGACCCCGCAAGATACGCCGAAATGATCGTGCACTGGAAATCCATGGTCCGCGATCTGCTTCGAAACAACGGCGTAACCTGGCCCGCTGAATAGTCGGCGGCAAACAAGACCAACAAAAACTCGAAACCACTTTAGGGAGGAATGAGAATGAAAATTAGACACCTTGCCAAGGCATTCACGCTGGCGGCTACTGTTGCCGCCGGCCCGGTGCTGGCCGCGGACGACGAAGTCGTCATCGGTCTGAGCGCCGCGCTGAGCGGCGGTGCTGCGGGAACTTACGCCGCACCGGCCGAGGGCCTCAAACTGTACATCGACCGGCTGAACGAAGCTGGCGGTATTAACGGTAAAACCGTTTCGCTGGTCATTTATGACGACCAGGGTGACGCGTCGCGCGCCGCGAGTAACGGCAAGCGCTTCCTGACCCAGGACGACGTGCAGTTGATCATCTCGGTCAGCACCTCGGCAACCTTTGCGCCGCTTATCAGCCAGGCCACACGCCAGGGTGTGCCGATCCTGTTCGCCGGTTCGGTTTGCCCTGCCGAGACGATGCCACCCGCCGAGCCTCTTCTCTATTGCTCGACCGGGTTCTCGTCTGTGCACGACAGCATTGCGATGGTCGACTACCTTCGCGAACTGGATGGTGATGCGACCGTCGGTTTTGCCGCAATGGGCATTCCGATCTCGCGCGCTGGTATGGAAGAAGCCGAACGGATCGTTCTGGGCGCCGACATGAAATCGGCTGGTGTCGAAATCGCACCGCCCGGCACCGCGGACTACACGCCATTCGCAACCAAGTTGATCCAGAACGGTGCCGAAGCGGTTCTGGCCTGGTCGCCCTGGTCCGTGCAAATCCGTTTCTTTGACGCATTGCGCAAGCAAGGCTGGGAAGGCAACGCCTTTGTCGGTCACCTCGCCGAAGCCGAACTTGAGATGATGGAAATCAAGGATCCGGGTCTCTACACCGTTGGCAGCAACGCGATGATCTTTGAAGACAGCAAAGCGACGCAAGACCTGGTTGCGGCCGTGACTGAGTCCGGTGTCGACCTGCATCCCGAGGCGATTGTCGACGGCTGGCTCGGCGGTATCGTTATTGAGGAAGTCCTGGGCAAGCTTGGCGACGACACGAGCGCCGAGGCGATCAATGCTGTCATGAGCGACATCGAGATCGACACCCGTGGACTGCGCGGCGGCTCGATCAAATGGACCGAGAACAACCACTTCCGTGAGACCATCTACTACCGCGTCTACCGTTGGAGCGACGAGACGGGCGCGATGGAGATCGCACGGGACTGGAAAGCCTACGAGGTCGAGTAAGACCATCGACGCGATAGGAGCGCATAATGCAAATTGTAGCGAACATTGTTGTACTGACGTCATTATACGCTCTCGTCGCGAGCGGCTATGTCCTAGTGTACAAAGTCAGTCGTGTCCTGAACCTGGCACACGGCGAACTCATGATCCTGGGTGCTTACCTGCTGGTTGCTACGTCAGCAGGTATCACCTCGGATCCCCTCATTGCGATCGCCCTGACCGCAGTGTTCTCAATCATTGTCGGGCTGTCAGTATATCTTCTGCTGATGCGCGAAATGACAGGGCAGCCGGTTTTGGCGGCTGTCCTGACCACCGTGGCGCTGGGCATTCTTCTGCGCGGCGCGATGGTCCTGATCTGGGGCCCGCAGCAGCTTAACGTGGCATCGATGCTCAGCTTTGAAAACGCATCGGTCGTCCTCACCGACTCGATCCGGGTTTCAACGGCATCTCTCTGGCTCGTGATCTGCACGGTGGTGGTCTACCTCGGCCTGCTCGCCTTCCTGCATATGTCACGCTGGGGCATGCGGATGCGGGCATCTGGGCAGAACCCGCTTCTGGCCGCTCAACGCGGGATCAACCTGCACACTGTTTATGCACTGGCCTGGACGCTCTCGACCTTTTCGGGATCGATAGCTGGCGTGTTGGTCGCCCTGGATTCGCGTCTCGACGTGAATATGGCGGTGATCGGCCTAAAGGCCTTTCCAGCGGCGCTTGTCGGCGGGCTGGACAGCCTGCACGGCGCATTGATTGGCGCCGGTGTCATCGCGGTTCTCGAGGTCCTTTTGATCCACTACGTGAACCCGCTCCTGTCCGATGTTGTTCCGTTCCTCGTCCTGATCGCAATTCTGATCGTTCGGCCCTGGGGATTGTTCGGCACCAAAGAGGAACTCAATCGTGTCTAATACCGAAACCGGCATCGGCAAGATCGCACCTGTCCGCGCCGTGGCCAAGGGCGATGGTGGAAACAGGACAGCCTGGATGGGCCTGATCGTTCTGCTCGCTCTCGTGCCCTTGGTCGCCTCACCTTTTCACCTCGACATCGCGTCGCAAATTTTCATCGCGGCCATCGGCGCACTGGCTCTCATGGTATTGACCGGCATTGCGGGGCAGATCTCGCTCGGCCATGGTGGTCTTATGGCGGCTGGCGCCTTTACCACCGGGATCCTTTACAAGGAAACCGGCGCAGGGATCTGGATCACGCTCCCCGCTTCAGTTGTGGCGGGCGCCGTGATTGGCCTGATTTTTGGCCTTCCGTCCCTGCGGCTGCGCGGCGTTTATCTGGCGATGAGCACCTTGGCGCTGCATTTCGTGGTCATCTACCTCGGTGGCGAATACGAATTTGCCAGCGGTGCATCGACGGGGATCTTCCTCGATCCGCCGGTGATCTTCGGGTACGAACTATATGATGGCCAAGCGTGGTACTATGCGCTCTTCCTATTGGTGGCCGGCACGTATTGGGGTTGCAGCAATCTGCTGAATTCCAAGACCGGACGCGCCTGGGAAGCACTGCATGCCAACGAAACGGCAGCCGAGGCACTGGGTGTCCAGGTTGCCCGGTACAAGCTTCTGGCCTTTGTCATCACATCGGGGATCGCTTCGTTTTCGGGCGCATTGTTCGCCTATTATCAAAGCTTTGTCTCTGTCGAGGCCTTCACCCTGTTCATGAGCATCCAATACATCGCGATGATTATCATCGGGGGCATGGGCAGCCTGACAGGGGCGCTGCTGGGCGCGATATTCGTCACCCTCGTTCCATACTGCATCGAATGGTTGATGGAGACGGTGCCCTACCTCGGTCTGGATATCTCGACGGCCTCCTCGGCCTCGCACGCGGCATTCGGCCTTCTCATGATCCTGTTCCTCGTCTTTGAGCCGAGCGGCCTGATCGGAATTTGGAAACGCACGGTCGCGCGCTTTAGCTCGCAGTCGAAAAAGGAGGGCGTGCAATGACCGACATCCTTGAGATTACCGATCTCGAAGTGACCTACCAGCGCTCAATCCTCGCGCTTCACGGAGTCAACCTGCGGGTCGCGAAGGGGCAGATCACATCGCTTCTCGGGGCCAACGGGGCCGGAAAATCCACCACTCTCAGGGCGATTTCGGGCTTTATCGGTCTCGACAACGCTCGGGTGAATGCCGGCCGGGTCCGCTTTCGTGGCGAAGACATCACCGGCTTGCAATTGCCCCGAACGATCCACAAAGGCATCGTCCTGGTGCCTGAGCGTGACAAGGTTTTCACGAACCTGACCGTCGCCGAAAACCTCGAAGTCGTCGCGACCAGTCGCGAAGAAGGCTCCAAATGGCAGCAGATCGAAGAGGAAATCTTCGTCTATTTTCCCCGGCTGGCCAAGCTCAGGAACAAGCCCGCAGGCCTGTTGTCCGGGGGCGAACGCCAGATGCTGGCCATCGGCGGCGCCCTGGTCTGCCGGCCGCAACTGCTGTTGATCGATGAGCTGTCCCTGGGGCTGGCCCCGGTGATTGTTGACGAGATCATCGAACGGTTGCGCGAAGTTCACGCCAAGACTGAACTGTCCATGCTGCTGGTAGAGCAAAGCGCCGCGGTTGCCTTTGCTCTGGCCAGTTACGGCTTTGTTCTGGAAAACGGCAAGGTCGAGCTGGAAGGCGCGACCGAGGATCTCCGATCCAATCAGAAAGTCCTGGACCTGTACCTTGGCACGGGAAGCACCGGGCGGGCCGATTACCTGGCCAATGCGCGGCGTCGGTTCGAGGAGCGGGCAAATGTTTGATCTTGAACTCAAGGATATCGAACTTCACTTCGGCGGCCTGGTTGTTCTGAACCGCGTCTCCCTCGGGGTGCGCTCGGGCGAACTTCTGGCTTTGATCGGGCCGAATGGCGCTGGGAAGACCAGTATCTTTAACTGTATCAGCGGGATCTATCGCCCGAAGGGCCAGATCAATTTCCTTGGCACGTCCCTGATTGGCAAGAAACCCAGTGCTATCGCTGAACTGGGGATCGGACGCACCTTTCAGCATGCCGAACTTATCCCCCGGATGAATGCACGCGAGAACCTGCTTGTCGCTCGGCACAATCACGTGAAATCCACGCTCGTAGAACAATGGCTCCGCCTTCCCTCGGCGCGACGCGAAGAGGCCGATCATCTGGCCGTGGTCAACGACGTGCTCGATCTGCTTTCGCTGTCCCATCTGGCCCATCTCCCCGTGGGCGGGCTGCCGTTCGGTATCCAGAAGATTATCGGATTTGGTCGCGCATTGGTAGCCGACCCGAAGATCCTCCTGATGGACGAACCTTCGGCGGGTCTCACCCAAGAAGAGCGCGAAGAGCTTGCCTACCATATCGACAGCGCGAAGAACCGGCTGGGGATCCCGATGCTCTGGATTGAGCACGATATGGAGATGGTTTCGGCAATTGCGGACCGGATCCATGTACTGGATTACGGCCGCTCCATCGGCGACGGGCCGCCAAGCGAGGTCTTGGAAGACCCCGAGGTGATCCGCGCATATCTCGGCACGACACAAATTGCGCAGGCGGTGGACACAGCCGCGGCGCCACTGGAAAAGGGATAACGAGGCAATGATCGAACAGCTTCGATTTGTCCGGCTACCGGCCACGGGATTGGACGAATACGGCCAGTTTCTGTGCGACACAGTCGGTCTTCAACGTGCGGATGGCAGCGATGACATAGCGCGGTTCCGTTCGGACGAGCGGGCGTATTCGGTGGAATGCGATGCGACCGGTGCGAGCGACAGACCCGTCGTCGGGTTGAGCGTCCGCTATGAGACCGACCTTGACGAAATCACCGGCAAACTCACCGAACGAGGGCTGAACCCGCAGCGGTTGTCCCCCGAGCATTGCGCCAGCAAGCTTTATCGCGATGCATTGACCTTTGATGATCATTCCGGGAACCGGTTTGAAATCGTGGTGCGCCCGGAGAACAAGAGCCAGCGGTATTTCCCCGCCCGCGACGCAGGTATTCAGGCGATCACCTCGATCGACTTGCGCAGCCCCGATCCGGAACGGGACATGGCCATCTGGATTGAAGTCTTTGGCGCCCAGGCGCGTGATTTCGCCGGGGACTGTGGTCAGCTTGGCTTTGACGAACAGCACCACCGCCTCGGCTATTACGCCAGCGAGACCAGTGGCCTGTTGTCGGTCAATTTCGAAGTGGGCGACCTGAACGATATCATGCGCAGCAAATATCTGCTCGCCAATCGTCAGGTCCGCATTCTCGATGGGCCTGGCCGTGATCCAGCGAGCGGCGAGATTTTCCTTTATTTTCAGGGTCCGGATGGCCTGATCGTATCGTATACGACCGAAATGAAACATGTCGATTCTGACTGGATTCCGCGCCAGTTCGGCAATGGACGCCTGTCGTTCTGCATGTGGAATTCGGACGTACTCATTCCGGAACGCGCTGGGGTGGAGTGACACTCCTTGGATACCAGAAAGGTAGGTAAACGATGATCGAACTGCTTGATGTCTGTTACGTTCGCTTGGGAACGAAAGATATTCAGACCAGCACGGATTTCGCCACGCGAATTCTTGGTCTTGAGGTCTCGGAAAGCAGCCGCAACTCGCGGCATCTCAGATCTGACGAAAGGGGCCATACGCTCTACTACCATGACGGGGATCCGAATGATCACGTTGTCGGGTTCGAAATCAGTAGCAACGATGATCTCGATAGCGCCGCCGCGACATTGGAAGCGATCGGAAACGAGGTGTACCGTGGCACGCGCGACGAATGTGACTCGCGCCACGTGCGGGATTTCATATCGTTCCGGGAGCCCAGCGGCCTGAAAATCGAATTGGTCGTTCGGCCCGAAGTTCTGGGCAAACGGCATTTTCCAAGCCGCGACGCTGGCATTTCCGGTTTCAGCCACGTCGGGATTTTCAGCCAGGATTGCCAGCGCGATGAACAGTTTTGGACACAGGTGTGTAATGCGCGCGTCAGCGACCGTATCGGTGACGTTCCCCTTTTGCGCGTGAACGAGATTCACCACACGCTGGCCCTTGTCCCCTCACAACGCGGTGGTCTTCAGCACATCAATCACCAGGTGGATTCCACAGATGACGTGATGCGGTCCTATCACCTTCTGAAAGAGCACAATGTCCCGATCGTCTTCGGCCCCGGCCGTCATCCGACTTCGGGCGCGCGTTTCCTTTATTTCCAAGGCCCCGACGGCATGACATTCGAATATTCCGTTGGTGTTAGCGAGGTCGACGAGGAAACCTACCGCGAGCGCCAGTTCGGCTTTGAACCGTTCAGCCTGTGCATGTGGGGTGCGAAATCCAACCTCGACGGCCTGGAAAACTGACGCTAGGTCCGGAAAGCAGCTAAATCGGGCGGGTCGGCGGCCTCCATTGGCCGAAAAGGCTTGTGCGCCGTCCCATGACAACAAAGGAAGAGTGCCGTTGACCGAGTCCGCGCCATCTGGGGCAATCGATGTCCATACCCACATCGTGCCCGATCATTTTCCCGACGGCACCGGGCGCGATCCGCGCTGGCCTTCCGTGCATCACAATGACGACGGCACGGCCCAAATCATGATAGGTGGCGACGTGTTTCGCCGCCTGGATAGGCGGTCCTGGGACGCCGAATCTCGGATCGCTGACATGGATGCAAAGGGTATCTCCCATCAGGTCCTGTCGCCCATGCCCGAGCTTTTGTCCTATTGGTTCGATGGCGACAGTGCGCTGGCGATGTGCGAGACGGTCAACGACGTTCTCGCAGGGCTTGTCGCGCGGCATCCAGATCGGTTCTCCGGCTTTGGCATGGTGCCGTTGCAAACGCCTGAGCGCGCTGTGCAAGAGCTGGCGACGTTGCGCAGCAAAGGCTTGACCGGTGTCGAAATCGGGACCCATGTGATGGGCACGCCTTTGGGCGATCCTTCCCTCGCGCCCTTCTTTGCCGAAGCCGCGCGGCTGGATATGACGGTCATGGTCCATGCGCTTCACCCGGTCGGGGCAGAGCGTATCGGCAACATTCCGGGGATCGATGCGACGGCGATATTTCCGCTCGAAACCGCCATGGCGGCGGTGTCGCTGATGACGAGCGGCGTCTTGGAGACCCACCCCAATTCCCGCATCCTCCTGTCCCACGGAGGCGGCGCCTTGCCCGCCATCCTCCCCCGGTTGGACCATGCCTATCGGCTGGGCATGCCAATCCAGAAATGCATGTCCGTCCCCCCCTCCGAGCTGGCGCGACGGTTCTTTTTCGACAGCATTGTCTACGGCGACGAGGCGCTTCGCTACTTGGCAACCACTGTCGGCGCCGAAAGAATGGTCGTCGGAACGGACTATCCATTCCTCGTGATGGAAGACGACCCGGTCGGTTTCATCCAACGCGCGCTGCCCGAGGATGCCGCCGGGCTGATCCTGCGCCAGACTGCAGCGCCCATTGTTGCACGCCCCTGAGAAATTCGCGGCATCAACCAGAAGGAAACGAAAATCCAATGACCAAGGACGATGGACACACCATTGCGGCGGATGCCCTTTGGCAGGCCCAGCGGGATGCGGTCCCCTGCGGCCCTATTCACACGCATCTGAACGCCGGTGGTATCAACGCCGCCTATGCGGTTCAGCAAATCAATATCGAACGCAGCCTCGCGCAGGGTGGCAGAGTGATCGGACACAAGATCGGGCTGACCGCAAAAGCGGTACAGGCTCAGATGGGCGTCGATCAGCCCGACTACGGCACCCTTTTGTCGAACATGATCATCGGCCATGGCGGAACGATTGCGGCAGACCGCGTCCTTCAGCCAAAGATTGAGGCCGAGATCGCCTTTATCATGGGCGAAGACCTCGATATCGCCCAGCCCAACGCCGCTGACGTTCTGCGCGCCACCGCCTTTATCGCCCCGGCGATAGAAATTGTGGACAGCCGGATCGCGGACTGGAAAATCACCCTGCTTGATACCATTGCCGACAACGCGTCCTCCGGGCTGCTGGTCCTTGGTTCTCCGGCCATCTCGCCCTTGGGTTTTGATTTCACCGGATGCGAGATGGATATGACCTTGAACGGGCAATCGGTTTCGACCGGAACAGGGGCAGCCTGCATGGGCAGCCCTGTGACCGCCGTCGCCTGGCTGGCCGAAAAGATGCGAGATAACGGCACACCGATCAGGGCGGGGCAGATCATCTTGTCCGGGGCGCTGGGTCCGATGGCGCCTGTTTCGGGCAAGGCGACGGTCGAAGCCTCCATCGGTGGCTTGGGCCACGTCAGTGTTTCATTTGCGGAGTGACGGAATGTCAAAGATCAAGGCTGCCATAATCGGAACCGGCAATATCGGTACCGATCTTATGATCAAACTAATGCGTAACAACGACGTCCTGGAACTGGCGGCTTTTGTCGGCATCGACCCGGATTCCGATGGATTGCGCCGCGCCGAAAAACTTGGCGTTCCTGTCACGGCCAAAGGTATCGACGGCCTACGCGAGATGCCGGCCTACGGTGACATCGCGGTGGTGTTCGATGCAACCTCGGCCAAGGCCCACGCGCACCACAACAAATTGCTGACGGCAGATGGCAAACGGGTTATCGACCTTACGCCCGCAGCCATTGGTCCCTATGTTGTGCCGCCGGTGAATATGTCCGCTCATCTCGACGCGCCCAACCTCAATATGGTCACCTGCGGTGGCCAGGCCACCATTCCAATCGTGGCCGCGGTTTCGCGTGTGGCGCCCGTGCCCTATGCCGAGATTGTCGCCTCCATCTCGTCGAAATCAGCGGGCCCCGGCACGCGTGCGAATATCGACGAGTTCACAGACACCACTTCGCGCGCGATTTGCGAGGTCGGCGGAGCCAAGGAGGGTAAGGCGATCATTATCCTCAACCCCGCTGAGCCGCCTTTGGTGATGCGCGACACCGTCTATTGCCTTGCCCAGACCGACGACGCTGAAGCTATCCGCGTTTCGGTGCGTCAGATGGTCGATGCGGTGCAGGCCTATGTGCCAGGCTACCGTTTGAAGCAAGAGGTCCAGTTCGAAAAACTCGGACCGAATGACCTGGCCGGGATCCCCGGCAGCCCGACTGAAGGCGGGCTGAAGGTTTCGGTGTTTCTCGAAGTTGAGGGCGCCGGACATTATCTGCCGAAATATGCTGGCAATCTGGACATCATGACATCGGCGGCATTGGCCACCGGTGAACAGATCGCCCGCCTGCAAGAGAAGGCCCTGCAATGACCCGGAAACTTTATATCCAGGACGTGACGCTGCGCGACGGGATGCATGCCGTTCGCCACAACTTGACTGTCGAAGAGGTACGCGACGTAGCAGCGGCGCTTGACGCAGCCGGTGTTGATGCGATTGAGGTCAGCCACGGCGACGGGTTGCACGGCACCAGCTTCAACTACGGGTTTGGACGTCACAGCGACCTGGACTGGATCGCCGCCGCCGCCGACGTGGTAAAATCCGCCAAACTGACCACGCTTCTGGTCCCTGGCATCGGAACAATCGCAGACTTGAAGGAAGCCTATGCCGCCGGGGTGCGATCCGTTCGCGTCGCCACCCATTGCACAGAGGCCGACATTGCCAAGCAACATATCGGTGTCGCACGTGAGATCGGGATGGATGTTTCGGGCTTTCTGATGATGGCCCACATGAATGAGCCCGATGCGCTGGCCGAACAGGCGCAATTGATGGAAAGCTATGGTGCGCATTGCGTTTACGTGACCGACAGTGCCGGTGCGCTGACCGTCAGTTCCGCCCGTGCGCGCGCCCGCGCCCTGCGTCAGGCCCTGAAATCTGAAACCCAGGTCGGCATTCACGCGCACCACAACCTGACGCTCGGTGTGGCGATTTCGGTCGCTGCCATCGAAGAGGGGGCATACCGCGTCGACGGCTCTTTGACCGGGCTGGGGGCAGGGGCCGGCAACGCGCCTCTCGAAGCGCTTGTCGCGGTTCTTGAAAGAGAAGGTTTCGACACGCAATGCAACCTGAATGCCCTGATGGACGCCGCTGATGATCTGGTCCGTCCCCTGCAAGAGCGCCCGGTCCGGGTCGACCGTGAAACGCTCTCTCTGGGGTATAGCGGCGTGTATTCGAGCTTCCTTTTGCACGCGGAGCGCGCTGCCGGGCAATACGGGATCGATGCCCGTACCATTCTGAACGAACTCGGCCGCCGCCGCATGGTGGGTGGTCAGGAAGATATGATCGTTGATGTCGCGCTCGACCTTGCAGGCGACGCAACCGCAACGGGACAACAAGGAGACACACAATGAGCAATCCAGAAATCGGCAAAACGATCGAGGCGGCGGGACGCAAGACCAACTACATGGAAGAAGGAACGGGCCCGGCCGTAATGCTGTTGCACGGCTCCGGGCCCGGCGTGACAGGCTATGCCAACTGGCGGCTGACGATTCCCGAACTCGCCAGCGATTTCCGCGTCCTGGCCCCGGATGCCATGGGATTTGGCTATACCGAGCGGCTGGAAAACGAAACGTACTCGCCCGATGCCTGGATCGATCACACGATTGCCTTCATGGATGCGACCGGCGTTGAAAAGGCGCATTTTGTTGGCAATTCCTTCGGCGGTGGGCTGACGCTGGCCATTGCCACGCGATACCCCGACCGGGTCGATCGCATAGTTCTTATGGGGTCGGCGGGCCTTCAGTTCGATCTGACCGAAGGATTGGACACCGTCTGGGGGTACGAGCCCAGTCTTGAAAACATGCGCGACATCATGAATGAGTGCTTTGCCTATGACAAAAGCCTCATCACCGAAGACCTGATTCAATCGCGCTACAACGCCAGTATTCGTCCGGGCTATCAGGAAAGCTTCTCTGCCATGTTCCCGGCGCCACGCGCGCGCCATGTCGCGGCGTTGTCCACGCCAGAGGACAAGATCGCGGAGATGGCTCACCAAGCGCTCATCATCCATGGTCGCGAGGACGCGGTCATCCCCCTGGAGTCGTCCTTGCGTCTTCATCAGCTGCTGAAGCATTCGGAACTGCACGTCTACGGTGAATGCGGTCATTGGACCCAGATCGAAAAGAAAGATCATTTCAACCGCTTGGTGAAGGATTTCTTTCTGCGATAAGGTCCTTTGGGCGGTATCGGATTAGGACTTTAACGTCCGCGCGGCGCCATACCCGGGTTTGACGGCCACTTAACCGGCGATTGTTACAGCCGAGGAGTGGCCTCGAACCGAGCCACGTCGCGATCTAGCCCTTTGCGAAATGGGCGCTGCCAAAGCTGACCGGCAGCGCCCATTTTGAAAATTACGGGGTAATAACCACCCTGAAAGTCACCGACCCGACCTGACCGGGAAGGAATGACCCAGCGCAGTCCCATTGCAAGGGTCCCTGATAGGCAGCTACGTTTGTGGCAGGCTTTGTCAGGTTGCAGGTCAGCTCGGGCGAGATCACAACCGGATCCGGCACAGCTTCCGAGAGGCTGGTATAAGGCGGAGTCCGGTCAAATATCTGCACGTCAGCCACCGATGTAGGTGAAGTATTGTGTAGATAAATGCGGTACAAAAGGACGTCGCCACCTTGACCCTGGTTGCTGGTGCCTTCAGCCGTGCCTTCGGTTTCGTTCTGCACGGTCTTGGTCAGCTCGACATGGCCTGTTCGCGCTTCGACCGAGACGTGGTCGCGGTTCGCCTCGTTGGCGAGAACCGGCGTCGCCTCAAAGGTGGTCGCGGCCATGACGTCGAAGACGAATGTGCTCCCCACTCCGACCCCCGATCCAGCCGAGACGCGCGCGGTCACGCAGACTTGTGCGCCCGCGACGACGGGAACGGGTCCTGCAAGGGGCAGCATTGTCGACCCGTCGCAACTGACATCGTGGTAGACAGCGGCTTCAAAGGCGCCGGTCGGGGTAGAGGATACGGGTGAGATCGAAAACGTGACGTCGCCCGAAGACGTAGCCGTATAGATATGCGGCAACGATGCAACCTGTCCACGGCCCACTTGTGCAGACTGGTCGAATGTCAGTGTGGGGAGAGCGAGTACGCCGATATCGAGCCCCACATGATCGCCGAAAGCGTCGGGTGTGAAAGTGAAGGTGCCATCGTGCGGATCGGAGTTCACAAGCCCTGGCAGACCGTCGCTCGCCTCGCTTATCGGGCGAAAGCCCCTGGCCGTTGTTGCGCGTAGGGTGACAGCCCCGGAATAGGCAGCGGATAGCGAGAATTGCCACGTCCCGTCTGCCGAAATCACGGGTTGCCCCAACAGGTTTGAAGAATCGTCGAGAATGTCCAACGTGGCAGAGCGAGTGCCTGTTTCGGTCCCGTTCACTTGGGCGTCATGAGCAGTCCCGCCTCCGGTTCCATTGTCGATGAACAGGCGACCTGACAACAGCCGCGCTCCTGTCACGAGGGTAACGGCATATGTATCCTCATCGTCATCGCCAGCTTGATCATTGAGGTCATCGGTCAAATGACCGGTCTGCGGGTCACTGTCGGGGTCGGGGAGCGAACTGTAGATGATCTCCGCCCGGTTTTCATAGGCACCACTCGCCAGCACCGTCGTCGTGATTGTCAGGGTTTCACTGGTTCCCGCCAGTATCTCATCGACGAACCAGAGCCCGGTGTCCGGGTCGTAGGTGTCCCCAGTGGCCGGGGCGTCGTCCGACAAATAGGCAAACCCGGATGGTATCCGATCAATCACCTTCACACCAGCGGGCGACCCAGAGCCAGAGTTGGTGACGGTGACTATCCAGTCGACCGTGTCCCCTTCGGAGACGTTGAGGATCGGTGCCGCGGTCCCGCCTGCCGCCGCGATGGTCGTGATTGACAGATCCGCACCGGAGGGGTCAAAGCCGAAATCCTGATCTTCTGTCACTTGGCCCGCCGTGAGGGCGACGCCCAGAAGCGGATTGGAGGTTCCGATCAGCTTTCCCGAACCGATGTCAGGATCGGCTTCGTCCAGCATGATGCGATAGGTCTGGTTAATCATCAGGTCGTTGAAAAGGTAGGTTCCGTCGCCAAGCGTGTCGACACTTTGTGCCAGCCGGTCATCACTAAAATCGGCGGGGGTGCCGTTATCAAGGTAGAGATCGATGCCAATATTTGCGCCGAGGTTGGGCTCGCCCCCCTCGCGAATGTCAGAACCGTCAAGGTCTTCGTAGACATTGCCGGGAATCGAGCCGAACGTAATCGGAGAGGGTCCACGGCAAGAGGCCGCGTCGCTGTCCCCACCTTCATCGACGGAGCCGGTGGCAACCAAGAGTGCATTGCCGGAGGTCGTATCGATGAGATAAAAGTTATTTGTCGAATTGCTGTAGCCGTAGAAGCGCCCGTCCTCATCGAACCAGAGGGACGCAAAAATACCCGCGTAGATCGCTGGTCCAAACTCGGTTACCGTCACGTTCCCGGCAAGACCCCCGTTTGCGTCGACCCGAAACGCGCGCCCGGTCGATTGGTTGATACCGTAAATGAAACCGTCGTCAGGGTTATAAGCCAAGTCCTCCGCACTGACTGATCGGTCAAGTTCTAATGTACCAAGGTCCAAGGGCGCGGTCGGTGTCGCCAGGCTGACCAATTGCCACGAGTTTCCGTCTTCGACATAGACCATTGTGCCGTTGGGCAAAATATCCCCTGCAGTGGAGCCGTCGGCGGCGCTCCCGGGCAGGTTGGCGACATCGGTGAAGGTGCCAGATCCGTCTAGGCGGTAGAGGTCTCCGCGCCCGGGACGCAGGCTATAGAAATACCCATCAAGTTCATTATATCCCCAGTTGGCGTTGAGATCACGCGGTGCCGTTCCAATATCCTGAAACGTTACGTCGTAGGTCGACCCACTTGCGATGACGGACAGTCTGCGAAAAATTCGCGAACCGGCGTCGTAGCGATAGAGGCTGGCATCACAAATGAAGGGCGGCGGATCATCGGAGATCGTGAGGTCATAGTCTTCGACCTCGCCGTCGAAACTGGTGAGATTGCCGGTTGTATCTGTCGACCAGCGGAAACGCGCGAAGGTTGGCGTAGTCACTGCACCAGACGGAACCGCGACCTCGAATGTAATGGATCCATTGATCGCCCCATCCTTGTCGAGCGGATCACCGTCTTGAAGGTTGAGCGCAATCTGCTCACCCGACTGATCAAATGTGCCGTCACCGTTGAAATCTATGAAGCTTTGCAGATAGGCGGACCGCTGCGGCAGTGATCCAACATCGTTAACCAAGACGGTGATATCGGAGAAACCGCCGCGATAGAGGGTCGGCAAGACCACGCCATCTTCATCGTCCGTGCCATCGAGGTCGTCGCCCGTGGCGGTGGCCCCGGATTGAGGAAGCACGTCGATGTCAGGAGGCGTGGCCCCGAGATAGATTTCAGGCGCACCGGGTCCCTCCACGATATGTTGCGGATCGCCATAGCTGGCTGGCGCATCGCCGCGGTCGGCATCCGGCGGCGTCTTGATCGTGATCCCGTAGTCTTCGACTTCGCCGTCAGCGACGGTGGAAATCGCCGTCGCGCCGGCGATGGAAGACCACCGCAGACGAGCAAAGGTCGGCGTCAGAACAGCCGTGAGCGGCACAGTGATCGCAAACTTAATTTCCCCGTTCACCACCCCGTCGAGATCCTGCGGCCCCCCGTCACGTATATCGCTCGCTACCTGATCGCCAAGCGACAGGAAGGTGCCATCGCCCCCGAAATCTACAAATGCCTGCAGATAACCAAGACCGGGGGTCGGTTCGTGCACTTCGACTGTCACTGCCCGGGTCAGATCGCCGTATAGCTGCGGGAAGGTCGTTTCATCCTCATCGTCTTTCCCATCGAGGTCGTCCCCACTTCCATCACCCGAATGCTGAGTGGAGGAATCGCCATCGCCCTTTTGCGGACCGATCCAATAGGTTGCCGTGTCGCCATGTTGCGGATCGCCATAGGTCACCGGCGCATCTCCGCGATCCGGCCCCGAGCCGGCATAGATCGTCGTTGGATCGTCACGACCGTCCCCCGGCCCATTCGAGGCCACGCCATCCCCGTCGCCGGGATTCTCGGAGTCCGATAAGTCGGAGACTGGCGTCCCGGCGGGGGTTTCAGCGGTGACCTGCGCCTGATTGCTGATCGTGGTATCCAAGTCCGCCGGAACGAGCGTGTATGTAGCTGTGTAAATCGCCCGTTCGCCGACGAGAAGGGTCCCCTCGGGTGACAGCGATGTGGCCCCCTGAAAGGTTATAACGGGCGGAATGCCAGCGCCGCTGAACTGAGTTTCGGCCAAGGCGACGTTGCTTAGGTCGACATTTCCGAAATTTTCAGCCGTGAAAACATAAGCGATTGTTTCTCCCGGATCGGCATATCCATTGAGGTTGGTGTCAACGAGGGTTGCCAGCTTCAATAATCCGACGGATCCGACATCGACCGCGACCTCCGCAGGCGAGGAATATGCGGCGGGCTCATTGGGTAATTTGATCGGCGACTGAAACCGATAGTTGATCGGGGTCGGAGCCGCGAAGAAGGCGGCGAAAGGGGTGAAGGTTAATTCTCCTGTCAGGTCATCATAGGTCCATCTACCCTCTCCGAGAACGTCAAAGGCGACACGGTGGCCGTCGCCATCCGTGATCAGGTTCAGTGCCCCGGTCGGGGGGATCAGATCGATTGCTTGCTTTGCGTATTCGCTTGGCTGCAGGCTGTCGTTAGCCGGAGCGTTGTCGTTTTCCGTCGAGACCGAGTCGTTGAACAAGATGTTCTGCACCACTGGATCACCGAGCACCTGTTCTTTCACGTCGTTCTGCAGGAGAGGCGCTTTGAAATCGCCGCATTGCAAATCGAAGGTCTGTGCTTCGTCATAGGTGGGATTAGCGATTCTGACGAGGAAACCATTGTTGGCAGTTCGGCCAAAGCTGAAAGACGATGTCTGAGGATAGGAAATCTCAAGCCCCGAGGCTGGCTGGTTGCTGTAGCTGCGATCGCCGGCGAGGTAGAAGACTTCTGTACCCAGATTGGCGTCGGGCCCTTCTATATAGCCTCGGTAGGTGGTGGCGGACCTGTCGACGCGCACGTATTCAACCGATCCATCGCAGATTGGAACATAGACCTGTTCGTTTAAGGGCCCGTCGATATCGTTGATCTGGATCGTAACGTCGGCGATCACCGGAACGCCGCCGCTGTTCGTATTAATGTTGTACGTTCCGGCCTGATAGATGTGAAACTCTACGAAGTGGGGGTCCTGGCTGACTGATGTGATCTGCATCTGGCCATTACCGGTGGCAAAGGTATGGTTCTGTGTGGTGTAGGTCATCACCGCGACGATATCGACGGAGGCCCCGTCGACGCTTCCGGCGTTCGTCCATAGCGCGCGTTTGCCGATACCGGTCCCCACGACAAAGGGCCCCCCGACGGCGTTCAAGACCAACTGCTGTGCAAGGGCGGAACTGGGTAGCAAACTTCCGAGGAGCACCATGAACAACACGATCGCTGAACGACTAAGTCTGTTCGGTAGCCCTCGCCTTGCGGGCGTGCGGGATACAGAAGCCGAATCCTCGGGACAATCCAGCGGTGTGGGTATGCAAACATTGGCGAACATCAGGCTCCACTCAGAATCAGGTCAATGCCCGGCATCATGCAGCGAGAAACCTAATTCCATCTTACTGAGCGGAAAGTTTTTAAGTCGACGCCTGAGGTGGTCGCGATACTCAGAACAACATTGTCGTTTCTTGGGTGAGCATGTTTGCAAAGCCTTAAGCTTTGCGAGTTAAGATAATTGGGCAATGGGCGCGGTGAATAGCGCGGCCAATGTTAGACTCAGGACCCGTTAATACACTTGAGGCAATCTGGCCGGTATGATTCAAACTCCCAAATTGAGGGGGTTTTTTGAGCAATCCTTACTGGCTGAGCGAAGATCAGATGGCACGGCTTCGGCCCTATTTCCCCAAGAGCGATGGTGTGCCGCGCGTCGATGACCGCCGCGTGTTGAGCTGCATTATATTTATAAATCGCAACGGCTTGCGGCGGTGTCCTGAGCTACCCCCGAAATTCGGACACTGACGTAGGCTGCGATTTGCTGTCTGCTGTGACCTGCCCCCCGATGCTCCCTCACTCATAACGAGAGTTTGCGAGTTTGTGCTCTGAGCCTAGCATTCAAGCTGGACCACTCGGTGGGGGCACTCCAATGCACCTCCACCTATTGCCATCACGCTGGACGGCATCATAATAGCGTTACATGCAACACGTCGTCATCCTACATGAAGAAGAAAAAGTCACTAGCGGTGGTCAACGGGACGTTTATGCGCACCCGTATGACAACACAAAACTTGTTAAAATTCTCAAACCATCACAAAATATGCCGCGACACTACAACTTTAATGGTTGGGCCACGCGTCTTTTTCCAAGCACCCGCATTCGCCAAATTCGCAAAGAATATCAAGAATATCTGCGTGTTTGCTTGAAATACCCCACCCCGGATTTCAATGCGCCGATCAGTCATATGTACGGCTTTGTGGTTACCAACCTTGGGTTGGGCTGCTTAACAGAGCGTGTGACGATGCCAGATGGATCGCTTGGAAAAACTCTGGGTTCAAAAGTACGTGCAGGCGCATTGACAGATACGGACATAGTCCTACTCAACAACTGCATTAGCCGTATTTATGGATATGAAATTCGTGCGAGCGACCTGAATGCAGACAATTTCGTTTTTGGATGCCGCAGCAATAGTCACGCGCTTGGTCCTATGGAGTGCGTTCTTGTTGACGGTTTTGGGGACATTCATGCCATTCCAATAAGGTCGATGGCCCGTTGGTCAAACCGGCTTGGCCTAAACGACAGCTGCGCACGCCTTGCACGCAATACGAACCTTCACTGGGATGTGAAGCAGCGCAAACTTATCAGGCAAACGTAATTTATACCCGTGACTTGGCGAGTGGGGACGTCTTCGACGACCAGGGCACCCTCGTCTTGATCGGCAGGGGAATCGCGTTTGGAACTGAAGGCGTGAACGGTCGGTCTTGCCTGTGAGGGCGAGATGGATTCTGAAGTGGGGATTGCGTTCACGGAGTCCT